>JALCDS010000001.1 GCA_022641775.1 Clostridiaceae bacterium
CGGAATAACTCAAGCTCAATTGAATACGGCACAAAACATGATTGAACGCGATACGCAATATGACAGAGAATCAATTTCAAATATTGCAAATGAAATCGGCTATACTGTTGTTACCACAGATGACACAAAATATTACAAAGATTATATTTCAAATATTAAAAAAGTAACCCCTCAAGAAGTTAAAAAAGTTGCTGAAAAATATTTGAATCAAAATCAATCCGCTATTTCAATTCTAATTCCTAAAACTCAAATAGCAGAAAAACAAATTTCAAATACAACTGAAACAAAACCTGCAACATTTGTTGATGAAAATAACGGAACACAAAAATATTTGCTTTCAAACGGAGCTACAGTCTTATATACCCCGAACACTTCAAACGACATCGTAGCCATCAGCATCATTGTTAAAGGTGGTGAATTTGCAGAGAGCAAAACCGGTACTGCGACATTAATGAATTCGGTTTTATTAAAAGGAACAACAAAATATAATAAAGAGGACTTAACAAACTTGTTGGAAGATAACGGAATAAAAATTGCACCATCTTCAAAGGCAGATTGCCTTACACTTACCGTTATGACAACAAAAAATGAATATGACAAAACTCTCGATATCTTGTCTGAAGTTATAAATAATGCAACTCTGGACGATTATGAAATAGAAAAAGCCAGAAATGATAAACTGAATGCAATAAAAAGAAGCAGAGATATACCTCTCAACGTAGCTATTGAAGGCTATAAAACATTAATTTTTGAAAATACACCATATTCAAATTCACCGAAAGTTTTGGAACAAGCCTTGCCAAAAGTAACAAGAGATGATGTTCTTAACTATTATAACAAAATCTTCAATCCAAAAGACATAATAATCTCAATCAACGGAAATGTTGACAAAGACAAAACATTAAACACATTCTCTACTATGTTTAAAAATGCTAAAGATGAAAAAACATTTGATTACAGTATTGCAGATAAACAAATTAAACCGATACAAAAGCCAAAACTTGTAACGAAACAAATCAAAAATCTTCAAACATCTTGGTTAATACTGGGTTGGCAAGCTCCCGGAGTTAATAATCAAAAAGACTTTGCTACAATGCAAGTTATAGATACAATTATCGGAACAGGAATGAATTCAAGAATGTTCAGAGATATCAGAGAACAAGACGGACTTGCATATCAACTCGGTTCTGAATATGCAGCAAATATGCTTAGAGGTGCTTTTGTAATGTATATAGGCACAAACCCTAAAAACATACAAACTGCACACGACAAACTATTTAAAGAAATCTATACACTAAAACGTGAATTCGTATCAACAAAAGAATTACAAGATGCAAAAGAAAAATTAATCGGTAGATATGTACTATCAAAAGAAACGAACTTGGACAAAGCCTCTACTATAGGTTGGTTTGAAGCTACAAATCGTGGCTATAAGTTTGACAGTGAATATACAAAACTGATAAATTCAGTAACCGAATCCGATATAATGGAAGTCGCAAACAAATATTTTGGCGATAATTATGTCTATTCTGTTGTAAAAAATTAAACATAAAAATGGGCTGTTTTAAAACAGCCCATTTTTTTACAATCTTTCATGATAACTGTAATACAAATTCGTTATCATATCTCTGTTATATTGGAATTCTTCTTCTTTTTTTTGAATTTTTTGATTTAATTCCGCAATTTTAGCTTTCATTGCTTTTACATCAACTCCTGAAACATTTTTAATTAAAGTTCCCAAGCTTATAACTTGTGCTTTCATGTCATTTATCGCAGTCAAAATCATTTCATTTTTGGTAGCATATTGTCTTGATTCATCTTCTATTGCGACATAATCATTCATTTTTTTAGCAATTGTTCTATATGGGTCTCCATATCCAGCTTTAAAGGTAATATTATTTGTAATCCTGTTCCCAAATCTTTCCATATCAATTCAAATCCCTATATTTTAATACTCAAAAAAAATTCCTTTGAGATAATATAACATGCTCAAAGGATTTTTCAAATATATTATGTAATTTTGTTAAATTTTATACACCTACAAGTTCTTTTGACTCTTCAACAGTTTCAACACGATCTAATACGGTTGATTTGATTTCAGCCAAATCTTGTTGCATCAAACGTCTAGGTGAACCTTCTGCCATAGAATGCGTTCTCAACAAATATGACGGATGGAAAATTGTCATTGCTTGATAATCTTTACCATCTACATTTATGGTTAACCATTGACCGCGCAATTTTGAAATGGTTCTCTTTTTGTCAGTTTCTACAAAAGATTTTAAAGCAGTAGCCCCACACAAAACAATCGCTTTTGGATTGATAATATCAATTTGCGCATCTAAAAATTTTCTGCAAGTAGATTTTTCATCATCAGATGGAACTCTATTTTCAGGTGGTCTGCATTTTACTGTATTTATAATATATAAATCATTATCCCTTGATATGCCTGCTTCTGACAAAAAATGGTCTAATAATTGACCTGCACGACCTACAAACGGTCTTCCGCATTCATCTTCCATTTCTCCAGGTGCTTCACCAATTAAAACTATTTTAGCTGTTTCAGCATTCCCATCGGAAAATACCATATTTTGTCTGGTTTTGCCTAAGGCACAACTTGTACAGCTTTCACATTTTCCTCTTACGATATCAAGACACTCGCTCTTCATTTTTGATTCTCCTCTATACTGTCTTTTTTATATATTCCAACGTTATATCTTTTGCAATATCTTTTCAGTTCTTTCATTATAACATCTGAAAGTAAAAATACTGCTATTAAGTTTGGCACAGCCAAGAATAAAGTAAATGCATCAGATAGATTAATTATACTTTTAAAGTTCATGGCAGAACCTATTATTATAAATATACAATAAATAATTTGAAAAGTCCTCGTCGTAACGATTGATTCTCCAAACAAGAAATTCCAACTTTTTACTCCGTAATATGACCCGCAAAGCATTGTAGATAAAACAAAACAACTTGCCATAAATGTCAATAATATCGGGAAAAACGGACACACAGTTGCAAAAGCTTTTGATGTCATTTCAATACCTGCAAGTCCTGTATTTTGAAGATAAACACCTGAAACTACTATTACGAAGGCTGTTGCACTTCCAACAATTACCGTATCAACAAACGGTTGAAGCATGGCAATAAAGGCTTGTGCTACAGGCTTTGAAGTTTTTACCGCAGAAAAAGCAATCGGTGCGGTACCCAAACCGGATTCGTTTGCAAACATTGCACGACGAAAGCCCCATAACATACAAGTAAATGCTCCGCCAGCCAAAGCTTTTGGGTGAAATGCCTGACTCAAAATCAAATGAATCGTACTTGGAATATGTCCTACATTCATCAAACAAATTATAAAAGCAGAAGTGACATATAACGTACACATTACAGGCGTAACTTTTGAAGTAAATTTGCCTATAGCTTTAATTCCGCCAATAATTGTAAAAAATGTAATAACTGCTACAATCAAACCTAATACCCAACTTTGACCGTAGAAAAAGCTTTCTTTTCCTCCGGTAACTTCTGTAATTTGCGTTGTCATAGCGTTTATCTGGAACAAATTCCACCCGCCAATCATTGCAAAAATACAGCATATAGCATAAATTTTTGATAAATAAGGCGCAAAACCTTTCAAATACTTGTTGTATTTAAGTCCGTTTTTGATGTAATACATCGGACCACCGGCAACAGTTCCGTCAGGTTTTACTTCTCTAAATTTTATTCCCAAAAGAACTTCCGAAAACTTTAATGCCATTGAGAAAAATCCAGCAGTAACCATCCAAAAAATAACACCGGGACCACCTAATGATACTGCAGCGGCAGAACCCGCGACATTACCAATTCCGGCAGAAGCTGAAATTGTGGCAGTTAAAGCTTGGAAAGAGGAAACTTCGCCTTTTTTCTTACGCTTTATAGTATCTTTATGGTCATAATTCTTTGTTAATAATTTAACAGCATGTTTGAAACCCCATATCCCAATAAACTTTGTTCTAAAAGTAAAATAAAACGCGGCAAACATTAATAATGCAACAAGAAGTTGTATTTTTACTCCATGAATCGTTACAGAATAAAAAATAATTCCTGAAATTTTATCGGCTATCGGGGATAGCATACTGTCAATTAAGCTATCTAAATTCATAACTTAATTTTATCATGAACATAAAATTAATTATCGGCAGTTGCCAAAGCACTACCAATAAATCTTTTTATGTTCATTTCTTTCTCTTTTTTGCGAGGAAAAGAGAAAGAAAAGGAACCAAAGAAAGAGAATACCCGCGACCAAATGAAACGAGTGAGCAGGGGCAAATGCCCCCGCACCCCTTTTAAACTGCAAAGCAGTGCACTTTAAAAAAGTGCCAAAGGAAAGTTCGGAAACCTTGGTTTCTGATTACTCGTATTTTCAATCGTGAGTTTCTCTCTTTCTTTTCCCGCCAGAGTTTTCTTTCTCTATTTGCATCACAACAAAGAGAGAAAGAAAATGGTGGCAAAATAATGTAATATTTTGGTAGTTACTAAAAAAGCAACTACCAATAATTAATTTTATTTACCAATACAAAAATGAGAGAATATATTCTCTAAGATTTCATCTGTGATGACTTCACCTGTTATTTCATCCAAAAATAACAGTGCAGATTTTAAATCTATTGATATCAAGTCTTGGAGCTGATTTATTTTAGCTGCATCCAATGCTTGTATCATACTTTGACGACATTTTTTCAGACAATCTTGCTGACGATTGTTTGTAATATAGTCTGTATCATTTAAGTCAAAATTGTATGCAAAATCTTTTATTTTGGATTTTAAATCTTCTAACCCCTGTTTTGTAAGTGTTGAAATATTGACCTGATTTTCAATCTGCGCATTTTGTGAGATTAAATCACATTTATTTGCAACAACAATGTGAGGTTTGTCTTTTACAAATTCATAAATCTTTTCATCTTCTTGAGTCATTCCTTCTGAAATATCGTACAAAAACAGAATTAAATCGGCATCTTCTACTGATTGTTTTGAATATTCAATCCCTATTTTTTCGACTTTTTCCGCATCTTCTCTTATACCTGCAGTATCAATCAGAGTTATTGGTACATCCATATCAAGATTTTCTTTTATAACGTCACGAGTTGTGCCTGCAATATCAGTAACGATTGCTCTTTCAATGTTTAAAAGTGTATTGAATAAAGAAGATTTTCCGACATTTGGTCGTCCTGCGATGGCTATTTTCAATCCTTGACGCATGATATCGGAGGCTTTTGCGGAAGATAATATTCTATCAATATCTGCAATAACATCTTCAAATCCGTTAATCAAATATTCATATTCCGGTTCTTTTACATCTTCAGGAAAATCAATGCCTGCAATAATTTTTGATAAAATTTCAAAGATTTTGCCACGAATTTCCTTAATTTTAATTTTTAAAATTCCTGAGAGGTTATTTGCTGATTTTTTTGCAAACTTCTTTGTTTTTGCGTGAATCAAATCCGCTACGGCTTCAGCTTGAGACAAGTCCATTTTGCCATTAATAAATGCACGTTTAGTGTATTCTCCTCGTTCTGCAAGCCTTGCACCTGAGTTCAAAACTAAGTCCAAAATGTTGCCTGTGACATTTATCCCGCCATGGCAGTGGATTTCAATAACATCTTCACCGGTATAGCTGTTTGGTTTTTTAAACGGAAGTACAATAACTTCATCTATTTTTTTGTCATTATCTACAATCCAACCGTGTGCAATTTTCCCGATTTCAGGATTTTTTTTGGAGAAAATTTTGTTTATTATTTCAAAACTTTTGTCACCTGAAATTCTTATGACACCGACACCACCTGTGCCTATTGGTGTTGCTATTGCTGCAATTGTATCAAATTCTTGATTAATATTCATAAATTAATTGTATCATGAAGAAAATAAGCAGTGAATATTAGATCCACTGCTTATTAGCTATTTTCTAGGAAAGACCGTTTCTTAAAATTGTAGAAGCTAAAGAAAGATACTTTCCAAAATTTGTTCCGCCGGAAGTATTATTGTTGGAATTGTTGGATGTAGTTGCAGTTTTTGACACATAATTTAAAATGTTATCATTTACTTGATTTTGCAAATCATTCATAAAGTTCAAAAAATTATAACGTTGTTGGAGTTCATCGCTAACAAGTTCATTTTGTTTTGCTGTTACATCTTGTGCGAGTGAACTTTCAGCTTGTGCCTGTTTATTTGTAATTGAATTTAGATTATTTAAAAAAGAAGAATTGTCAAGATTCCCAAAACGTGAGGCTATATCGTTTTTTAAACTTGCAATTTGAGGAGTATAAGTGTTATTTATAACATCTTGACCTTTTTGTGTGTAAGCATTTATTTGTGATTGCATATTTTTTAATGTATCAGGAGAAAATACGTTTATCTGGGAGATATCATTTTTAAGTGCATTTTGTGCGTAATCATAGACCGCTTTTTCGGCATCGGACATATTATAATTTGTATAAGTTGTTCTTCCATTGTTGTAAGAACTTACTTTGTTTTGTCCGTTTATGGAAATATTATTTCCATTTCCAGAGGACTTGGATTTTTTAGACATAATTATTCCTTTCTCTTTGGCAGGAATAAATCAGAAAACTTTTACTAACATTATTATTTTATCATATTTTGCCGGAATTTGTCTACTTTCAATTTGCAAGATAGCTTATCTTATGTTAGTATCTGGTTATGGAAGAAATTTTAGATAATATAAATACATTAATTGCCGAAAAAAATTTTGAAGAAGCAAAAGCCCTTTTAGATAAGAATATTACGGATGATGAAAAAAACGTAGAAAGTCTAAAATTGCGCGGGCTTTGCAACGTAAATTTGAACAATTTTAAAGAAGCACAGAGCGATTTTGAAACTGTTGTAAAATACAGAGCAGATGATGCTTCCAGTTGGTTTTATCTTGCAAACTGTTATGATAATTTAGAAGATTATATTTCTGCAATAGCAGCTTATAAAGAAGTATTGAAATTAAGAAAAAATTATATTGAAGCTTATAAAAATTTGTGTATTGTTTATATAAAAAATGAAGAATCAGACAAAGCTGTTGAACTTGGTAAAAAGGCTCTGGCGTTAGCGGAAGAGGATTATACATTCTATTATATTATCGGGACAGCTTATATGTCATTAAGAAAGTTTGATGAAAGTATTGAATATCTTTTAAAAGCTCAAAAGTATAATCCGGAACATGCCCAGATTTACAATAATTTGGGAACATCTTATATGACAATAGGAGATTTAAGCAAAGCTTATGATTATTTTTTGAAGGCTATTGAATATGACAAAGACAATTCAATAACTTATTTTAATATTGCATCAATTTTACAAGTTCAAAACAAGCATAAAGAAGCATGTGAATATTTTAAACAGGCTTATGACTTGGAAAATCAAGACAATTATCTTGTATCTTGGGCATTGTCAGAAGTTAAAAGCGGAGATTTTCAATCTGCAATAGAACATTACAAAGCTCTTGCCACAAGATATCCGGAAAAAGCTAATTTTAAATACAATTTGGCATCTTGTTATGAGGTTGTTGGGGAATATAATTATGCAATTGAGATTTTGAGACAATTAATAATGGCTAATCCTAAGGCTACTACTATAATGCAAAAACTAGGTTCTATTTATATGAAAACCGGCAAATTGCTCAATGCAAAAGAAATTTACGAAAAAATAATTCTTCAAGGTAACGTTTCCCATGAAATTTATTATACTTTTGCACATTTATGTGCCAAAACAGGGGATATGGAAAAAGCTGAAAAAATCTTGAAAAAAGTTATTGACTTAAATCCTGATTTTGCCCCTGCACACAAGGATTTGGGTATTATTTATATGAGAAAACGTTTATTTGATTATGCAGAAGATGAATTTCAAAAAGCATTAAAAATAAATGACCATGATTTCAATATTTTGTTTGAATATGCTAATTATCTTCATTCTACAACTGAATTTGAAAAAGCGGATGAATATTATCAAAAAGCTTTGGAAATTTGTCCGGATGATTCTGATGCGCTTGGATTTTCAGCATTGAATAAGATTCATACAAAAGATTTTGAAAAAGCAGTTGAACAAATCGAAAAAGCTATTAAAAATTCACCTGTAAATGCTTTTATGCTATATATTGAAGGCAAAATAAAGTTTTATATGAAAGATTACGAAGATGCAAAGCGTTTTCTTGTAAAATCTTTTGAAATGCAAAGAACTCCCGATTGTGAGCATCTTTTAGGTTTGTCATATTATGAATTGGGAGATTATCAACAGGCAAATAATATTTTCAACCATATGTTGAAAGAGAGCCCTGTTAATGTAACTTTGATGTTGGATAGTGCAAAGTGTTATGAAAAACTCGAAGATAAAGATGGTGCACTAAACCAATTGAATAAGATATCAGAGATTTTTCCGGAGTGTGAAGAGGCTCAGGAAATGATACGAAGAATATCCTAAATTTTATGGTATAATCTTGCTATGAAAAAGATTTTGCTTGTATGTTTTATGTGTTGTTTAACATTTTCTCAGTGTGTTTTTGCAAATGAAGAAACTGAGGACTATGTTGATATGGCATCTTCTGCAGTAACAGATGGAGATTATACAACAGCAAGACAATATGTAAATCAGGCACTTTCAATAGATCCTCAAGATAAGAGTATTCTTGATTTGAAATATACTTTGGATATAGTATCTAATCCTAATTATATCCCGTATTTGAGGCAAACCAATCCGGCTTTAAATCAAGCTTTTAATGCAAAAAAATCCGGTAACAAAGATTCAGAAACAGACATTTTGGAACAAGATGCAAATAACGGTAACTTTTGGAGCTGTTATTTTGTAGCAGATTTATACAGAAAAAATGGGAATTATCACAGTGCAATAAATTTTTATAGAAAAGCGATTACTCTAAATTCACAATATATCCAAGCATATCTAGGTCTTGGAATTGCTCAATATGAAACGGGAGATTATGCCTCTGCAATTTCTTCATTACAAAAATATATAGAATTAAATCCGAAATCTGATATTGGATACACAATGCTTGCAAAATGCTATCTTGCAGACGGGAATGCGAATTTGGCACTCAACTATATCGAAAAAGCACTTTATATTTCAGACAACTTGGAAAATAAACTGCTTCAAGGAGAAATCCTTTATGAACGTGGATATTATGCGCAAGCAAAGGGAATTTTGGAAGGTTTAAAAACCAATATTCAAACAGCTGATATTTACAAATACATTGGATTATGTGATTACAAACTTAACAACTATACAGATGCCCTTTTGAATGTTGATAAAGCAATCATTCTCTCTGATGATGCAGGCAACTTGAATTTGTTATACAATGAAATCAAAGAAAAAATTGATAAACAAAATATTTAGAGGATTTATGCAAAGCAAATATATAAAAAAAAGAGTAAGAAAAGAGACGATAGGTATGAAAATAGGTAATTGGACAATTTCAATTGTACTCGCTGCAATGATGTTATGCGGACTTAATGCATATAGCGCTCAAGACAGTTTGAAATTCGTTCAGCTTTCTGATGTTCATTTTTCAACATTAGGTCAAAATACAACATTCAAGCTTACCGGAGATTCCCCAAAACTTTTTGATGATGCGATAGGTCAGATTAATGAAATGGAAAATGTTTCTTTTGTTATGTTTACCGGAGATTTGATAGACAAACCTTTTGAAAAACAATTGAGAGCATTTTTAGAGCATGCCCAAAATATAAAATATCCTTGGTATTTTGCATTCGGAAACCATGACACATGTGTCGGCGGTTATTTGACTTCGGAATTGTACAGAAATATTGTTAAAAACAGCAATGCAAACTACACTTCTGATAAAAATTATTATTCGTTTGAACCTCAAAAAGGCTATAAAGTTATAGTTTTGGATTCAATAATACGAAACAGAATTACTGCAAACGGAGAAATACAATCAGAACAATTAAAATGGCTTGATAATGAATTAAAAGCATCAAAGGATGATATAGTTTTGATATTTACACATGTTCCGATAGTTGAACCATTTTCAAGTCCAAATCACAGAATGAATAATGCAAATGATGTTAGAGCAGTAATTGAAAAATATAAAAATCCTATAGCTGTATTCCAAGGTCACTATCATGCGTCAAAAATCAGACAATTTGATAACGTAATTTATGTAAATTCACCGGCACTTGTATCATATCCGGATGCTTTTAGAGTAGTTACTGTTACAAATCATAAAAATAGTGTTACTTTTGATATAAGAACTCGTAATACGAGAGAACTAAATTTGCAAAAGGCCGCAAAAATTATGACATTTAGTTCAAACTTATACGAAGGCGAAGCAAAAGATAGAAATACCGTATTAACAATAAAGAAATGAGGTTGTTATGGATGAATTTAAAGTAAAATTCAGAGGGGTCAGAGGAAGTTATCCTATAGCCAATAAGAATTACTTAAAATATGGCGGAAATACTGCTTGTGTTGAAATTCATGTAGGCGGTCATTTGGTTATCATTGATGCAGGAACAGGTTTGATTGATGTCGGTAATGATTTATTGGAAGAGTACATTTCTTCAGGTGTTGATAGAGCTGACAGAACTCCTATCAATGCGAATATATTAATTTCTCACATCCATCAAGACCACATTCAAGGGTTTACTTTTTTCAGACCGTTGCATGTTCCGACAACCGTTATAAACGTTTTTGGAAATGCTACTTATTCTGAAAATTTATCAGATGAACTTGCAGGACTTTTGTTTGGCAAATCTTTCCCATTAGATTTGGGTGATGTTGCAGGAAATCTAAAAATAAATAATATTAGCGAAATGGAAGGAATTATCCTGAGAAAAGGGTCTGAGCCTATTGTTAAACGTATTGAAAAAGATGATGATGCTATTCCAAAAAATGATGATGTTGTAATCACTTTCTATCGTTCATATGCGCATCCGCAAGATGGTGTTTTGATTTTCAAAATTGCATATAAAGATAAAGCTTTAATTTACGCATCTGATAAAGAAAGTTATCTTGGCGGCGATAAGAAATTGAAGAACTTTGCAAGAAATTGTGATGTATTAATCCATGACGCGCAATATACAACGGAAGATTATTTGAATTCATTTGTTCCGAAACAGGGTTATGGCCATTCAACATATGATATGGCACTTGAATGTCAAAAACAAACAAATGCAAAAAAACTTATTTTCTTCCATTTTGATCCGACATATGATGATGACAAGCTGGATGCTATTGCATCTCATTACAAACCATTGGGAGATAAAGCACAACTTGCTTATGAAGGTTTGGAATTAGACTTATTTGAATAAAACAGTAAAAAAAGATTATGAAATATAATTTTAAAAAATGTTTAATAGTATTATCGATGATATGTTCGACGTTTATAACTTCGGCATATGTAAAGCCATCCAATGTTATTCCGATAGACTCTTCTAAAAATGCTTTTTATCACAACAATATGGGTTTAAGATATTTGGATGAAAGATGTTACTATGCAGCTGTCCAAGAATTCAAAATTGCAATAAGTCTTGCTCCGGAAACACAGGCAGCTTCTGTGTATTACAAAAATCTCGGAGATACTTATATGTATATAGGATATCCGGCTTGGGCGGAGGATTGTTATAACAAGGCAATAAACCTATATAGCTTGAATTTTGAATATTACAAAGATTTAGCAAAATGTTATAAAGCTAAAAAAGCTGTTGCTGCAAAATTAAAAACATATTCTTCATCCAAAAATCCACTTGCACCTATCATGGTCGGACTTTTGAAAGAGCAAAAAGGCGATATAAAAGGTGCCATTACGACTCTTGATACTTTTACAATGACAGAGCCTGATTTACTTATTACTCCATCTGTAAAATCCTATGTAAAAGAATTAGTTAAAAAAGTAAACAAGTAATTTCTACATATTTTGTCAGATTTTTGTGTTATAATTGGCTTAAAGACAATTAGCTAAAGGATTTAAAAATGGATAAATATTATTTAACAACCGCAATAGATTATGTAAACGGAGCACCTCATATCGGGCATGCATATGAAAAGATTTTGTCTGATGTTATTGTAAAACATTACTCTCAAAGATGTGAGGATGTTTATTTCTTAACCGGAACAGATGAACACGGTATAAAAATTCAAAAAACAGCAGCAGAACGTGGAATTACTCCAAAAGAAATGTGTGATGAAAATTCTTCAAAGTTTAAAGAAGCTTGGAAAGCTTTGGGTATAGATTATAACAAATTTATCAGAACAACGGATGAAGAGCATGAAGCAGTTGTTCAAAGAATTTTTGACAAACTTTTGAAACAAGGTGATATATACAAACATTCTTACGAAGGTTTGTACTGTTCGGGTTGTGAAAGCTTTTTGAATCCGAAAGATTTGACAGAAGACGGACTTTGTCCTATTCACCACAAAAAACCGGAGATTGTTTCTGAAGAAAATTACTTTTTCAAACTTTCAAAATATAAAGATGCTCTAAAAAAACATATACAGGATAATCCTGAATTTATTTTACCGAAATTTAGAGCCAATGAAGTTTTGAATCAACTGGATAACATTGATGATTTTTCAGTTTCTCGTTCAAGCGCCAGTGTTGAATGGGGGATACCTGTTCTTGGTGACGAGGAACAACGTATATATGTATGGATTGATGCATTGTCAAACTATATTACAGCTTTGGGTTGGGATGTTGACAAGCCTTCTGAAAAATTTGAAAAATATTGGCCTGTAGTTCACCATGTGATTGGAAAAGATATTTTGAAATTCCATAGCATTTATTGGGGTGGGATATTGATGGCATTGGGATTACCGTTGCCTAAACAACTTTTGGTTCATGGATTTATCAATATAAATCAGGAAAAAATGTCTAAAACTTTGGGTAATGTTATTGCTCCTGTTGATATTTTGAAAGCTTGGGATTTACAAATTCCTGATGCATTCAGATACTATATGGCATCTGCCGCGATGATTGGTAAAGATGGAAATTATTCTGATGAAGATTTTAAAGAAAAAGTTAATGCAGATCTTGCAAATTCAACCGGAAACCTTTTGAATAGAACATTGTCAATGCTTGTAAAATATTTTGATGGTGAGATTAAGGAAGAATTTTTGATATCGTCTGATTTGTATAAAACAGCTTTGGGTAAAGTAAAGATTGTTGAAAATCATTTTGACAATTATGAAATTGCCGAAGCAGGAAATGAAATTACTGATTTAGTAAATATCACTAATAAATATGTAACTGATAATGCACCTTGGACACTTGCAAAAGAAGGTAAAATGACAGAATGTGGACAAGTTCTTGCCACAGTTTTGAATGTAATGTGTGTTGTATGTTCTCTTATTTATCCATATTGTCCTAATATTGCAAAAGATATGGCACGCCAATTATCATTTGATTTGAATACAAAATTAGACGATTTGACTTGCGATAATTTAAAAGTCGGTAAATTCATTACGAAAGAAGAAATTCATCCGGTATTTTTGAGATTAGATAGTGAACTTGCTGATAAAACGGCGAAAAAATAGTTACTTTAACAAACAAAAAAGAGGTAAGAATTTCTTACCTCTTTTTTATTATAATTTTATTTTGTGAAATTATTTTTCTGCAAGTTTATCTGCATGCTTTTGTCTGGAATTATTTATAATTGCATCTGTAATTGCACCGAGCCCTAGTCCCATTAATGATGTAACAACAAAGATACGTCCCAATTTAAAATTGAAATATTTTTCATTCTTTTCAATTAATTTTTGAATTTCAGCTTTACTTATTTTTGGCATATCTTTTTTATCAAATTTGAAAGATTTATCAAAGAATTGACCAAATTTTTCAGCTTTAGTTTTTACTTTATCAAGCATTTGTTCTACTTGTTTAATTTTTTCTCCCATTGGAAGATTTTTAAATTTAAGGTTTTTGTAGATATTATAAGATGCATATGTTGCACCCAAACCTGTACCTACATATTTTCCTGTATTTGTTTTGTTGTAGTCATTACCCTTATCTGTAAGGGCATTACTACCAAAAGAGATTGCATTTATTGTCATAAAAAATTCACCTTTCATTTTTACACATGTTTTTATGTAAAGCCTGAAAGGTAAAATTTTTGCTAGTTAATTACAATTTTATTACAAAACTATATAATTAATCCGCCGTCAACTTCAATAACTTGACCTGTAACGTAAGTTGTATCGAGTGCCAAGAATTTAACAACTTGAGCTACATCTTCAGCTGTTCCCATACGTCTTAGAGAAATCATTTTCATATAATCATCAATATTTGGTAAATCTTTTGTCATATCGGTTTGGATAAATCCTGGTGCAACGGCATTAACTCTGATATTACGAGAGCCCAATTCTTTTGCCAAAGATTTTGTAAATCCGATTAAGCCGGCTTTTGCAGCAGAATAGTTTGCCTGTCCGGGATTGCCATACAATCCGACAACTGATGATGTACTGATAATTACACCTGAACGTTGTTTCATCATTGACTTAACAATAGGTTTTGAAACATAAAATGCACTGTTTAAGTTTGTATTAATAACTGCATTCCATTTGTCGGCATCCATTCTGATAAACAAGTCATCACGAGTAATTCCGGCATTATTAACTAAAATGTCAATTTTGCCATATTTTTCTAAAATTTTAGCAACAGATGTGTTAACTTCTTCTTGATTTGAAACATCAAATTTGTAAGCTTCACAATTTACGCCTAAAGCTTTAATTTCTTCAACAGTCTTTTCTGCAGTTTCTGAATTACCTGCGTAATTTACAATAATATCGCAGCCTGCTTTTGCAAGCATAATTGCTACAGCTTTACCAATGCCTCGAGAAGCACCTGTAATTAGTGCTATTTTCTTATCTGTCATATTTTTCCCCTTATATTATTTTACTAAGCAAGTTCCCTTTAATGCTTCAACTGTATTTTCTAATGAATCTTTATCAAAAACATTATAAACAGTTGTTTCAGGTGCTATTTTTTTATTTAAACCGGCAAGAACTTTTCCCGGTCCGATTTCAACAAATGTATCAACGCCTTCTTTTACCATTTTTTGGATAGTTTGAGTCCAATGTACTGATGAATAAATTTGTTTTGGCATTTTAATTTTAAAATCTGCTCCATTTGTTGTTATTTCTGCATCAACATTCGTAATTACAGGTATTTCAGCATTATTTGGAGTTATTTTATCAACAGTATGTTTAAATTCCTCACTTGCTCCCTTCATCATTTCTGAATGGAAAGCACCTGACACTGCCAACGGTACAACACGTCTTGCTCCGGCAGCTGACATTAATTCAGAAGCTTTTTTAACGGCTTCATCTTCACCTGTTATAACAATTTGGCTAGGTGAATTGTAGTTGGCAACTGCGACATAACCTGTTTTTTGTGCTTCTTTTAAACATTCTAGGAACTTACTTTCTTCCAAGTTTAGAATAGCAGCCATTGAGCCACCTTTAATTTTACTCATTGCTTCTGCTCTTTTTGAAATAAGATGGATTGTATCTTCAAGAGAAAGAACGCCTGATGTCTTCATCGCACAATATTCACCTAAGCTGTGACCTGCGGTATAATCAGGGTTTATTCCTGTTTTTGCTTGTAAAACGGCTAATGCTGCAAGCGAAGTTGTAACAATTGCGGGTTGAGTATTTATTGTTTGCTTTAAATCCTCTTCCGGACCTTCAAAACAAATTGTAGAAATCTTTTTATCCAAAACTCTGTCTGCAGTATCAAATACAGCTTTTGCTTCTGCATAATTGTCGTATAAATCTTTTCCCATTCCGACTGATTGTGCACCTTGTCCGGGGAATATAAATGCTATTTTTCCTGTCATAGTTCTTACCTTATAATTTATTTGTTATCATTAATGCCTTAAATGGCTAGCAAATACCTTCACGAAGTCTTACAATGGCAGCACCCCATGTCATTCCGGCACCAAAACCGCATAATATAGCGGTTGAACCGAGTTTAATTTTGCCTTTTTCTACACCTTCAGCAAGTGCAATAGGAACAGATGCAGCAGAAGTATTACCATAATATTTTATATTAGAAATAACTTTGTCATCACTGTAACCCAAACGATCTTGTACCGCATCAATTATACGTTGATTTGCTTGGTGAGGAATCAAATAATCAATATCTTCAGCTTTCATTCCTGCTTGTTCAATCATATCAACTATATATCCCGGAAGAATTTTTACAACAAATTTGTAAACTTCTTTTCCGTTCATATAAATTTGGAATTTTTTTGTAGAACAAGGTTCAACAAGCGGACAATTTTGACCAGGCAACGGAAGTGAAATATACTCACCAATTGAACCGTTTGACTTGATATCAATTGCAATAATATCATCAATACCATCATCAGAAGGTGTCAAAACCATAGCTCCTGCGCCATCTCCGAAAAGAATTGAGGTTCCTCTATCAGACCAATCCAACAATCTTGAATTATTATCTGTTGCAACAATTAAAATATTTTTATAAATGCCTGAAGAGATAAAGGCTCTTCCTATTTGCATTCCGTATAGCAATCCTGAGCATGCTGCTGTAATATCAAAAGCCGGAATATGTGCTTCAATTCCTAATTTTGATTGGATATGGCAAGCAATAGCCGGATACAATTCAGGAGGTGCTGAAGAAGCTGCGATAATCAAATCTATTTCATTTGGGTTAATCCCTGCTTTTTCAATAGCTTTTTGTGCAGCATCAAAACCGAGATCAACGGCATTTTCTTCTCCGGATACGACTCTACGTTCCTTGATTCCGGTACGTGAATAAATCCATTCATCTGATGTGTCATATAATTTTGTTAAATCATCATTTGTTACAACGGTTTTTGGCAAACTATAGCCTACTCCTGCAATTTTTAACGGTATATTGTTTGTCATTTACTTATTCCTCATAAAATTGTGCTATTTTCTCATTAACGCCGGTTTCAACTGCTTCTTTGGCTACTCTTACAGCATTTTTAATGGCATAAGCTTTGCTACGTCCATGAGAAATTACTGTAATACCTTTTACACCAAGTAACAGTGCTCCACCGAATTCTTCATAATTAATTTTTTTATTGATTCTCTTTAAGAATGGTTTTGCGATTAAACCAATAATTTTGCCGATATAATCGCTCTTGAACTCTCTTTTGATAAGTTCAAATAACATTCTTGAAGTTCCTTCTGTAATTTTCAATGCAACGTTGCCGACAAATCCGTCGCATACAACAACATCACACATACTTAAGAAAATTTCTTTACCCTCAATATTGCCGACGAAATTAACTTTTTCTTGGTTTTCAAGAAGTTTATAAGTTGTTTGAGCAAGTTCATTACCCTTGCCGGCTTCTTCACCGATATTCAAAATACCTACACGAGGATTTTCAATACCTAAAACATTTTTTGAGAAAGTTGCACCCATAACGGCAAATTGATAAAGCATTTCAGGGGTACAATTACTGTTTGCACCACCGTCAATCAATACGATAGGGTCTTTCATTGTTGGGAGTGTAACTGCGATAGCAGGTCTGTTAATTCCCGGAATTCTGCCAAGTCCGAATAAACTTGATGCCATAGCTGCTCCTGTTGAACCTGCGGCTACAACCGCATCGGAACTTCCTTGTGCTACTGCATCAACTGTCAATACAATTGATGATTTTTTCTTTCTTCTGATAGCTTGTCCCGGAGCTTCGCCCATTTCAATAACTTCTGCTGCATGAGTGATTTTTATATCAAGTTTGCTTGTATCAATTTTGATACGATTTAACTTTTTGCTACCTGAACCACAATCAGAAAGGAAACCTTCTGTTGATATTTTTTCTAATTCTTGTTCAATTTTATCTTCTTTGCCGACAAGCTCAATAGCAACACCATATTCTTGTGCTGCCCAAACTGCTCCTGCTACTATTTCTTGTGGCGCATGATCTCCGCCCATTGCATCAACTGCTATTCTTGTCATGTATTGCCCTCTCCAAACGGTTTAATATCAAGGTTAAAAGTTAATTATAACTTTTAACCTTGTCTATATACTATTTATCTTCTTTTTCAGAAGCTTTTTCTTCAGTCTTTACGGCTTTTTTAGTTGAAGTCTTTTTAGCCGGTTTCTTTTCAGTAGCTTCAGCCTTTTTAGCTGTAGTTTTCTTAGTCGGTTTTTCTTCTTTAACTTCTACTTCTTTAGCTGATTTTTCAGCTTTTTTAGGTTCTGCAACAGCCTTTAAGCTTGCAGGTTTTCCTTTATAAAATCCGCATTCAGAACAAACTGTATGAGCTAAAACTGTAGCTCCGCAATTTGAACATTTTGATAATGCAGGTTTTTCTGCTTTCCAATTAGCACGTCTTTTGCCTTGTGCTGAATGTCCTGTTCTTTTCTTTGGTACTGCCATTTTTCTTTTCCTTTATTTTTATTTCTACTATTTATTTTTCAGTAATTACAAGTTCCACTTGGCATCTAGAGAACCTTTTTGCCGCTCTTGCAATCTTTTTTAGATTAAATATTTGGGCGCAGGGATTTCCCTACATTACAATTTATACCACAAACCTTTCTTTTTAGTAAATATTATATTAAATATTGATACAAATTTATAAATAAAAAAATTAGTGATACTTCCTAATATTAGTATAAAAGCATGATTTCTGCAACCGATTGCTTGAATTAATTCAAAATTTAATCAACAAAAAACGGGCGGGATGCAATTGCATTCCGCCCTAAAAACCGGATATATCGGGGTTTATGATACTTTTAATTTTTTAATTTCTTTCTTTTCATTTACTTTTTTCAAGACAAGATGTAAAACCCCATCTGTATAATCACAAGTTGATTTGTTTACATCAATATCTTTTGCAAGTTCAAGGGTTTTATTGAATTTACCATAACAGAATTGAGAAGAATGAATATTTTCATTTTCTTTTACTTCTTCAAATTTGCTTTCAGCTGATACTGTTACAGAATTTTTTCCTAACTCAATATCAATATCTTCTTTCTTTATTCCCGGAAGCTGAACGCTTACTTTGTATTCCTTATCATTTTCTCTGATTTCTGTCAAAGGTTGGAACAATCTGTTTTCGCTGTCCGATTCACCGATTGTCATAGCATTCAATAAACCTTCTAAATTATTACGGAAGTTTGACAAGTACAAATCCGGTTCATGTTCAATAACGTTAAATCTCATAGTAAACACCTCCTAGTTTTCTTATATTTACCTTACACTTATGTTATAATCCATTTTTCCAAAAAACAGGCTGAAATTAACCAAAAGTTAATATTTTATAGTAAAAATTAAGAAAATGTTAAAAAGATATCTATTAAAAGAAAAAATGTGTTAAATATTTAAAAAAGTCAGGCAATTTTGCCTGACTTTTCTGTTTTCAAATTATTTTACGAAATGTGAAACAACAATCATAAAAATAATTGCAAAAACGATGAATAATATTGAGCTCAAAACCCCTGTACCATGACTTTCTTTGTACACTTGAGGTTTTATAGAATTATTTTCGTTATTTTCCATAAAATTCTCCTTTTTTAGCTGTCAAAACTTAATTGACCTAATTCAAGGTCAATTTCTTTAATTTTTTAACTAAAAATGGGCGTTATGGGGCATGCGGATTTAGTTCGGTTAAAAAAGGCTTTAGATTAAAATTTGAATTATCTCCCAAATAAGACTTGGAATAAATGTAGGCGGAAGTTAGCTCAAATTCTGAATTTTTTGTGCAACTTTTTTGACCGAAACCGTTAAAATTATAATTTTGATTTTTATAAGATTTTGTATATTTTTGAGAAGTTGTATTAGTTGTTATAAAATTTTCATCTTTAAAACTTTTTTCGTGTAGAAAATCTGCATTGCAGTTGCGTGTAATTACAGGTTGATATATTTTTGCAGGTGAAAAAGCTATTTCATTAGCGTTAGCCGTTAATGAAACAAAGAAGATTAACGAAACTAGAAATAACTTAAATATTTTTTTCATATTATCTTTTTTCTTTTTCCGAACGTTCACGAACTGCAATTTTTATAGGAGTTCCGAAGAACCCGAAGGCTTCACGAAGTTTGTTTTCAATATAACGTTTATAATGGTCTTTCAAAAGGTTCCCGTTATTTGTAAATAATACAAATGTCGGTGGTTGAGTTTTGGCCTGTGTTACATACATTATTTTCAAGCGTTTTCCCTTCATAGAAGTCGGAGGATTGAGTGCATAAGCTTCTTTTATAACTTTATTCAAAAGTCCTGTAGAAACACGTTTGATACATTGAGCATAAACTTCTTTTGCTTTATCGAAAATTGTATTTAATCTCTGTTTTGTTACTGCACTGATAAATATTTTTGGTGCAAATTCTAAAAACGGAATATCGTTTTCTAATTTTTTATCAAATTTATTGATTGTGTTTGATTTTTTGTCTTCAACTAAATCCCATTTATTGACTGCAATAATTAACCCCTTACCGGCTTCTGTCACAATTGATGCTATTTTTTTGTCTTGATCAGAAATGCCTTCTGTTGCATCAAGCACAAGAACAGCTACATCGCAATCGCGTATTGAATGAATTGCTCTATCGACTGCAAATTTTTCAACACCCCAGTCAACTTTTGATTTTTTTCTGATACCTGCTGTATCAATTATAACAAATTCTTCGTCATTATATGTAACCACACTGTCAATGCTATCACGTGTTGTGCCTGAAATATCAGATACGATAACTCTTTTTTCATTTAGTAAAGAATTTACGATGGAAGATTTGCCGGCATTTGGCCTGCCTACTATTGCAATTTTAATATTGTGTTCTTCTTCACTTTCGTCACTGCGTTCAAAACCTTCTGTAACTAAATCTAACAAATCTCCAACGCCGCCTGAACCGTGAAGTGCAGATATTGCTAACGGTTCTCCTATTGCAAGAGCATAAAAATCAGATGTCATCAACATTGATTGAGGATTGTCTAGTTTATTTACGGCAAGAAAAACCGGTTTGCCTGACTTCCGCAAGATATTTGCGATATCATAATCAACAGGATTTATGCCTTCCTGTCCGTCAACTAAAAATATAATTTTTTCAGCTTCTTCCGTTGCAATTTTTGCCTGATCAAAGATTGAAACCATAATTTCATCTTCATCACCCGGAATAATTCCGCCCGTATCGATACAAGTGAATTCTTTGCCTTGCCATTCAACATCAAAATAAATCCTGTCACGAGTAACTCCCGGCAAGTCATCTACTATTGAATTTCTGTTTCCGGTAAGACGATTTACAAATGTAGATTTACCTACATTCGGACGTCCGACTATTGCAACTATTGGTTTTCTTTTCATAAAGCCATTGTATCATAGAAATTTTAAAATACTAATCTATAGCCAAATAGTATTACAATTGAATCAAATCGTCTTCTAAAAGTCCTTTTTGGAATTGTTCATCTTCATCAATCAAATTTAAAAGTTGTGGATATTTTTCAGAGTGTAATACGTTTACAAGTTCAGTATTTTCTGAAAGTTTTACCATATAAAATTCAGGAGTTTGTTCAGTGATTTCAATGATTTGTGCTTCTTCTAATATTTTGAATAACAAATCT
This sequence comes from Clostridiaceae bacterium, assembly GCA_022641775.1. Classification (GTDB taxonomy): domain Bacteria; phylum Cyanobacteriota; class Vampirovibrionia; order Gastranaerophilales; family Gastranaerophilaceae; genus RUG14219. The sequence continues at coordinate 21,556 of JALCDS010000001.1, forward strand.
AATACCTTATATGATTTGCCTAAAAAACTTGCAAAACGGTCGATATCAATTTTGCCGGAATTGTTGTGACAGGCATATTTTATCATTTTATAGACTGTAGAAAGAAATTCTTCTTCATCAAATGTTTTGATTTCATATTTCATAAAATGAACGGCTTTTGGTTGAGTTTTTTCAATAATTAAGTTCAAAGTTTCTTCATCTGCAGGATAATCAAAAAACATTACAGCATCACAGGCTTGGAGATTTTTTCTTGAAAAAGTGTTTTCAAAAAGGCTTTTGAAAGGTCTGATTGTATCCAAAACAGTTTTGCTTTCTGCATAAATTTTTATATTTTGCTTTGAACTCTTTACATAATCATTTACCAAAGGTAAAATATCGGTTTTTTTCCTATGGTCATAAACTTTTATTTTATTTTCTGTTTCTTCATCTTCATCTTGCAAAAATTCTGAATGGATATCGTCAATGATTAATTGGACAGACGTGTTGCCATTGTATTCATTGATTTGCGGATGGAAAGCAACATCAAAAGCATCTCCTGTTGTAAGTTTTATATCGCCCATTTGCCATCTTATACAATTGAATTCATGATTTTCAATTTGTCCTGTTATTCTCAGGTGATTTTTGTCTTCACCCATCAATCGTTTTTCTTTTATAGTGAGATTTTTCATAGCGAAGATAGGGTTCGGGTTCGAGGCTCCAAACGGTTCTAAGTTTGCAATTTCTTCAACCATATCAACTGTTATATCATCAGGTTTTACGACTAAATCAATATTTACAAAAGGTTTCAACTCTTTTCCTTGTAAAAATTCTTTGATAGTTTTGTTTAATGCAGCCTTTACCGTTTCAAACGGAACTTTTTCCGGAGAAAAGCTCAACCCTGCTGCCATAGCGTGTCCGCCAAATCCGTCAAACAATTCTGAATTTTCACATAAAACATCATATATGTTCAGTCCTTCAATGCTTCTTATAGAGCATCTTACCTGTTTTGTTTCTTCAGAATAAGTCATCATAAATGTCGGTTTATAATATTTTTCTACGAGTTTTGAGGCGACAATCCCGACAATGCCGACATGCCAATTTTTGTTAAATAAAATTATTGCAGGATTTCTGTTTCCTTCTTGTTTTAACATATCGTCAGCCTCAGCAAACGCATCATTACATAATGTTTGACGAGTTTTGTTAAAATCTTCCAGCGCTAAAATAGACATTTGTACTTCTTGAGGATTGTCTGAAATAAGGACTTTTATTGCATTTTCAACAGTATCGAGTCTGCCTGATGCGTTTATTCTCGGTGCAATACCAAAGGCTATTTGTTCTGCAGTTATTCCGTTTTCGAGTTTGTAACCGGCATTTTCTAAAAGTTTTTTTATTCCTTCATGTTTTCCTTTTGAAATCAGGTCAAGTCCCTTTGCAACGAGAAATCTGTTTTCATGGATGAGGGGCACAACATCTGCAACCGTTCCTATTGCGACAAATGGCAGAATGTTTGTTACAAAGTTCATTTTGTCATATTTTTGTAACAGTCCACAAGCAAGTTTGTAGGCAACACCGACTCCTGCAAGTGAAGTCATACTTTCTATTTCTTGAGTTGAAAGGGTATCAGAAAGAGCATTTTTTGCCTTTGGGTTGAGAATGGCAAACGCTTCCGGCAAAATTTCAGGTGCCTCATGGTGATCGGTAATAATTGTATCAATTTTAAAACTGTTTAAAAATTTTACTTCATCAATATCGCTAATTCCGCAATCAACAGAAATCAGAACTTTCGGTTTTATTTGCGTCATTATCTTTATTAAAGTTTTTGTATCAAGTCCGTGACCTTCTTTTTCTCTATCAGGAATAAAATAATTAACGTCAGCACCCAAAAACCTTAGTGTTTTGATAAGTACAGATGTCGCTGTGACTCCGTCTGCATCAAAATCCCCATGAATAACGATTTTTTCTTTTTCATCAATAGCTTTTGAGATTCTTGTAACACACTTTTCCATATCACAAAAAGCATCCGGTGACATTTGTTTAGTTTCCAAAGGATGTGTAAATTCATACATATCCTCTTCTTTAGTAATGCCACGAGAAATCAAAAGTCTTTTTACTAAAGACTTTTCCGTACCTTCATAACTATTATATTTCCATTCTTTTTTCATAATTATTTTATAATTTCAATTTCATTACCGTCAGGGTCTTTAATAAAGGCAATTGTCGAATCAGCTTCCTTCATATATTCAGGGGCATATTCATATTTTATGCCTCTTTCATTCAACATTTTGCCAAATTCCTCAAAAGATTTGATTCCAAAAGCAAGATGACCAAATGCATTACCATTTGTGTAGCCTTCTTTTGGAGAATCATAATTGTATGTCAATTCAATTTGTGTTTGACCGTCTTCATCACTTAAAAAATATAATTTTGAATCTTCAAGTTCAATTGTGTTAGTCAAATTCATTTGAAAAAGTTTTGTATAAAAATCCAAAGATTTTTCAATATCTTTGACCCTAATCATTACATGTAAAAATCTCATAAAAGCTCCTTTTTCTCTGAGTATAGCATAAAATGAGAATTTTTAGTAACTATTTACATTTTGTTTTTCCGGTCCAAGACAAGCCATCACAATGCAAGTAATCCATATTTTTACTGAAAATAACCCAAGCAGTACAAGCATAACCATTGTTGCTGTCATTATTGGTTTTGCTACAAAAATTTGGGAATCCTCGTCTTGTTTCATTCGCAGTTCCAACAGGAATAAATTTGTCTTTTGTAATATAAAAATCAAATATATCTTTTCCCGTTATATTTGGTTTTGTTTGTCCATTTGTATCTACAAGTAAATCTCCGCATACATGTTTTAACGGTTCGCTTGTTCCTACAACCATTGAACAATTTGTATTATCAAACCAAGTTAATGAAATAACAGTTCCGTCTGCTAATAAAATGAAATTTCTACCTGCATATTTGTCATTAGCTTTAGAAGTCTTGCCTGTTAAGCTATATCTTTCATATGAAAGTACACAACCGTCGTCTCCTGTATGTTGACATGCTTTTGCAATATTCAAATACGGAACAATATTATTCCAGAAAATGTCATAACTTGTATCATTATTTCCTGTCAAACCCCATGAATCAACTGTACCATTTTCAGTAACGGCGCGTTCAAGTGAGTTGTCCAACGTATTATATATTTTAGCAAGTTTAGCAATATTTTCTTGCTCTCTGTTATTTTGAATAAGTGAGGGCAATGTTAATGCGGCAACTACACCTATAATTCCAAGAGTTATAAGGACTTCCGCTAATGTGAACCCAGATTTTTGTTTATTTTTCATTAACAATTCCTATCTATTTGTAAATACTTCTTAAATTATACGCTTTTGTTCAAAAATATGCAACCTTGATGAATATTGTTGCCCGATTTTGTGAAAATTGATATAATTAATGCTATGGAAACTAAAGAAAAATTCACGAAAGCATTTGAACTTCATCAGGCAAATAAACTTGATGAAGCAGAAAAATTATATTTAAAAGTTATCGAAGATAATTCGCAAAATTTTGATGCGAATAATTTGCTCGGACTTTTATATTTTCAAAAAAATGATTACAAAAATGCAGAAATTTATATAAAGAATGCATTATTAATAAAAAATGACCCATATTTTTGCGATAATTTGGGCAAGGTTTATACAAAATCGAAAAAATTTGATAAAGCAATAGAAATTTTGAAGCAAGGTCTTGAACAAGATAGCAGAAATTATTCCTTATGGTTTGATTTAGCTATGGCGTATAAAGGAAATTACCAATTTAAAGAGGCAAAACAGGCTTACGAAAAAGTTTTGGAAATAAATCCTAAAATCCATCAAGCATATTTTAATTTGGCGTATCTTTGTTTTAATGACAATGAACCGGATAAAGCTATTAAATGTTATGAAAAAGCATTGGAAACATTACCTAATGATTTTGAATCAATGTATTTTCTTTCACTTGCGTATATGCAAACAAAAGATTACGAAAAGGGTTTGAAATATTTTGAAAGTCGTTTGTGCAGATTGTCGAGTATTTTGTCACAACAAAAAACCTATCCGAATCTTGCAAAGGAAGAGAATATTTGGAATGGAGAAGATATTTCAAACAAGACAATTTATACATACTACGAAGCGGGTTTTGGGGACGTTATTATGTTTGCAAGATATTTACCGTTACTTCAAAAACGTTGTAAAAAAGTTGTATTTAAACCTCAAGATCAACTTATTGATTTGTTCAAACCTAATTTCCCAGATATTGAATATATCAAATATTTTGAACAAGAAAAGGATATGCATTTTGATATACACCTTCCGATGTTGAGTTTGCCACTTGTTATGGGATTAAAAGGAGAAGACCTTTTTGTCGGGCATCAAGGATATCTTAAATCTGATAAAAACAAAGCAGAATGGTTTAAACAAAAATATTTTGATAATAAAAAATTCAAAATAGGGATAAAATGGCAAGGTAATACTCATTATGATACGGATAGGGTAATCAATGTGGAAAGTTTTTTCCCTCTTATGGATTTGGATAATACTCAATTTTATTCTTGTCAAACCTTTGACGGTTCGGAAGAATTTACAAAAATAAAAGATAAGTACGATATTATAGATTTAGCACCTGAATTCAAAGATTTTTCTTACACTGCTGCTGCTATAGAAAATATGGATTTGGTAATTTGTAATGATACATCTTTAGCCCATATTGCAGGCGCTATGGGAAAACCTTGTTGGATTGTATTACCGAGAGTTTACAATTGGCGTTGGCATACGAATCTTTCCAAATCCGATTGGTATGATTCCGTAAAATTATTCCGTCAAAAGCATGCAGGAAACTGGAATGAAGTTTTTGAAGTAATAAAAAATGAATTGAAAAAAGAAATTTCAAAAGTTGAATAAAATGTTTTCTTTTTTTTATTTATTATGGTAACATATTTTCAAAAGACTCTTGTTTATAATACACTTAAAAAGGATGAAACTTTTTTTCAAAAAATTCATCTTAAAAATAAGTAGGAACTTATGAATTAAGAGAATTTGGAGGAAATATTTATTATATGAGAAATATTATGAGAAAATCTATTGTTGTATTAACTGCATTTGTAGTATTAACGGGTTGGGTAATCAGAGATAACGTATTTGCGAATCCTCCGGCAGACTTGTATGATCAAGTTTGGCGTTTGATAAATACAAAATTTGTGGATCAAACGGATAACGGGCAAGATTGGGCAAGATGGCGCCATAAATATGATGACAAAATTAAGACTAATGCAGATGCGTATATTGCGATTAATACAATGATAGCAAGTCTTAATGATCCTTATACAAGATTTTTGGATCCGAAAGAATTTGCTGATGAAACAAGTTCAATCAAAGGCTCCCTAAAAGGTATCGGTATTCAAATCGGAGTAAAAGACGGTAAGTTGATGGTAATTTCTCCAATTGAAGATACGCCTGCAGAAAAAGCCGGTCTGAAAGCTGATGACGAGATTTTAGAAATTGACGGTGTAAGCACAAAGGGCATTACCGTTGATAAAGCTGCAGATAAAATCCGAGGCAAGGAAGGTACAAACGTTACTTTGCTTGTAAAAAGAGCTAATGTAGAACCAAAAAGTTATACAATTACAAGAGCGGAAATTGAAATCAAATCAATTTCACAAAAAGTTCCAACTGATATAAAAGTCCCTGATGAATTTTGCTATATAAGATTGAGTTCATTTATCAGCAGAAATGCTGCTCAAGAATTCGGTGATATTTTGACAAATTCAAAGGATAAAAAAGGTTATATCATTGATTTGCGTTCAAATCCGGGCGGACTTTTGACAAATGCAATTTATATATCAGATATGTTTTTGAATGGTGGAACAATCGTAAGTACGGTTGACAGAGATGGCTACAAGGAAACTCAAAGAGCTGCCAATACTGCATACACAGACAAGCCTGTTGTAATTTTAATCAACAAGGGTTCAGCTTCAGCAAGTGAGATATTCTCAGGTGCAATGAAAGATAACAATCGTGCCGTAATTATCGGGGAGCAATCTTTTGGTAAAGGTTTGGTACAGGAAATTAATAAACTTCCGTTTGATGCAGGTGTAAACATAACTATTCAAAAATATTTAACTCCGTCAGGAACAGATATCAACAAAAAAGGAATTACTCCGGATATTGTTGTTCCATTGACAGAAGAAAATGTTAAAAATAAAGATGATGTTCAACTGAAAAAAGCAATTGAAATTCTGACAAAGATGACAAGTGGCGAATCGGTTGCAAAAGGTTAAGATTTAGATAAGATGAGAATTTTTTCTCATCTTATTTTTTAGTAACTAAATTATAGCTTTCATCAATTAATTCTGTTATTTGATTAAAAGGGATATTAGGTGTCAACAATATTGTTAACCAATACTTTTTGTTCATATGATATGCCGGAAAAATATTGATATTATCAACCAAACCTTTGATTTTTTCACTATCAAGTTTGACATTAATTACATCGGCATTTCCATTTTTATTTGAATGTAATGACTTATACGGAATATTCATAATCAGACCGTACCATTTACCTTTTGGGTTATTTAGTGAGCAAAAACTCGGGTATTCCGCCCAAGGAAATATAGGATCTGTATTATATTTTTCTTTTACGTAATCCAAAACTTTTATTTTTACATTTTCATTCGTAAAACAGTTTTCCGTGATATCTTTTACGATTGAATCAACTTCTTCTCTCAAATTTGCGACAAAGCTTCCTACGGAGGTTTTTATATTGAAAGGCAAATATTCTTCGTTATTTGAAGCATCAAAGATATTTACTTCAAAGTTTTTTTCAGCAATAGATATGATTATGTAAAAATCTTTTCCTTTTAATAATTTTTTAAAAATGTATTTGTCATTTTTCTGTTCAAATCCGTAAGTTAAAAGATTCTTTTCATTTATTTTGTTGTTATCAAATATCTGGTTATAATTCATTAAATTCTATACTTTCATATTTGAAATTTTCAGGATTAATATTTTGTAAATCAATTTTTTTATGTTTTCCTTTAGATTTTATTTCATAGAGATTAATTTTTTCATGTTTAAAAGATGAAATTGAGCACATGTAATCTTTTTCCAGAATGAATGAAGTAAGTTTTTGTTTTTTACTCTTGTATTCAGCTTCAAAATTTGTCCATAGTTTGTAAAAAGTTAATTTATCAGGATTTTTAACAGGAAGATTTAAGTATCCTGATATCGAATTAAAATCTCGCTCTTTTATAAATTCTATATCAAGTCCGATATTATGTTTGTCAAAAATCACAGCCGCAATATCATTTGAGTGTGAAATACTGAAACACATTTTACTGTTTTTGAATTTTGGTTTGCTGTTTTCAATTATAGTTTCGGTATCTTGTATTTTATATTGAGTTTTTGCTGCCAATTCTGTGATAAACTTTCCAAAATTTGATTCTATCAAATGCTTTTTGCTCTTGTAATTCCCTGTAAAGCTTGATTCATCAACAAATGGCAGAAATTCACTGATTTTTATAAAAAACATATCCATAAGTGAATTTTATCATAAATAATTTTAATTATTACCAGATTTCAAAAGACCAAAAATATTTTTAAATTTTTTGAAAAAGCGTAATTTTTTAGTGATAAAAGCAGAATTTAATGTTCCTACGCCATATTTCATCTGTAAGTTATATACAAAACCATCAGACCATTTGTTGTATTTCGGAATGGTTTCACCTTGCATGATTTTTGTAATTTTATCTTGATTAAATATTCTATAAATATTTGACCATAATATTCCGCCCTCTTTTTTTAAAATACAATTACCGGCGTATCGTAATTCTTCAGGTTCAGTTATCCCGACACTTTGGAGTTTTCTGCTCATAGGTGCCATTTTCCGCATTGCTATATTATGAAACATTCTGTCAAAATCTAAAGAACTTGCCGCTATAAAAACTGCCCACCCGTAATCATTATTATTTAGTGCAACTCCTGCAACACCATAATGCCCAAAAGTGTGCCAAACTCTGCCAAATTTGTTTCTATCTGTATCATTAAATTCCTTTGAAAAAAGTTTTAAATCATATTTTATTGTTGATTTTACGGCAGGGCAAATATTATATTTTAGTGGGGTTATTTTAAACATTTATTTCTCCAAGTTGTTTTAAAACGATAAAAAAAATTTTTTGCGTATAAATCAAAAAAAATGTACGTGATATAATTATATTGTAACAGATTAGGGGGCAGATTTTGGTTAAAAATTTAAAGAAAAATATTTTATTTTGTTTGATTATTTTAGGATTAACTCTTCAATCCACATTTGCGATGTCGCAAAGTGAGATTGCAAGTACGTTACAGGCTGCATTTAATGCGAATAACCAAAAACAATATAGTAAAAGTATTACATTAGCTGAAAAAGTCCTCAAAACTAATCCAAAGAATTATCAGGCACTTTGTATTCTTGGTATGGCATACTCAGGTCAGGGAGCAAAACAAAAGGCTATTGCAACTTTCACTCAAGCATCTGTATCTTCTCCAAACGAATGGAGTGCAGATAGTTTTATTGCTGATATCTATATGCAATCAGGCAGTTACTATATTGCAAGACGCTATTACACAAAGGTTCTTAGTAATAAAAATTTATCAAAAGAAGAAATTACATATTTCAAAAAGCAAATAGATATATGTAATCAAAAACTTACAACTGTAAATAAAAATGCTAACGTAGCAATTTCTGATGTCAATGTAAAAATTCCATATGAAACAGGCAAATGGAAAATGCGCGCACTTTCAAACAGTACAAGTGGTTGGAGTGTTGAATACGGATATATGAATGAAAATGTTGCTCAAGATAAATGGACAAAATTAATAACAGTTAATTATTTTAAAACCCCAAAATTTAAAATAGATAGTTATTACAACCAAACAATAAGTTTATTGAGAGATTTTGCAGTATCACAACACAAAGCGTTTATGACAAAGCTCATCTCCAAAACTCCGACAGAAATAATATATGAGTGGAATGTGGGCAAGGGCGAAGAAGCTGAAATCGCAAGAATAATCCAAAAAGATAATGACATTTATCACATTCATTATGCTCAAAAATCTAATATAACCACTGCCGATAGAGATAAATGGATAAAAATATTAAAAGCTTCAACAATTCAAAGCAAAGTTACACAAAGTAAGTCTGCATCCGTCAAAACTACACAAAGTAAAACTGTACAAAGTAAAGTGTCAACAAGCAAAACTGTGCAAAATAAAACTCTACCAAGTAAGACTGTACAAAACAAAAAATAGCCTCTTGACTGATAGTTGCTATCAAGTCGTATTATATAATAGAGGTAACTATGTTAAACAAAAAAACATTACAGTTTTATTGTAATATGACCCTTTTGATTGCCGCCATAATATCAGGACTTTCTTTTGTTGCGCAAAAAAATGGGATGGATTTTGTCGGGCCTTTTACCTTCAACACATTACGTGCATTTATTGGTAGTATTACTTTATTTGTTATTATTATATTTTTAAAAATCTTTTCAAAAGATAAAACAATAAAGTTTAACAAGCGGGAATATAAAACCCTTTCAAAGGGTGGATTAATTTGCGGAATACTGTTATTTGCCGGGCTTTCAATAAATCAAATTTGTATGTTATATTCATCTGCCGGAAAAGCCGGATTTATAACATCTTTGTATATATTATTTGTTCCTTTGATTTCTATATTTTTAGATAAAAAATTGGGTAAAAATGTTATATATGGCATTGTCTTAGCATTATGCGGATTATTTTTCTTATGTTTTAAAACCGCAAACGGATTTAAGTTGAGCGATGGCTTTTTACTTGTCAGTGCAATATTTTTTGCAATTCAATTGATTGCTGTAGGTTATTTTGCCAAAAAAGTTAATCCGTTAAAACTTGCATTAGCAGAATTTTTGGTAATGGGCTTTTTGAGTTTACCATTTGCATTGATTTTAGAAAGTCCTAATCCTGATTTGATAATTGCGGGAATGATTCCGATATTGTTTGCCGGTGTAATAGTTACGGCAGGAACTTATACGTTACAAATTTTCGGACAAAAGGCGACTAATCCTACAATTGCGTCATTAATTTTGAGTTCGGAAGCTATTTTTGCAACACTTGGCGGAATGATATTTTTGAATGAATCGATGACTTATAAAGAGATTTTAGGGTGTATTTTGATGCTTTTAGCATTAGTTGTGACCCAAATTAATTTTGATAAAAAGCTAAGGAGAATAAAATGAAAAAAGATAGTGAAGTTGAAGATTGTTGTATGGAGTTGAAAAAAACAGATTCTGAATTTGTGGAATTTTTTAATAAATTTGCATGTGAAGAAGTTGTAATTCAAACGCAACTTGATACAAAAACGCGATGGATGAGTATTTTGGCAACGCTTTTGGGTTGTCAGGGGGTTGATGAATTTAAGATTATATTGCCAAAAGCCCTAAAAGATTTAACCCCGATTGAAATAAAGGAGATTATTTATCAAGCTGTTGCATATTTGGGCATAGGAAGAGTTTATCCGTTTTTGGTAGCAACAAATGTAATTTTTGAACAAAATGGAATAAAATTACCGTTAGAAAACCAGTCAAATACAACAGAAAAAACAAGACTTGAAAAAGGCGTTCAAGCTCAAGTAGACATTTTTGGGGATGGAATGAAAGAATTTTATAAATCCGGTCCGAAAGAAACTGTACATATTAATCGTTGGCTTGCGGCGAATTGTTTTGGGGATTATTATACAAGGAACGGTCTTGATTATAGGCAACGTGAACTGGTAACTTTTTGTTATATTTCTGCCCAAGGCGGATGTGAGCCTCAATTAACGGCACATGCTCTCGCAAATTTGAAAGTTGGAAACAGTAAAGAAATTTTGATTAATATAGTATCGGCTATGATTCCATATATTGGATATCCGAGAAGTTTGAACGCATTGAATTGTGTACAAAATGCCTCAAAAGAATTTGAAGAAAGGAAATAATTATGAAAAATGAATTTAATAATATTTTTGGACAAGGAAAGCCGAATGATGCCTATGCAAAGTATTTTTTAGGTCAAAGTTATTTGAATCTTTTGACAACAAGTGATGTTGTAGTTGCAAACGTTACATTTGAACCTAAATGCAGAAACAATTGGCATATCCATAATTCGGAAAAAGATTACGGACAAATTTTGTTTGTAACTTCAGGAGAAGGTTGGTATCAAGAATTTGGCAAACCTGCACAAAAGTTGAAAGCCGGTGATGTTGTGAATATAAAAACAGGTGTAAAACACTGGCATGGGGCAACAAAAGACAGTTGGTTTGCACATCTTGCATTGGAAGTTCCATCTGAAAAAGGTTCTACAGAGTGGTGTGAACCTGTAAGTGATGAAGAATATAACAGATTATCTTAATGAAAAGATTTAATTATATATTGATTGAATTAATAATACTCATTATACCTGCAAAATCATCTTCATCGACTGTTTGCTTATAGAATTGGAAAATATGTTTATATGGAAATTCTTCATTTATTTTATCATGTAGATTTGCATATTTCTGTACAGAAGTTGCACCTTCTTTTCTGGCAATTCTTTCTGCAAAATTTCCCAAGTAAGCTTTAAAATCAGTGGAAGGAGAGATATAGTTATCAATTGCTCTTTGATAACGTTTAATATCAGGTATTTCGGCTTTTGAATTTCTCCTTAAGAAATCTCCGTCATCCATGCCTAAGGTGTACAACTTATATAAAAAACATTTTTCATCCCATTTGGCATGTCCTATTTCGTGTCCGATTGTTTCAGTAAGGCGTTCTCTAGGTAATGACAAGTCTTTCATCCCTTTTAAATTGATATTTACAGTGCCGTCATCATGATAACAGCCTCCATGTGTAGATTTTTCTCTAAAAAGAGATACTTTTGGATCTAATATAAAATTACTATCTTTTATATTTGCTTGTGCCATCCGATAAGCAAATTTATTTTTAGGGCTTACGAATGGTAAAAGATATGTATTTTGTGCTATGTCATTTAATGCCGATGATGAGGCTTTTGAATTAATTAATGAAAAATCTCCGTTTTCATATATTGAAGTTTTATAATCATTTTGAAGAAATTTTGTAGGTTGACCGTTTTGTCTTTGCTCTATTAAGATACTTTCAAAATTAGGCTTAATTTTTTTCCTGAAATGAGTGAATATTGGTTTAGTTTCACCTGTATGAGAAAAAAAATCTTCCGTAATAAAGCTTAATTTCCCATTTTCTCTAACATGAGATCTTATTTTTTTAGCATATATATCTAAATATTTTGAACCATCTTCCGTCAAATCCATTGTATCAGGATAGAGTTCTTCATAACCTTTAGTTGTTTCTACAATATTTGTTTTATCTACTTTTTTTATGTATCTTTTTACTATATTTCCATCAGAATTTCTGAATGTAAGTATATCCGTATAAAAATCTTTAGGATTAAAATTTCTGCCAACTCTTACTGTATCAAGAGTTTGAGCACTTTCAGGGATACTGATTCCTAATTTTAAATTTTTAGATATTTTGATTCCTAAATCTTTGCGTAAAAGTGAAGCGCCATTTGACGTTACTTTTGATAATATTCCATTTAAATTTGCTACCATTGTTAACCTTACTTTTTTACTATATTATTTTCTACTTTTCTTTACAAAAACAATGATAAAAAATTATTGCTATAATTTTTTATTAAATTTAATGAAACTTAAATATAAAAATATTTATAAGATTGCAATATAAAATTAAAATTGGTAAAATGAAAATAAAATGAGGTAATTTGTGACAAAATTAAAGATTTACCAAAAAACACCGATAAAAGCATTTTGTGTAGTATTAGTTTTAATGTCAATTTTAATAGTTGCAGGATATTTAGCTTTCAGCGGAACAATTTCAGATGTAGAACTAAAAAATAGTATTTTAAGATTTTTTGTTGGAGCTATGATAATATCTGTCCCGGGCATTTTTGTGTTCATAATTTCAATTTTTGATAAAACCGAATATGTTTCAGAAATCAATATTTATGATAGTTCTATAAAAATAGTTTATAGGTCCGGATTTAGAATTTCGAGAGTAAAAGAACTCTATTTAGCCGATATTAAAGAAGTAAAGGTTGCTGTATATATTTCTAAATATGTTAAATATTCAATAAATTTCAGAGGAAATGAAGGTAAAGAATCAGTTATTGTACGTTACGATGGCGCTTCTGATAAGGCAATAGGATTGAATCCGCAAAATTGTCTTTATAAATTATTTGATGTACAAAATCAATTACCTAATTTTACATTAAAGATAGTTGGAAGGAAACATCCTGATATAGTTGCGGATTTAAAAAATTATTATAAAACACAAATTCATACAAAAGATGCCACAAATAATAATAAAGTCATATTAGAAATCATATTACGAATTATAGTTATGCCCTTGTCATTAATATTAATCGCACTGGTTTTTTACATTTTAATGTTACACTCAATTTAGCATATTTATATTGCAAAATAAGGTATTTTTCATTAATTTATAATTAAAATAATTTTGAAAAGAAATATTATTACTGTTGCAATATAGAGGTATATAACGATAGTAAACTGTTTTGAAAAATTCAAAATGACATAATACTTTGTGTTATCTTTATTTTCTGTTTTATACTTTTTTTCAAGTTCAATATCTGTTTCGTATTCAATATCGTTATAAGTTTGTTTACTTTTGGGCGGAACGTACATCTGATAATATTGAATCAAGTATTCATAAGCTACATTACACTTTTTTAAGGTGTTTTGTGCCACTTGAAATAAGTCCTTATCACTAAAATATTTATCCGGATGACAAAGTTTTACCAGATGACGATAATGTTCTTTAATTTCAGCTAAAGTACAATTATCACCCAGTTCAAGTGTTTTCAAGTTTTTCCGATACAAAATTTGCGAAAACATTTATTCTCCCATTTCTTTAAGCAGTTTTTTTATTTGAATTGCTGCTTCAGGGTTTTTCAATTCAATTTTCTCAAGTGTATCGGCGTTTGTTTTCGCATCATAAGATTTGTAACTTTGAAAATATGTTGCAATCAAAGCCATTTCATCTTTGTCATCAAGTCTTAAAACTAAATCAAGGTCTTGAATAGCACTTTTGTCATCGTTCAAATGATATTTTGAAAGTGCACTGTACCTGTATGCTTCAATATTTTTAGGTTCAAGTTCAATAGTTTTTTGAAAATTTTTAATAGCAGCTTCATAATTTTTTGCACAATATTCAATCAGTCCTAAGTTAAAATATATATCAGTGTTTTTTGAATCATATTCTAAAGCTTTTTCGTAGCTAAATATTGCCTTATCAAAATCTTTTAAAAAGTAGTAAGCATTACCGAGATTTAAGTATGTACAAGATTTTTCTTCATTGTTTGGCTTTAGGTTCAAACTAATATTACAATCAAGAACTACTCCGTCATAATCTTCTAAATAATATTTTGTATTAGCCCTGTTTATATAAGCGTTTGTATATTTCGGATTTATTTCAATAGATTTGTTAAAGTTTTCAAGTGCTTTTGTGTAATCCTTCAATTTGTTATAAATTAAGCCAAAATTATTGTATATGATTAAAAGGAGTTTTCCTTTAGGTTTATATTCAAGTGCATTATATGAATCAAGTAATGCCCCGTCATAATCTTTCAATTCATATTTAGTCAAAGCTCTATTGATAAATACTTCTGGATATTCATAATAAAGTTCTATTGCCTTGTTAAAATCTTTTAAGGCGCCCTCGAAATCACCCTTGTTATATTTATTTGAACCTTTGTTATAATATTTATAAGATTTACCTTCGTTACAGGTACAAAACGTATAAATAACACTGCAAATAGCTAAAATCCACCAAAAATTCATATACATAAACTCCTTATATCCCGATTGCATTATAATAATAAACTATACCTGTGCCAAATTCGGACAAAAATATAGTTTATTATTTGCTAATTAAAAATTATTTCTATAATTATTTGAATATAGCTTATTTTCATAACTTTTGTTATAAGCTGTACCATATTGATTGTAAGGGTTTACTGTTCCCTCTTTTCCTGTATATGGATTATAATTTCCTCTTGTTGAATAATTATCCAAACGTGTTTCATTAGGAGTAGAACGGTTATATCCCTGAACGTACGTTCCATCTCTACGCATATAGCCATTTACATAATCAGCATTTGCTATACCTGTAAAGAAAAATAACATAGTTAAAATTATTAATATTTTAAATTTCATACATTCCTCCATTAGGTTAAAACTAAAGTAACTCAACACAATATTTTAGTAACTTTTACCATTATAAACTATTTTAGAAAATTCTACATCACTCAAAAGTATAATGTTACTATTTTTATAAAAACAATAATAATTTTAGATTATTCTTTTGCAAAATAAGGTATATGTATGATTTTATTTATATAAAAATTAATTAAAATCTCAGTATTATGTCATGTTATCATAAGGATTTGTAAAATGAAAAAATATGTAGTAATAGCTATGTTAATAATATTAGGGAATCCTTCTTTTGGATATAATCCTTGCAACTGCCAAGGATACGCTGGACCTGGAGGACCTTGTTATGCGGGGCCGGGTGGGCCGGCATATTCCGGACCTGGAGGTGCAGCTTATGATGGACCTGGTGGACCTTGTTATGCAGGTCCTGGGGGAAATATGTATGCAGGACCAGGAGGGAATGCTTATGCTGGACCTGGGGGTAATATGTATGCGGGACCAGGAGGGAATGCTTATGCCGGACCTGGTGGAAATGCCTATGATGGACCTGGTGGTCCTTGTTATACTGGACCAGGTGGGCCTTGCTATAGTGGACCTGGTGGTGGATGGAATTGTCCAAATGTATGTGGCAACCATTGAATTTATTTAACTGCATAGACAGATTTACAAAATAAATATTAAAATTTCTTTATATTAATTTCTTACAAAGTATAAATTGTAAAACAACAATAACTTATATTAATTTTTATTTAGTCATATTGTTGTAATTCTTTTAATTTATTTATTGTTTCAGATATATTTTTATATTTTTTAATATTACCTTGTTGTTTATATAAGCCTTGAGCTTTTAACAAGTCTGGAATCATCAAATTATAATTTTTAGTAGCAGCATAACAATTAGCTCTTAATAAATAAAAATATGCTTTATTTTGTTTCATTGAAATAGCTATTGTAGAGTCATTTACACAATTATTAAATTTATTTATTTTCCCATATTCGGAACCTCTGTTGTAATAAAATTCGGCAACTTTATGTAAGGATATAGCTGAATCATAATTTAAAATTGAATTTTTCGATTGTTTTAATTCACTATAACTTAAGCCACGTAAGTTATATATATATGCTTTTGTTTCAGAATTTGTATTTTTATCATTAATTATTTTTGTACATAAGTTAATAGTTCCTTTATAATCTTTGTTTTTATAGCTATCTACTACACTTGCATATAATTTATTTAAATACGATAAATCTTTTTGAGGTACAGAAGCTTTTGCAGGGACTTTTGCCATTGTTTGTATTTTGGGCTTATCAATAGTTCTTGACAAAAACGTATGTGGACCAATTATAGGACTTAATATTTTTGCAATAATAGCAATACAAACTAACGTTGCAAAAATAGCATTTTCAACGTTATCATTACCAATTTTAGAAGAAACTTTTGTTTTAGCACTATTAAAATTTTCTGAATTATAATTATTATAATAATTAATTAAGTATTCATGTGCAATGTTATACCTTTTTAAAGCTTCCTCAGCGACTTTATATAATCCCTTGTTTTGAGAATATTGGTCTGGATGACATAATTTTACAAGATTTTTATATTGTTTATTTATATCTTCAAGTGTAGTGTAACCTTTTAATTGCAACATGTCCAAATATTTAAGATAAAGTTCTTTTGAATAATTCATTATATATTATCTCCATTAATTAATATACTTTGTTCTGAATACAAAATAACGACAGGAATTGACATAGTTGCAATTAAAATAATAATAAATGTATACAAGCTTATATGTAATAATAATCCAGCAATAAGTGCTATAAGATATGCCCATCTCCAATAAAAAGTGAGTTGATACCTTCCCGAAGGTTTATCTGTTTCATCATAGTTTATATTATCATCTTTATCTTGCATTTGACAGTACCACATACAAGGAAATGCGGCAGCACCATATGAAAGCAATATTACAGGATAATAAGATGTTCCACTATTTGATAGGGCTGTATATAATATTAATAATCCCCAACAAATTAAAAATAATGCATTTAAAATTAAGGAAAACAATAATAGAAATTTTTTAACAATAGATGGAATATTAAATTCAACAATTTTATAAATTATCATTAAAATCAATCCAAATCCAATGTATAAAATTCCAAAGAATATTCGTGCAAGGTATATTATAATTGGTAATGTAATAATTAATCCGAAAACATATTGAATGAAATGACTAAAATCATGAGTTTGTGATAAAGAAAGCCAAATTAAACCTGTGCATGTAATAATTACTTCACAAATTACCAATAATAATTTTACATTTTCAATTGGGTTTACTTCTTTTTCCATAAAAGTATCTCCTATTTTTGGGTCAATTTCTTTTGCATAGATTTTACACTATCTTTTGCTGATTTATTATTTGGTTCAATAGTCAATGCTTTACTATAATCTTCTAAGGCACCTTTATAATCTTCTGATTGTTCTTTAATAAATCCTCTTGAAATATAGCCTTTAACATCATTAGGATTTAATTCAATTGCTTTATTAAAAGCTTCCAGTGAACCTTTGTAATCTTTTAAAAGACCTTTCGCTGCACCTAATTGACCGTAAATATCTCCATCAGTCGGATTTAAAATTAGATGTTTTTCAAAATCTGCAACCGCTGATTTATAATTTTTAGAATAAAAATATGCACTGCCCCTCAAATAATATATATTTTTATTATTTGGTTCTATTGCCATTACTTTAGTAAAATCATCAATTGAATTTTTGTATTTTTTTATAAACATATATGAAATGCCTCTACAACTATAGGCATTTATATCATTTGGTACAAGTTCAATGATTTTGCTATAATCAGAAATAGCTTTTTTATATTCTTGCAAATTGTATTCAGCAGAAACTCTTCCTCTATAAGCATCTATGTAGTCAGGTTGTGTTTTAATTACTTTATTAAAATTATCAAGTGCTGCTTTATTGTTATTTAATTCCAATTGAATAGAACCTCTTGTTATATAAACATTAGCTTCTTGATTAGGATTAATTGTTATAGATTTATTCAAATCATCTAATGCTCCTTTATAATCATTAAGAAGAATCTTTGCTCCACTTCTCATATTATATGCAGAATAATCTTGTGAATTTAATTCAATAGCTTTATCAAGATCTTTCAGTGCATTATTATAATCTTTAATTTCGTTTTCAATTTGAGCTTTAAAAAGATAATTTTCCTCTACATCCGGAACTAATTTTGTTATCTTGTTGTAATCAGCTAGTGCTCCATTATAATCTTTTAATGTATATTTAAGAGTTGCTCTTGCTATATAAATTTCTGCATCAGGTTGCGGGGATAATTCAATAGCTTTATTCAAATCGCTGATAGCACCTTTATAATCTTTATTTTGAATTTTTACGCCACTTCTATTCAAATATACTGTCGGATCTTTTGGATCTAATAAAATCGATTTATCATAATCAGCTAAAGCACCTTTAAAATCTTGCATCTTGAATTTTGCAAGTCCTCTGGCATAATATCCTCCATTGTTTTTAGGATTTAGTTTTATTGCTTGGTTTGCAGAAGCTATAGCTTCTTTATATTGTCCGGCATTTATTTGGTTAATAGCTAATAAAATATAATACTCTTGTGTACTGGTTTTAACTACTTCCTTTGGCTTCGTAATTTTGCTCAAGTTGTTATTTTTGTATTCTGTGGCACTAGTAGGACAAGTTCCAATATAAATTGCTGATATTAATATTAATGTCGCTACTAAAATTTTTTTTCTTGCTATTCTCATTTAATTTATCCTTTATTTTAAATCTATAAATGCAATGTAATCATTTGGTAAACCTACTGCTGGTACTTATAAAAAAGTTGATTATACTATAAAAGTTATTAAGTTAAATAATTAATAATTCCAAATATGAGCATTTATATTACTATTACTATTTGTATTAATCGTTCCACTATGGTATATATTGGCATTAACTGTTCCACTATAATTCACATTTTGATCAACTTGAAGATGTTGGTTTTGTAACGCATAAGAATAATTATTTATAGCATTAATTTGATTTTGTTGCAATTGTTGTTGTTGAAGTAAAAGAGCTTGTTGTTGTTCAACAGATTTGTCATTCATAACCTGTGCAATAGTTCTATTTACTAGCTCTTGTATGCAGGCATATGTTTCTTCTGATGATTTACTATTATTTTTACATAAATCATATCCTATCTTAAATTGATTTTTTTTAGGCATCCAATACCTAATTTGATTATCTATACCAGATAACTCACTGTTAATAAATTTTTTACTTAGTTTATTTTCTATTAATGTACAATTACGCAAATATTCTATAGCAGCATCAATATTAAAATTACTAATTTGATACCAAGATTTATCAAATAATTCATCTATATTATCATTATATTCAGCAAGACAAACATCTGTTTTTGTCATTACCAAAATTTTTTTAATATCATTACTTTCAATGTCAAAAGTAGTTGTAGTATTGTTTTGTAAAATGTTAAAGACTGCATTTGCTGTTAAGTTATTTACTTTTACATCGTTTATTTTTATAATTTCATCTCCAACAACTAAACCTGCATTAGCAGCTGGCGATTGAGGTACCACTTTAATAATAAAAATTCTTGGTGTTAATTTTCCGGTCCAAGAATTATATAGGTACGGATCATATGTATAGTAAAATCCATAAGAATTTTTACAAACTTTAGCATAGTTATTATCATTCAAACTATTAGTAGATATTCGATCTGTTGCATTAGCAATATTTGTATAATTTAAAAATATAAAATGGCATGTAAAAATAAAAATTAATAATAAACTAAATTTTTTCATTTTGTCTCCTTTATTTTTTATAAAGTTTATCATTTATTAATGCATCTTAAATCATATAATTACTTTATTTTTAAAGATATTTTCGCAATTTAATTATGTTCTTTTGTTTCATTTTTTCTCTTATCTGAGATTTATTGTAATTCTTTCATAGTAAAGTGTTTGTTGACTTAATAGAAGGAGACAAATATGGAAGAAATTAAAACTTATAATTTAACCGAAAAGGAATTCAAAAATTTAGAAAAATTAGTTGAAAAAATCTATAATACATTGATTGTATTAAATTATTTTTGTATTAATCAGCAAGAATTGGAAGCATTTTACACTATCTCACCGATTATTGAAAATTTAAAACAAAATGCAGATATTTTAAATTTGTTTTTTATAAATTATGGAGTAAAAGAGGATTAATTTACTAGCAGATAGAATTATAGTTCAACACCTAAAATATCTTTTTGAATTTGTTTTATAAATTTTGGTGTAAGTTCTTTTGGCTTTTCTTCTTTTTTAGCTTTTATAATTTCGTTTTCATAATTTTTAATTTCCGGCATGCGTTTGATTAAATTTAAAACTGTGTAAATTTCTGATTGGCTAACCTGTTTATTATTATCAATATCAGCCATAATTTTATCCATCAACTTTCTTGTAAAATCATTGATTTCAAAACTCAATCTTGTGTTGTTGAACAAATAATCTGACCGTTTTTTATTCCAATTATAATCTTTTTTCCAATAAAAAATTGTCCTGCGAGAAATTTCAAAATTTCTCGCAATTTCGTCTGCTGACAAACCATCATAAATAAAAAGCCGTTCGGCTTCATTGTAATGTCGTTTTTTGCTCATAAATTTCCCTTAAATATTAATCTGTTTTCGCTAAATTCATTTTTCGCAGTCAGTCGCCGAATTTGGAATACACATTTAGTAGTAATAATTCCACGCTGTTGGAAATATCTAATTAATTGATTTAATTGTATTAATGTATTTTTTAAGCGACTATTCCCAATTTTTCTGTTTTTACAATCTCTGTAAAAGCCTTTTATATGGAAGACGCAAACGCTGTTGGTTATGCAGGCAGTCTTGCATGTGGTGATGCGATTACATTGTTTTTAAAATTTGATGAACAAGATATTGTTACTGCTGCAAAATTTTTGGCTTTTGGCTGCGGTTCGGCTGTAGCAGTAGCAAGCATTCTTACAGAAATTGTAATAGGCAAACACGTTGATGAATTGGCGAAAATAACAAATCAAGATATTGTCGATGCACTGGACGGACTTCCCGAAGCTAAAATTCATTGTAGTGTAATGTGCAAAGAAGTTTTAGAATATGCAATCCGAGAATATAAAAATGAAAATACCGAAAATGAGAATAAAACTGTTTGCCAATGTTTTGATGTTAAAGAAGATTTAATAGTCGATGTTATTAGAAAAAATAATCTAAAAACTATCGAAGAAATAACAAACTATACTAAGGCAGGTGGCGGTTGCGGAAAATGCAAAAATGATTTGCTAAAAATTCTAGACAATGAGACAAGCAAAGAAATAAATTAGTCGAAATATTTATAGCCCAAAAAGGTAAGTTTAGTTTACAAAATGCGTGCTACAATAACAACGACTTAAAATTATTAATAAAAAGGAGTAAGTTATGGTCAAAAAGTTTACAGTGTTTTTTGTAGCTGTTTTTTTATGTAGCTGTCTATTTGCTTATGCACAGCAAGCAGGTAATAAAGATTTTTCAAGAAAAGAAGCTGAAAATTCTAGTTTTAAAGGTATGGATTTATCAGGTGCAAAATTTATACATACAGATTTAGATAATTCTAACTTTGAAGGCACAAATCTTACTGGTGCTGATTTTACAAGAGCAGAACTTGAAAATTGTAATTTTAAAAATGCAAATTTAACAAATGTGAATTTTTCTTATGCAGATTTAGGAACTGCCAACTTACGTGGTGCTAATATTAAAGGTGCAAATTTTACCCATGCAGACTTAGAAAAGGCAACATGGATAGATGGCAAAGTTTGTGCTGAAGGTTCTATCGGAAATTGTAATTAAAAACAAGAAGTAATAATTTCAGAAAGGAGAATTATGACAGAACAAAATTTTCAAACGCCCCACATTCGACTATTTGGCACTATGGACCTGACAAAAAGGTAATCACATAATTGCGATTACCCTACATCCTTAAACGGTAAGCTTTTAAAACAAAATTTTCTCAACATATTTTTTCAATCTTTCGATGTCGGATTTAAATTCAGCTTCAGCTGCACTTGCGTTACTTCTATAAGTAACATGGTAGCAGAGTCCTTTTGAAGTGTTCATTTCTGAATAAGGTATTGAGTAAATCGGTTCCCATTTTTCATCTTTCAAAAGATATGCTCTAGCATAACATTGTTGGTCGTATGAATCCGATTTGATTTCTAGTTTTATTCGTTTTTCATCCAATTTATAAATTTCTCTAAAATTTATGGATTGCGACCCTTTATAAGTGATTTTCTCAATAATAATTTCTTTAATTTTTTTTGACATGGCGTTCTCCTTAAGTTCTGTATTCATGAGTATTTAGGATTGGGGCAAATTGGAGCAAAAAATTTATTTATTCTCAACCGGAGTTATGTTATCCATCTCTGTATTGTATTTTTCACCTTGGGGATCAACGCAGGTCGCGAAGTCCACTTTGCCGTCAGCGAAAACGTTAACCCAAGTTGATATTAATAACCCAATTTCTTGTTTATTATGGTTAAAAATTTTTGTTCCGTACATGGTGTAATCTTTGTCCGTCATCGCTTTTAGCTCCTTTTTTGTTTATCTACATTCACAATGTAACTCTCTTTTCTCAAACTTCAAGCCGAAAGTCGGAAACTGTAGTTATTTCTTATCATTTGGACATAATTTTTTAAACGGCTTTTAAATGATGTTTAAAAGCCGTTTAAAAAGGGTTTAAATAAATTGTAGACTTTTCCACACCAAATGGGCTATTGGCGTAATGTTTTTTACTTCTTTACGAATTTCGTAATAGATTGAATCCGTGTCTCCTGACATATCTATTATTAAATAAACCCATAATGGATTTCAAGGTTTTTCTCCAAAAATATTTCAAAATCTTGACTATAGCGTTCGCCGTTTATCAGACGGGTGATGTAGCTTTCGGTTAAGTTTAGTTCTTTTGCCAGTCGTTTTTGCGTAATTCCACGAAAAATTAGTTTATATCTTATCATCCGCTCCCGTCTATATAAAAAACGGCTTCCATCTTTGTTGGGGCTTTTTAGCATTTTTTGCTCGATCAATTCTAATTTCTCACGTATTTCTCTTTTCATAATTTCTCCTTCGCAACATACATCTTAACTCTGTTTTCGAGTTTTGCAAGTCTACTTTCACCCCAAATTATGTCAAAATGATTCGTTTAACTCGGAAACGGTTCTATTTTAAAGTCGGAAGAGTGATAGATGGAAGTATGGACGATAAATACATAACAATCAAAGAATTAGCGGATTTAAAAGGTGTCAGCACCCGTGCGATTCGCCTTGCTAAATCAAAATATCAAATTCAAGAAATAAAAGTTAAAGGCGGAAAAAGTTTTGATATCCTTTTATCGAGTATTGAGCCAGAATTACAGGAAAAATATTTAAATAAAACTACTGAATTAAATTCAACCTGCACTGCTTTGATTCCATTGCACCCTGCACAAAATCTTCCCAACAAAGCAAATGAAATTGCACTTGCGAGATTAGATTTAATTCGCGAATGGCAAAAGTTCAGAACAGAACAAAGATTCAGAACAAAAGCCGACAAAGAGTTTTTGGATACTTACAACACAGGATTGTTGTACCAAAATATTTTTTCAAAGCTCGGAACGATTTCAATAGGAACCTTAGAGCGTTGGAAGCGAAAGCTTGGAAACACAACCGATTACCATCTGCTTTTACCAAATTACAATTACTCAACAGAATTTAGAACAACCTTAACAGACTTTGAAAAGCAGGTTTTCCTGAAAATTCTTTTGCATCCTAATAAATTTTCAGTCGGTAAGGCAATTTCTATAACAAAACATATTTTAGCAAAAACAGAACAGGTAAATATTTCTGATATAACATTCAGGCGGTATGCAAATTGGTTCAGGGATAATCATTTTGATATTTGGACACTTGCCAGAGACGGTGAAAAAACCTTGAAAGACAATGTTGAACCTTTTATCAAGCGTGATATTTCAAAATTAAATGTCGGAGATGTTTTAGTCGCCGATGGGCATAAATTGGCATTTCTGGTTCAAAACCCATTCACAGGGAAACCTTGCAGGGCAAGCCTAATAGGATTTTTAGATTGGAGGTCAAGTTATCTTTGCGGATATGAGATTATGCTTGAAGAAAACACGCAAAGTATAGCATCCGCCCTCAGAAATTCGATAATCAACTTGCAAAATATTCCAAAAATTGTTTATCAAGATAACGGCAGAGCGTTTAAGGCGAAATATTTCACACAGACAGATTTCCAGGAAAGCGGATTTGAAGGTTTGTACGCAAAACTTGGAATAAAAACAGTTTTCGCAAAACCATATAACGCCAGAGCAAAAGTTATTGAAAGATTTTTCCTTGAATTTCAGGAAAGTTTTGAAAAATTGTTACCGACATATTCAGGCTCTAACATTGAAAATAAACCTGCACACTTTAAGCGGAACGAAAAATTCCATTCACAATATTTCAAGCCAAATTACATTCCGACCATTGATGAAGTGAAAAAGCTTATTGATAATTGGCTTGAGTTTAAACATTCACAAATTTGCCCCAACGATAACAGCAAAAATATCAAAGAAATTTTCGCAACAAGAGAAAAAATCAAAATTGATATCTCAAAACTGGATTACTTGATGATGTCACAGGAGATTAAAACGGTTTATAGGAACGGCATCAGGTTTTTAAACACTTTTTATTGGTCCGAGAAATTATACGGCTTAAAAACTAAAGTGATGATAAAACACAGTCTTTTTGATTTGGCTTCAATCAGAGTGTATTCTATAAAAAATCAATTTATCTGCACTGCAAAAAGAGTTGAAAGCACTCACCCTATGGCATATCATCTCGGCGAAGCGAAAGATATTGAAGAATTTAAGCAAAAAATTCAAAAACAGAAAAAGCTTAAAAATAAAACACTGAAAGCAATTAAAAAATTCTTGCCTACTGAAGATATTAGATTTATTGAGGAACAAATAAATATTGAACTTACGGCTTCAGAGGAGGCGGAATGTTCGCTTCCGCCTCCTCTGCCCTTAAACCCAACAAGTATATTCAAAACCAACTTTGAAAAATATGAATACTTAATGCAAAAAGGCTGTACAAACCAAAACGATAGAACTTGGCTCAAAAAATACAAAGAAAGTGAGGAGTATAAATCGATTTATGAATAAGAAATTTATAATTACAAAAAACGTAAAAAAGTTTATTGAATTAACAGATACTTTGAAAAATGCTCCGCCGAATTTACCTAAAATGGCTTTAGTTTATGGCGATTTTGGACTGGGCAAATCACAAACAATTTTGTGGTGGGTTACAAATAACGACGCAATTTATGTTCGTTGTAACCATAAAATGTCAGGGCGATGGCTTTTATCGGAAATTGTGGAAGAACTTGATGAAATACCTTATTACCAATCTTCACAGCTTTTTAAACAGATTGAAGAAAAACTAAAATTTAATCCACGAATTATTGTAATTGATGAAATTGATTTTTTGCTGAATAATTCCTCCGCAATTGAAGTTGTTCGCGATCTGCATGACAAAATAGGAATACCGATAATCTTAGTCGGAATGAATTTAGCGGAGCAAAAATTAAAACGGCATAAACATATTTATGACAGACTGCTTTACGTTTTAAAATTTAAAACTTTTGACAAAAATGATGTGGGAAAAATCGTACAAGAATTATCTGAGGTAAATTTTACAGAAGAAGCCTTAGAAATTATCACTTCAAAATTTAATCAATTCCGACAGCTAGTTAAATTGATTAATAAGGTTGAAAATATTGCAAAAATGAACGATTTGGAACTAATTGATGAAAATATTTTACAAGGAATAATTAATGCGTAATAAAATTTTAAAACTGGCTAAACGGTTGGACAAGTTCACCCTTGAAGATATTGAACCGATTTTAAATATTGATAACATGCAAGAAATTTTAGATAATTTAATAAAAGAAAAATCATTACAATTCCAAAGCGGATTTTATTTTTATATTAAAAAAGAGTCTAAAAAATCTGACCTGCCATTATTTTTTCAATTTCATACAAAAGAAGAAATCGATATGATTATCAAATGCTTTTGTGCGGGAGTTGCTACAGATAAAGGTGCATTCTTGATTGGAATAAGCGATGGGCCACTTCAAAAATTTAATATGTATTTTAGAGAAATAATTTATGAAAAGCAATTGCAGGAATTAAAAGAATATTTTGCAAAAAATCTTAAAGCTCCAAAGGTCAGAACTTTTTATGAGATTCCTGTTTATTTTTATTTTTATGATGACAAACTTTTTGTGACGGGGAAAAAATTTAAAGCAAAAGATTTGAAAGAGCATACAAAAGAGGAAAAATTAAAAATAAAAGTTTTGTACTCTCGCCTCCGCCGCAGCATAAACCACTCGAACATGAAAAAGCTTCTAACCTATCATGTCGCAGAACATATTTGGAAGTATGGAAAAGATTTTGAACAGTTAAGAGATGAGATTTATTCATTGCTTAATTTATAATTTTTTTTCAAATAGTTGACTGAAAGAGCACTTTTTGCGAGCTGAATTTCCCTATTTTTTGTTTTGGAAAATATTATATTTGGAACGATTGCGACTGTGTTTGAACTTCCGACTAACTTCCGAGTTGCTTCCGACCGATTCAACTTGCAGAAAAATTACCGGTTTTTGCCCAGTGCCTCAAATATAGACTGGTTCGAGACTTCAGGCTACTTAGTTGGAATATCCATGGAAAAAACATGCACTTTTCTGGTAAATAACCGGTAATTCCGGTAAATACAGTCAATTCGCTAAAATCAGCCTCAATCGAGCACAAAAACTAAAACACAGGCAGTCGGAAAAGACTTCAAATGTCCGGAATAAACCCCAACTTCTTGAGTATTTTTTGTGACTTACGTCATTTTAAAATCGGAGAGGGTGGGATTCGAACCCACGGTGGAGTTTCCCCCACACAAACTTTCGAGGTTTGCACCTTCAACCGCTCGGACACCCCTCCTTATTTCTTATTCTAACTCAAATTTCTAAATGGGCAATATTTTGTATAGTTGTATTTTCTTAGCAAAAAATTTTTTGTTCAGCGTTCATATAAAAGAGTATAATATATGAAAGGATATAAAATATGAGTAATATTTCTTTTACCGCAAATCTACAAGGGGTTGATTCAGATGCGTTAAAAACTCTCTTTAAGAGTCGTACAAGTAAATTACCATTTTTGACAATGGAACGCCAAAAAGCTGCTGATATTTCTTCCCCTGATACTTTTAATTTGATAAAAGATGATAAAGTTATTGCATCTTCTGAAAAAATGTTTAATGAACAACGAGCTGATGCAGTAAGTAAACTCGTTTCTATTTTCGATGGTTTACGTGCGAAATTCGCGTTGAGTCAAGTTAAAAAAATGAAGGAAGAAAAAAGACTCGACAGATATAGACGTCCACTTAACAGATAATGTATTCTTTTTAAATAAATTTCAAATCTTTAATTAAAACCTAATTATTTATTTTAAAAAGGTCTTCAATATTTAGATTGTCAGATGTTGAAATATTATTTTGTGAATTGTTTTCACTTGAATTTAGTCCTGTTGCAATAATTGTTACAGAAATTTGTCTATCCAAAGTTTTGTCAACAGAAGAACCTATAATAATTGTTGCATCTTCATTGACCGATTTATTAATGATTTCCATAATATCAGAAATTTCAAGAAGTGTAACGTCATTCCCTGCCACATTTACAATGATACCTTTTGCATCTTGGTAAGAAGATTTTAGCAATTTTGAGGTTATAGCAAGTTCGCAGGCTTGTTTTGCTCTGTCTTCACCTTGCGCGATGCCGATTCCAATTAAACTTCTGCCAGAATCTTTTAAAACATTTTTGATATCTGAAAAATCAATATTTATAACTCCCGGAGTCGTTATAATATCGCTGATTCCTTGAATGCTTTTCCTCAATACTTCATCTACTAGATGGAAAGATTCTCCTAAAGAAACTTGACGAGGAACAAGATCTAATAATTCTTCATTTGAAATTACAATTAAAGAATCTACTGATTTTTCAAGTTGTTTAATGCCAACTTGGGCTTGATTAAAACGTTTTGTACCTTCAAATTTGAAAGGTTCTGTAACAACTGCAACAGTAAGAATACCCATATCTTTTGCAGTTTGAGCAATTACAGATATAGCTCCTGTTCCGGTTCCGCCACCCATCCCTGCTGAAAGAAAAAGCAAATCTGTTCCTTGAAGTGTTGATTTTATATCTTCCAAATTCTCTTCGGCAGCGCGTTCTCCTACTGTCATATCTCCGCCAGCGCCAAGTCCTGATGTCAGTGTTTTACCTATTTGAATTTTATTTTGGTATGAATTTAGTGCTTGAAGGTCTGTATTTATAAAAAATGTTTCAACTCCATTAATATTACTGATTTTTTGGGTTGCGTTTCCCCCGCCACCACCAATTCCGAAAACTTTTATATTAATTGGACAAGTATTATCTTTATTGCTGAATAAATCGGCTATATCTATTTTTGTATTTTGCATAATTTGTATCTCCTCAGATTTATCTTACTCTTTATTTTCGGATGATGCAATAAAAAAGACGACATAATGTCGTCTTTTTTAAAAATCTGGGATGGAAGGACTCGAACCTCCGAAATGGCGGTACCAAAAACCGCTGCCTTACCACTTGGCTACATCCCATTATTGGTACATTTATTATTGTACTCGTTCAATTTTTATTGTCAATAATTAAGCATAAAGAAAAGGACTACATTCTTTTGCATACAAGATATTTATATTGTCTTTGAGTAAATTTTCAAATATTTTTGGTATCAAAATTTCGCTTTCAAAGTGTCCTATATCAAAAACAGTTATGTTACTATCAATTGCTGTATGGAACTTCATATCTCCGGTCACAAAAGCATTACAACCTAAATCTTCAGCTTGTTGTATAAATTCTGAGCCACTGCCTGCACAAAATCCTATTTTATTAAAATTTTGTGTTTTATTATTGTTTGTATATCTTAGATTAGGTGAAATTTGTTTTAATTTCTTGACAAATTCAGAAAGTGAAATATTAGTTTCAACTATACGTAAAAATTCATCTTTTTGCGTTTCGATTTTTCCGAAAAGATTTTCTATAAGAGTATCCGTTGTTCCCCCATTAGTTTTATCCATATTTGTATGTGCGCAATAAATATCAATATTTTTAAATTCTATTGGAACTTCAAATAAAGGATGATGGGAAATTATCATATCGCAATGGTTGTTTTTTGCCTGTTCAACTACAGCTTTTGTAACCGTAAGGGCAAGCATAATTTTAGCCACTTTTTTAGATGGTGTTTCAACAATCCAACCCGAGCAATCCCACTTTTCTTGCAATTCAAGTGGGGCAAAATCTTCTATTAATTTTATAATTTTATATTTATCCATAATTTTATTTCAGAATTGTATCCAAAATTGATTTTGCAATTTCTGTTTTTTTAGCTTTTTGCAGTTTTTTAACATTACCGTTTTTAGAAAAAATCATAACTTCATTATAATCGGAGTTGAATCCGATATCATTCCTTGAAATGTCATTTGCTACCAAGTAATCACAACCTTTATTCTTTATTTTTTGAAGTGCATTTTTTTCTAAATTTTCAGATTCTGCACAAAATCCCACAATAGTTTGTTTCGTTTTTTTATTACAGAGGTTTTTTAATATATCAGGATTTTTTGTGAGAGTTAATGTTATTTCATCAGCTGATGTTTTTTTAAGTTTTTGGGTTGACTTGTTTTTGACCTTATAATCTGCAACAGCAGCTGCCATCACAATATAATTTGCTGTCTTGAATTCTTTATCAATAGCTTGTTGCATATCAAGTGCTGATTTTACCTGAATTGTTTTGTAAGGTTTTTCAACTTCTTTTGTAGTAATTAAAACTACCTCAAATCCTTGATTATAAGCGCAATCTGCAATAGCCAATCCCATTTTACCTGAAGAATAATTTGAAATATATCTTACAGGGTCAATATCTTCAATTGTTCCGCCTGCAGTAATTATTATTTTAGATTTTTTTTTTAATTTAGGATTTAATATCTTGTCAGTTGTGTCAAATATCAAATCATTATCGCAAAGTCTGCCTTTGCCATTAGCACCGCATGCTAAAAATCCTGTTTCAGGGTCAATTATTGTATAATTTAATTTTTTTAATTTTTCAACATTTTCTTGAATAATCGGATTTTCCCACATACCTGTATTCATTGCAGGAACAATGATTATAGGTTTTCTAAACGCACAAACTGTTGAAGTTAAAAGATTGTCTGCTATACCGTTTGCAATTTTTGAAATTGTATTTGCACTTGCCGGTGCAACAACCATAATATCTGCCCAATCAGTGTAGGCAATATGTTCTATCTTAAAATCATCAATATTAAAATGCTCAATGCCGACATCATTTTGTGAAAGGCTTTGTAAAGTTGTTTTGGTTACAAAATTCATTGCATTTTGGGTACAAACAACCTTAACATTTGCCTCAGCCCTTTTATACATTCTTATGAGTTCACATATTTTGTATGCTGCAATTCCGCCTGTTATACCGATTAAAATGTTTTTATCTTTAAGCATCTTGCATTTCTCCTCTTATTACGTTTTCTAAAGTCGAAACAGTTATATTCAAATCATCATTCACTATTTTATAATCAAATTTTTCTCCGCGTGCAAGTTCTTTCCTTACTTCGTGTAAGCGTTTTTGAATAGTTTCTTCATCTTCTGTATGGCGACCGCGAAGTCTTTGTTCAAGTTCTTCAAATGATGGCGGCGCGATAAAAATTAATACAGCTTCAGGCATTTGTTTTTTAACATTCAACGCCCCAACTGTATCTATTTCTAAAATTATATCTTTACCTTCTTCCAAGCATTGTTTTATATATTTTTTCTTGGTTCCGTAAAAATTACCTGCAAAAGTAGTCCATTCAAGGAATTTATTTTCATCAATGCATTTTTTAAAATCATCTTGTGACAAGAAAAAATAGTTAACGCCATCAATTTCACCTTCACGAGGTTTTCTTGTTGTGCAGGATATCGACAACATAAAATTCGGGTTTTTACTCAGAAAACCCTTTAAAACAGTGCCTTTCCCGACACCTGACGAACCGGACAATACATATAATTTTTTGTTCATATTATAATTATACAATGAATAATTTAAATGAAAAAACTCTTTGTAAATTATTGAAAAAACTTAATACATTAAATACTGTAAAAGAGATTGCAAAAGAAACCAATTCAGGACTTTTAAAACTTATAAAACCGGTTGCCGTGTGGATTTGTATCCTTAATTTTGAAACCAATAAGATAGAATATAAAAAATTTGATTACCAAACAGAATCTCAAATTGTTAAAAATAAAGTTAAGGAAATCAGCAATGTTACGGTTGACCTTTTGACAGATAATTTTGAACAGGAAGAAGCCCTTGATTATATAAATTCGGCTTCAAAAAATGATATTATTTTGGAACCCATTATTTATGGTAACAATTTATTGGGATATTTAGGATTGTTAGGTGAAGACGAAAGTTTTAATGAAAAAAATGTTAATACGGTTCAAATTGTTTCTGAAAATATAAGTTCAAAATTGGAAATAATTTATTTGAATAAAGAAAATGCACAAAAAGAAAAATACAGAGTAGAATTTTTGGCAGGAATTTCGCATGAATTTAAAACGCCTTTAAATTCTATTATAGGATTTTCTGATATGCTAAAATCAAAGTGTGTCGATATGAAAAACTTCAAGTATATTGACAATATTTCAAAAAGTTCAAGATTTTTACTGAGTTTAATACAAGATATTTTGGATTTATCAAGAGCGCAGACCAAACCTTTGGAATTGAATTATCAGACTTTTAGGCCGAAAGAAGTTATTGAAGATATAATTTTGGGATTTGAAGAATTTAAAAAAGAGAAGGATGTTGAAATTTCATATACTCTAACAGATATAGAATTAAATGCTGATTTAAAAAGATTTAAACAACTCATATACAACTTAACATCAAATGCCATAAAATTTAACAAAAATCATGGAAAAGTTACGATTGTTACTTATCTGAATGAAAATAACGAATATGTTTTTGAAATAAAAGATACTGGAGATGGTATCAGTAAAAAAGATTGCGGCAAAATTTTCGGATTTTTTACTCAAGTAAGTTCAAATCAATTAAAGAGGCAACAAGGTTCAGGAGTTGGGCTTGCCTTATGCAAAAAAATTGTTGAAGCACATGGTGGCGGAATTTCATTCAAATCCAGATTAAATTCCGGAAGTAGTTTTTGGTTTACACTTCCTATAAATGCATAAAAAAGACCGGATAATTTATCCGGTCTTTTTTATATATATTTGATTTAGTTTTCAGCTTTTTTCTTTTTCAATTCATCAAAGAAAAGTATTGTACAAATTGTGATACAAATACATGCTGAGCATAACCAGAAATAAACTGCACCATTCCAACCGAATTTATCAACCATGATACCTGTACCTGTTGCAGATAACATAGCTCCGATATAACCGAAGGTTCCTGTAAATCCTGTTGCAGCGGATGCAACTTTCTTGGAGCTTGATTCTACGGCACAAAGTCCGCCAATCATCATTTGAGGTCCGTAAGTGAAAGCTCCGAGCATTCCTATAATTACGAAGTCAAGCATACTTATTGTGTTTAACTTTAATAAAATTAAACTTACGATAACACCTGCTAAATAAAGCAAATTTACAGGTGCACGTTTGCTTTTGAACAATTTATCAGAAATAAATCCGGCGCAAACTGTTCCGATGATTCCGACCAACGGTAAAGATGCTATTTTGTTGGTTGCATCAGCAAGGGTATCATGTTTTGCGTTACTCAAGTACATTATCATCCAGTCTTCTGCACCAAATCTGATAATGTAAACAAAGATATATGCGATTGCTAATAACCAAATTGTTTTGTTGCATAAAATATATTTTTTGAAGATTTGAACATAAGTCATATCATCTTCGGATTTTTTATCTTGAGCAGAAGTTTTAACAGGTTCTTCGTTATATTCTTCAATATCCGGAAGTCCCAAAGATTGTGGTCTGTCACGGAGTCTGTCAAATAACCACAAAGCTGTGATTAAAGCAAGACATCCCGGAACTAAGAAAGCTGCACGCCATCCAAAGTGGGAAGCTATGTGACCGGCAATAATGAAACTTAAAAATGTTCCTGTTTGGTGAGAACATGACCATAATGACCATTTTGTTCCACGTTCTGAATTTGAATACCAGTAGGTTAAACTTTTTGCAATTGCCGGGAATCCAGCAGATTGAAACCATCCGCTAACACCCCATAAAAATGCCAATACCCACAAAAGGACAACGGCAAACATTTTAGGTGACAATCCCAATACGGAAACTGCTGACGGTGCAAATGCGAAACAAATATTAGCAATTGCTGTCATAATTAATGCGCATGGTAAAAATTTTCTAACGTCAGATCCATCTGCCAAAACGCCGTTTACAAATTTACCTATACCGTAAGTTAAATATAGTGAACTTCCCAACAATCCTAATTCGGTATTTGTATATCCGAATTCATGACTCAATCCAGGAAGTGCTACTGCAATGTTTTTCTTACACAAATAAAATATTGTATAACCTAAAAAACAAGCATAAAATATTCTCAAACGCCAATGAGAATACATTGATTTTACTTTTTCTTTGTCTTGAATTTCCGGTAATGCCGGAGGCTCTTTAAAAAAGTTCCCAAGTCCTTTTAGAATGTTCATTTCCTCTTTTTCCCTTTACTATTTATATTTCCAGTGTTATTTACATTTGATAATTTGAATATTTCGTGTTTCTGACAATTCTTGTCTTGCATCTTTAATAAGTTCACGTTTTTCTTTGTCTAATCTTCCGCCGCCAACAAGTCTGTCAATAAATCCGGTATTCACTTTTACAGCTTTTTGAAAAGCGCCTACTTCTTCCAATACATCTTTAATTTGATCTATATTATATCCGAATGATTGTTTTGAGTTATAAACAAGAGTTTCTCCTGATTGGGCAATAATAGGTTTCCCGCCTTGTTCAAAATATAGCTTAAATACCGATTTCAAATCTTGTAATTCCGATTGCAAAGTGTTTACTGTTTGTTGAATTCTTAAAAATCTCTCAAACAAATAATCAATATTTTCCAGTTGTTTACTTTCCCAATCGTATTTTTGCAAATACAATTTTTTCAATTTTGGATATGCAAGCGCAAGTCCCATAGTATCTGCCATTGCTCTATGATGGTTTGTCAATTCAACTTTGAATTTTTTAGTTAGAGCGTCAAGTCCATGAGAATCTAAATCAGGATAAATTTCTTTAAACATTTGTTGAGAATCAATTCTCGGATTTTGAATTTCACATCCTGTTGTTCTGATGCTGGCTTCATTGATAAAAGAATAATCAAAGATAGCATTGTGTGCTACCATTGGGTAATCTCCCATAAATTCAAGTATTTTTGGCATCGCTTCAGCTTCAGTTGGAGCGTCTTTAACCATTTCTTCAGTAATTCCGTGAATTGCAATACTTGATTTTCTGATGTGTTGTTCTGGGTTGATTAAAGTTTGGAATTCGTCTTTAATTTTGCCATTTTCCAGACGAACTGCTGCAAATTCAACCATTCTCTCTTTTTTAAAATCTAATCCCGTTGTTTCCGTATCAAGTACGATTTCAATTATCTTTTTTCTTACCATTTCTTATATCCTAGATGTGTTCAACTAAGATAATAGCACAAAAATTTTTTCTATGGTAGAATTATCTCATGTTAATTAACAAAAAGGAGATATAACATGTCAAACGCTATAGATATTACTGATGCAAGCTTTGAACAAGAAGTTTTAAATTCAGATAAACCTGTTGTAGTCGATTTTTGGGCAACATGGTGTGGACCATGCAGAAAACTCGGTCCTGTTTTAGATGAAATTTCAGGAGAATTTGAAGGCAAAGTAAAATTTGTAAAAGTTAATGTTGATGAAAACGTTAAAACTGCAAAAGATTATTCAATCAGCGGAATCCCAAGTATTTTGGTATTTAAGGAAGGCAAAGCTCTTGAACGTCTTGTTGGATTAATGCCAAAATCAACTATTATTTCTAATATTGAAAAACATCTTTAATTAAAAATAAAAATTTAATATCAATAAAAAATCTATCCATTTTCATGGGTAGATTTTTTGTTACATTATCTTAACAATTGCCCGAAATACTTAAAGAAACTAGATTTAAATGTCGATATTCGTAGTAAGGAAAAATATATTTAAAAGTACGGAAAGGCATAAAAGTTGAAAATTCTAAGTCTTTTAGAGATTAAAAAAGAATATGGAACAGTTGCACTAGATGCATTGGGTTTTCCTGTAACTGATGAGTACGGGGAAGAACAAACTGTTCTTTTCAACCATGTTACTAATTCCGGACTTGTAAAAGGTTCTGTAGAAGAAAATATTAATATGATTAGTGCTAATAAACAGAGTATATTAGCATCTGAACATGCAAAGATGTTGAGAAGTGGGATTACTGATGATACTTGGGCTCAATTTACATATGAAGAAATTATTAATATGCATGATAACGGAACAGATGTTCCTGAAGATGTTTTAAAACAAGCATATGATATGATGAATAAAGCAAATGGGGATACTGTATCAGATGCTACTACTTCGGAGGAAAATACAAATACTGATCAATCAGGGAATGCTGCATCTTCAACAGAAGACCCTTATTTAGCATTCAAAAAGAATGCTACACAAGCTCTTGCAACTTGTAAGGAAAAAAATGAAGATGTAAAAAAATCTATGGAAGATATGGATTCGCTTGAAACTGAATTGAATCGTATCCAAAAAGAAACTGAAGAAAAACAATTAAATTCTCTCCAAGAAATGCAACAAGCAGCTCAAGATTGGAAAAAATTAAAATCAAAAGCTGACAATGGCGAAACTTTAACTGATTCTGAACAATCAAGATTAAAAGAATTGGGTAAAGTATTTAATGATGCAAATAACAACTTTGAAGAAACTTTAAATAAAGATATATCTTCAATGAAAAAAATATCAACAGAATTGGTTGATAAAACAAAATTGGTTGATGAAGATTTTGCAGCCGGTCAAAAGGCATTGGATGTTTCATCTACATTCCAATCTTTTGATCTTCATTCAACAGCTACTTGGCAAGGTTTTGAAAGAGCTTTTTCTGCACAAACAACAACTACAACAACCGGTACAACGGGTACAACCGGTACAACAGGTACAACATCTGCAAGTTCTTTGCCTGATTTTAGATTTGAATATAAAGAAAGAAATGTTGATTTAACAAGTGTATTTAACTTAAGATGGTCACTATTCTCACCTAATGCAATTATTGAAGCTGTTTCAAAACTTAATGATGAAGTTCAACAAACAGGTTATGAAACTCAAAGTTATTCAAAAACAAATAAAGAAGATATTTTTGATGTTGCCAATATTATGAATATTGATGTAACTACAGGTGATGTTACTGATGGAACAAATGCAATGAAGGCTGCATCTTCAGAATCAAAAGGTGAAGGTAAAGAAGCTTCACAATCTTCTAACGTATCTGAAAATGCAGATTCAAGTGCTGAAACTGTTACAACTTCAAATACCGCAACAGATAATAACCAATCTGGCGGTACTGTTGCTGTTTCTACCTCTAAAGATACTGCAACTACAAATCCTACAACAGATAACACAACTCCAACTACCGATGCTAGCGGAACTACAGATTCAACAACAGGGACAACCGGTACAACAGATACAACTGTAACAGGAACTACAACCGGTTCATCAGATACAGCTACAACAGGAGCTTCTGACAGTCAAGCTCAAGCTGCTCAACAAGAACAAGAACAACCTACAGAATTACAAAAGTTATCTGATAATGTAAGAGCAGGTTCTGATTTGACAAAAGCTGTAAAAACAGAAGGTAATGAATCTGAAAAAGAAGGAAAGCAAGCTCTTAAAGAAATGAAAGAGTTTGATGAAAAAAGTAAACAAGTTGATGAACAAGTAAAAGTTGTAGAGGAAAAGTCTGCAGAAACAAAAAAAGAAACTGAAACTTTACAAACACAAAATGAAACAGTAACAGAAGCAAGTTCAGCTGCTGTTGCAGCTCCTGCAGTGGCAACAACAACTTCTGAAAGTACAGATGCTTCAGCTGAAGCAAAATCTGCTCCTGATACAGCTAATAATGTTGCACCTGCAACTGCTGCATCTACTGCAACTGTTGCTACAAATAATGATAAAGTTACAGAAAATAACAAGAGTTTGAGTAAACTGAGTGAAAGTGCTGATGCAGAAACTGCCGCAATTAATGCATCTATTGCTTCTGTTGATACAACAGGAATGAAAGCTGAAGAAAAATATAAAAAAGCTTTAGACAAAAATTCTCAATATAATAAATCATTATCACCATCTAATAAAGTAATGGAACAAACCGGAGTAAAAGGTGCAGGTGCCATAATTTATGGTGCACTTCAGATTTACAAAGGTGCAACTTCAATAGCAAATGGTGTTGCAATGTTGTCAAGTGTTAACGTTGTATCTGTTGCACTTGCTTATCATTTGATTAAAACCGGTGTTCTTGAAGTTAAAACAGGTATTGATTATGACCTTGTTGGTGCTCAGTTAGTTGGAGTATCAGTTGGAGGTTTTGTTGCTGTTGGCAAAACAGATAAACAAATCGGTTCTTCTGACAAAAATTTGAACAAAGCTCTTGATAAAGTTAAATCAGAAAAGGGTAAAAATTCTGAAAAAGATAATACCGGAACAACTACAACTACAACAGGAACCGTTACTGGTGGTGCTTCAGCTATGAAAGGGACTGTTGTACAAAGCGGTTCAAAAGAGAAAAAATCAACAACTGAAACAAATGGTGGTAGCGGAATCAATGCAAGTAACGGGAAACAAGCTGCCGGTGATGTTAAAAACCAAGCAGGAAGTGCTCAAGGTCAAACGAGTCAAGTTGTAAGTAATACAGAAAATACTAACAAATGTGCAAAAAAAGCAGAAAAAACAAGTAAAACTACAAAAAACAGAGAAAAAGCATTAAAAAAACAAATAGCAGCAGATCAAAAACTTTTGAAAAAGAATGAAGAAGCTGTAGATAAGTTAAGTGACAAAATTGAAGTTGAAGCTACTCAAATTCAAAACTTGCAAATGCAATCTGATGCAGAAGCTGCAAATCAAGAAAGTCAAGCACAATCTCAGATGATGGCTAAATCAAATAGCAGCAAAAAAGGTACTGTTGCACCTCAAACGAATGCATCTGTTTCTTCTTCATCATCATCTCAAATTCAAACTTCAATAAATGAAAAGAGTGCAAATATTACAACTGTTGCAGCTCAACTTGCTACAAAATCAACTATTTCAAATTCTGTAATCAGAAGAATGGATAAGTCAAATAAACAATATACAAAAGAAGTTCAGAAGACTAAGAAAAGTATTGAGTCTGATCAACAAGAACAAAGTAAAATTGTAAAATTTGCTGAAAAAGTTGAAAAAATATGCAACCCGATTGCTACAACCGGTTTGATTGTAAAAATGACAGGTCAAGTTTTATCAAAAGTTGTATTACCACCTTGGGTTTCTGTAGTCGGAGCAGTTATGATTCCTGTAGGTGCTGCTGCTGAAGCTGTAGGAAACTATGGTATTGCGGCTGCAAATGTTGCCAAAACAGCATATTATGCGGCTAAAGGTAATTTAAAAGGTGCTTTAGTAAGTGCCGGTATGGCTATAATGTCAGGTGTTGCGGCTGTTGGGGCTACAAAAGCTGCTACTGCAGGTCTTAAGAATTTATCAACTACAATTGCTGCATCTCAAGAAAGAGCTGTTGCGGCTAAGGCTGCAAAAGAAGCTGCAAAAACTGCAGTTAAAGAGGGTGTTGATAAAGGTACAGTAAAAGCTGCAGAACAAGTATCAAAAAGCGAAGGCCAAAACATCATGAAAGAAGGAATGAAGCAAGCATCTGAAGGTGCAACTTCTCAAACTATTAAAGAAACAGCAAAGCAATCAACAAAAAGCTTTATAAAAGCTTCCGGTCAAGCTGTTGCGCAAACAACAACAACAGATGCGGCTAAACAAGCTTTATCAAAAGTTGCAGCTAATTCATTCGTTGAAGGTGTTATGGACCAAGGAGTGAAAGAACTTGTTAAAGATTCAGTTGGAAATACTACAGTATCTTTATTAAGCGCAGCAACACAGGTTGCAGGTTCTTTGGTTAAAGATAAAGGTAAAGCTGAAGATACAAAGAAAGTTAAATCTTTCTATAATATGTCAGAAGAAGCTCGTAAAATTATTGCAAAGAAACAAAGACGAGTAAATGCATTGAAAAATAGTTCATACGTTAGTTAATAAATTATTTTTCTTTGAAATTTCCTACAAGCATTATTTGTAATTCGTAAGGTAATAATCTTGTTGTCATTTTTCCTTTGCTTGCAATAGGTACCGAGTTTATTTTTATAGGAATTGTATTATCTTTGTCTTCAAAATCCGGAATATAAATTTTAATATCATTTAATGGCATTTTACTTATATTTCCATAAACGATTACGGTTGAATCATTTCCGCTCAAAGTAAAGCCAAATACTGAAGATGATGAGGTTCTAAGTTCTGTAAATTTAAAATCAGGGGCATTATAAATATTTGTAATACTGTATTTTATACGGTTTGAAGCAACAAAACTACTTTCCAATCTTGTATTTTTGCCACCCGGCATTTTTGAAAAATTAAAGATGTCCATTTTTCCACGATGTGCAAAATAGAAATCATCATCTGTATAAGTTTTGGTTGCTTTTTTATTTGCCCAAAAATAAACAAAATTATCTCCGGAAGGGATGCCGTCAACCATATATGAGTTTATAGGTAATAATGCGTTGAGCCAAAAAATCATATCAGTATATGCTATACCATTTTCCAAAGTAGGGTTCATTTCATCATGAGTGGCAAAACTTCCGATGACAGATTTTGGAATTACATATTTTGTTTTTAATTCCATTACGTATTTAATATAATTCATGAAGTCTTTTGCGGATTTTATATTTTTGAAATCCATAAATTTGCCGTAATATCCGTCAAATCCTACTTCTAATAATTTATTGTAGGGTGTGAATACTGCATAACTGGAAATAGGTTCATTCCAAATTTCAGAAGCTTCTGCTATCCACAAAAATTGAGGATCTTTTGTTCTTGAATAAGTTATTAATTCTTTCCAAAAATTTGCAGGCTTAGATGTTGCAACATCTGCTCTGATACCGTCAACGCCGAGTTTCATTACATAATCTACATAATCTTTGTACAAATTATAAACATTTTTGTTAATGTTTGATTCTGTACCGGCATCAAAAAGTCTGACGTCTGTCCAGTCTGCAGGTACAATTCCCTGTCCTGATTTGTCTTTAACAAATAAGTCAGGTCTTTGTAAAAACAAATCATAAGAACCGCAAGATGGCAAATCTACAATTACACGAATTCTTCTTTTATGAGCCTCATTAATAAATTTTATTGCTTGACTTTCAAGAGAAAGTGCCGTTTTGTTGCTGCCAAGTTGAGGATTTAGTTTAGTGAAACTTACAGGAGCATATAAAGAGCCTGCTGTGCCTAAAGCTTTTGTTTTCCCTAATTGCATTATCGGAAGAATATGGATTGTATTTATTCCTTTTTCTGCTAATTCATCGAGTCTTTGTATTCCGTTTAAAAAGTTTCCGCTTTCTTCTCCGTCATCAAAGTCTATAATTCCGTTATCGTTTGTATCTTGGGCATTAAATGTCCTCATATTTATTTCATAAATTTGCAATTCATGTTTTAAAAACAAATCTCTGGAATCATTAACCCAGACATTTTGGGCTAAAACTGATTGTACAGTAAAAAATAAAAATGCAAATATTAACAAAAAACTTTTAAAATTTTTCATTTTACATATCCCTCTTCCAACAATGAGAATAACAAATAATAAATGATTTTGCAATAATAGTACAAATTTTTTATTTTATTATATAATGCATTTGTTATGAAAAAGTATTCAATCGGTATAGATTTAGGTGGTACAAAAATCCTTACGGCTCTTGTTTCTCGTGAGAGTGGAGAAGTTTTGTTTTCAGTAAAAAAGAAAACAAAAAAGGCAAAAGGATCTAAAGCAATTTTTCATAAAATGATAGATAGCATTGAAGAATTGTTAGATGAAAAAATTGTACCAAAAGACGAAATTTCTTCAATAGGTGTTGGTGCTTCAGGTCAAATTGATAGAGAAAACGGCATTATTAAAGGTGCTTGCAACCTTGATTGTTATGAATTGAATATAAAAGAGAAATTGGAAAAAGAATTTAAGATCCCAGTATTTTTGGGAAATGATGTTGAAGTAGCCACCATTGGCGAGATGAAATACGGTGCAGCAAAGGGTTGTGATGATTTTGTGTGTATTTTTGTCGGGACTGGAATAGGTTCTGCAATTGTAAAAGATGGAAAAATAATTAAAGGTGCAACCGGTACAGCTGGTGAAATGGGACATATGATAGTCGATTTGAACGGTAGACAATGCGCATGCGGTGCTCATGGATGTTTGGAAGCATATGCTTCTCGTTCGGCTATTGAACACAGAATTGAAGGTGCACTTAAAAAAGGTCGTCAATCCTCTATATCTGAGTATTTGAAAGATGGGAAATCAATAAGTTCGAGTATGATAGAAAAATCTATTCAAAGAGAAGATGAATTGGTAACCTTGTGCGTTTCAGAGGCAGCAGATTACTTGTCTGCAGGGATTGCAGGAGTTATAAATATTGTAAATCCAAAATTGATAATTCTTGGTGGCGGATTGATTAATGCAGTTGATTTCTTTTATCAAAAAACAATAAAAAAATCACGCTCAAAATGTTTGCCTGTTCCGTCAAAATCTATAGAGTTCAGAAAAGCTTCTCTCGGAGATTTTTCAGGAGTTATAGGTGCAGCAAATTTAGAAGAATATTTGCAATAACGCTATTTGCAAAATACATTATAATATACTATAATAAGTGTGGTTATACTAAAAATGGGTTATAAATGGGTTTATTTAATAAATTTAATGAAATAAGATCAATGATTCGCACTGTGGAAAATAAAGTCTATGGTGAGAAACAGGATTATTCAGAAATTTATGAACGTAACCTTCAGTTGGAACGTGAAATTGAAGAACGTACCAAGGAACTTAGTATTGCTAATAAAAGAATGTTATCCTTGCAACATATCTGGGATATGATGAATTCTGCAAAACCTTTGCAAACAGTTTTGGAAGCCGTTGTAAACAGTCTTCAAGGTGAAATGGGATATCTTCACAGTAACATTTTACAAAAGTGTGAAGATGAAGACGGTGAATATATGTATATTTTGGCGCAGTCCAAAGATATAACTATTCAGCAGGTAAATGAAATTGTAAAAACGCCTATGCAATTAAGAAGAT
Organism: Clostridiaceae bacterium; assembly: GCA_022641775.1. Lineage (GTDB taxonomy): Bacteria > Cyanobacteriota > Vampirovibrionia > Gastranaerophilales > Gastranaerophilaceae > RUG14219. The sequence goes on from JALCDS010000001.1 coordinate 64,347, forward strand.
TGAAATATGCACCGGGCAGTATTTTTGAACAATCTTTGGTTTCAAGAAAGATTATTCAAGTAAAAGATTTTAAACAAGTTTTTGAACCTATTTTGCCGGATTGGACAAAAGATATTCACAAGAAAATTTTACAAAATGTTCAAATTAAATCAATAATTTTTATTCCGTTATACACAATGAAAAAGCCGTTTGGTTGGTTTTGTGTATATTCTTCTCGTGAAGAATTGACGAGTGCAGAATCGGATTTTTTAACCATTTTTGCTCAACAAATTGAAATGGCAATTACTATCGCGGATTTGTTTGAAGCCCTTAAGGAACAAGCTGTTACTGATCCGTTGACAGGTTTGTATAACAGAAGATATTTTGAAGAACTTTTAGAAAAAGAAGTTACCCGTGCGAAACGTCAAAATCAACCGTTTAGTGTTATCGGGCTTGATTTGGACTTTTTAAAACAGATAAACGATAAATACGGACACAATTTTGGGGATTTAGCTATCAAAACAATTGCAGAAGTATTGAAAAATAATGCGAGAAGTATTGATACTGCAGCGAGAATAGGCGGAGAAGAGTTCAACGTAATTTTGCCAGGTATTGATTCAAACGGCGCAATGATTGCTGCAGAAAGAATTCGTAAAACTTTGGCAGAACAAGAACTGGATACAATCGGGCATATCACAGCGAGTCTTGGTGTTGCTACGTTTTTTGAACATACGGATAATATTGATGAACTCTTGGAATTGACCGATCAAGCAATGTATATGTCAAAACGAAACGGTAGAAATCAGGTTACGCTTGCAACTCCTATTACAGAAACTTCTTGGCAAGAAATTGCAATCAATACATTTGTTGATATTTTGTCAAAACATAATATTCCGCTTGATGCAAAATTATCAAAAGAACTTAAAAAGAAGTTGGAAAAATCAAAAGATTCAAATGCACCAAAAGAAACTTTGTATGCGGTTGCAGACACTTTGACATCTACATACAATCCGTTGCATATTCAAGGGTTAGTAAAGTCAAAGGTTGATGCGGCTGTTTGTTTGGCAAAACGTTTCGACCTATCAACAGAAGAAATTGACAAACTTAAAATAGCAATTCTTTTGTATGATATTGGTAATTTGATGCTTCCTCAAGAGTTGTTGCAAAAAGTTGCTCCACTTACAAAGGAAGAACAAAATCACATAAAAGAGCACCCTGTTATTGCGGCAAGAGAGATATTGAAACCTATATCATATATTCAAGATGTTATTCCGATAGTTGAACATCACCATGAAAATTGGGATGGTTCCGGTTATCCTAACAATATCAAGCATGAAGAAATTCCTATGACATCTCAAATTATTTTGATTGTAGATGCTTATTTTGCCTTGATTGAACCGCGTGCTTATCGTGACAGATTGACGCCTGAAAAAGCAATAGAAGAAATTCAAAAAGATGAAGGCAAAAAGTGGAATAAGACTTTGGCAGAAGAGTTTATTACAATTATAAAGCATGATTTTAGCTAGATATGAAAGAAAAAGAATTTATACAAATAATAAAACAAGAACTGAATTCAAAATTTATCGGAGATGATTGTGCTTATCTAAAAGATTTAGGAATTGTTGTAACTCAAGACAGCCTTGTAGAAGATGTTCATTTTTCACTTGCATATATGACTGCTTATGAATTGGGATATAAGTCTGCAATGGTAAATATTTCTGATATTGCAGCAAGCGGAGCAAAGCCGTTGTACCTTACGGTTGCTTTGTCGTTACCGAAAGATATTTCCTCAACATTTGTAAAAGAATTTTATAGAGGATTAAAAGAGGCTTCAAAAAATGTAGAAATTGTCGGTGGGGATATCACTGGAAGTGACAAGGTTTTTGTATCTGTAACGGCGATAGGTTCAGATAAGGGCAGACGTATTTCTTCGAGACGGAATGCTAAAATAGGTCAAAAAATTGTTATATCAGGCAATCATGGTTCGTCTTCCGTGGGATTAAAACTTTTACAAAACGGAAATCTTGATAAAAATAACAAGTTTATAAAAGCTCATTTAATGCCGAACGCTCAATTAGAGTTTTCTGAAAAAATTTCAAAAAATATCAGTTATGATTATGCAATGATGGATACATCTGACGGATTGGCGGATGCACTCTTTGCACTTAGTGAGGAAAGCGATGTGAAACTGGCGATTGATTTTGAAAAAATACCGCATGAAAAAGATTTGGAACAATTTGAAAACTGGCAAAATGAGGTACTCTTCGGTGGAGAAGATTACGGAATAGTTGCCTGTATTGACAATCCTTCAGCGGATATGCAAATTATCGGTGAGGTAAAAGAAGGTAATGGTATTGAAATAAATTGTTGCGGAAAGATTAAGAATTTAACAAGAGTTGACGTAGAGGAAAATTTGTATAATCATTTTAAGTAGGAGATTTATATAAAATGAAAATTAATGTTGTGATACCGGCCGGCGGAACTTCATCAAGATTTGGGAAAAAGAATAAACTGTTAGAAAAAATCGACGGTAAAATGGTTATTGAATATACGGTGGAAGCTTTTGAGGATGAACGTATAAGTGAAATAATTATCCCTGCAAATGTTTCAATTATTGAATTGTTAGAAGAAACTTTTAAAAATAATCCTAAAATAAAAATTATAGAAGGCGGGAAAGCTCGTCAACAGTCAGTTTTTAATGGGTTGAATTATAGCGAGTGTGATTATGTTTTGATTCATGACGGAGCAAGACCTATGATTACGAAAGAGCTTGTCAGTCTTGCGATAGATATGGTTATTGATAAAAAAGCCCTGACCGTTGCAACAAAGACAGTAGATACTATAAAAGAAGTTGTTGAAGGGAAAATAGTCAAGACAATTGACAGAGCAAAATTGTATAATACTCAAACTCCACAGGCTTTTGAATACAATTTGATTTTAAATGCACATAAAAAACTTGTTGATGAAAATTACACAGATGATGCAGGCATGTTGGAAAGTTTGGGCAAAACTGTTTATATTCTCGATGGAAGTTATAAAAATATAAAAATTACAACACAAAACGACCTTGATATTGCAAAGATTTATTTGAAACAAAATTAAAGAATATAATTTTTTACAAGATTTAATTCATCTTGTTTTGTCATTTTAGGATTTTTAAATTTTTCTATTAATACTTTATCAAAAATTTTCTGAAAGTCTTTTGATGGTTTGAGTCCAAGATTTATCAAATCTTGTCCTGTAATTTTCAATTTTACATTTTTCAAGTTATTCAAATAATGATTCGCAATATTTTTATTAACAGTATTTCCATACAAAATGGCAGTTTCAGCCAAACAATTTTGGAATGCTTTATAAATTTCAATATCAGATTTAAGTTTTATATTTTTTATTTTTGCAAAATCATTCAGAATCTTTTGTTCATTTTTTGACAATGGAATACGTGACAAATCTTCAATTAAACCGACATAAGTCAGCCATTGATAGTTTGAGGTATAAACATCTTGAGGGATTGATGGCTTGTAAGTTTTTTGAGTTATTAATTTATAAATATTTTCATTTACAAAAATTTCAAATGCTTCATTCATATTCAATTTGGATTTACCTTTGTATCCGAAAAGTTCTATAAGTTCTTTTTTTATACGTTGGTAACACATATCATAATTTATATTTTTCAAGTATTCAATTTGAAGTTTTTCAGTTTCTTCATCAAGTTCAAACCCAAAACGCATTCTGAATTTTAATGCTCTTAAAATTCTTGTCGGGTCTTCTATAAAACTTTTCTCATGTAGAACTTTCAATTTTTTGTTTTTTAAATCTTCAAGCCCACCTGTAAAATCAATTATTTCTCCTGTTTTTACAGATTTATAAAGTGAATTGATTGTAAAATCACGGCGGTTAACATCTTCCATCAAGGAACATCCGATGTCGGATACTTTTGGCAGATGACCTGCTTTTGGATAAGTTTCACATCTGGTTGATGCTATATCAACTGATTTGCCGTAAATTTTTACTCTTACTGTCTTAAAAGGCTCGTTAATTTGTATAATTTCAAGATTTTGTGACTTGGCGTAATCTATAGCATTTCCTTCATATATCAAATCTATATCTAAATTTTCTATGCCTAAGATTTCATCTCGAACAATTCCGCCGACATAGTACAATTTTCCTGATTTATCCTTTATATTGATGATGTTCATATTGCGTATTTTAGCATAAAATAGTATAATAAATAAATTGTTTAAAAAAGAGGCAAAATATGTTACAAGAGGCATCAAAGGCAATAAATTCAGCGTTTAACAATAGTTTCATAAAGAAACTATCTCAATATTTGCATGATTGCGTTAGAGAAGAAGTAAAAAGTTCCACTTTTCGTAACTTAAAAGGTGATAAAGATAACAAGTGGATTTTCTTAAAAGGAAAAGATGAAGAATTATTTTCTCAAGGGTTGGAATATTTGCCGCTTGATGGTAGTGACAGCAAGCTTACAGAATTAATGATTCAATCAGAAATGAGCCAAAAAGATAAATATTTGATTTACGGATATTTATTTTTAGTCGGAAAATCTGCAAAAAAACGCCAAAATGAATTTTTGACTCCATTATTGTATATTCCATGTCACTTGGAACGTAATGGGGTGAATATAAATTGTATTCCGCAAGATGAAATTGTTTCTCTTAACACAGGCGCCCTTACGGCTTTGATGAAAAAAAGTGATGATGACGATGAAGTTGAACAGCTTATTGAAGGGTTGTTGGATGTTGTACCGGAAATGCCTATTACTCAGGAAAAATTGGATATCTTTTTAACGACATTAAAATCTGTTATTCCTGATATCGGAATAAATCTTGACCATACAGATGATGTTGATGAAGATAATGTTGAAAAAACAACAGAAAAAGATTTAACAAAAGAATTTTATTCAAAAAAAATTGATGGTGACAATGTAGATGATGTAATCGAAGCTGAAGAAGAAGAAAAAGAAAAAATTATAAAAAAACCTGAAAAGATACACCTTACAAGTCAGTATGCAATAATTTTGACAAAACGTCCTTCTGTTACGGCAGGTGTTTTGCATGAATTAACTCAAATAGGCGAAAAACCGTCAGGGATTTATAGAGAAACAGCGTTAAATGTTATTAATGAAGAATTCCAACATTCAAAAGACAAATCAGTGATGATTCCGAGCATGAAGGAAATTACAGATTTTTATCCTATAACGCCTCTTTCGTTGAGTGACAGTCAGGAAAAAGTTATAAAATATATTGATAATAACAAATTTATTGCCGTTCAGGGACCTCCCGGAACCGGTAAATCGCAAACAATTGTAAATTTGGTTGCACATTTGATTGCAAACGGCAAAACAGTTCTTGTGGCATCTCGTATGGACAAGGCGGTGGATGTTGTTGCCGATAGATTGAATGAGCTTGGTGCTCCATTTTTAGCATTACGTGCAGGCAGATTGAACTATCAAAAACAATTGAGTTATAAATTACAAGACCTTTTATCAGGTAAAATAGATATAGATACCGATTTTGAAGACAGTTTGCTTGTTGATGTCAAGGATATGAAAGTACACCTTGATAATTTGAAAAATTTGGAAGATAAATCCGAAAAAATTATTAAGCTTGAAGAAACTTGGCATGATTTGCAAAAACAAGCTAAAGAGCAAGAAGAAGTCAACGGCAAATCTCAATTTATAACATCTCAATTGAAGCAAACTGAAATTGATTCAATTGCTGTTATTATAAAAACGCTTGAGAACAATATCGAAAAATCAGGATTTTTTGCAAATATCGCCAATTTTACAAAATTAAATACTTTGAAAAAAATTCTAAAAATTAAAGATTTTGAAGTAAATTTTGAAAATCTTGCAAGATTAAAAACAGAACTTGAGCAGGCACAGATTGTTTATAATTTACGCAAAACTGAAGCTGAAATCCAAAAAATCGGGAATTTACATGTATTATCCGAACAAATAAGAGATTTGAAAAAGAAACAAAAAACTCTCGCTATAAACATCTTGAAAAATAAGCGCAGAGAATCTTTGAAAGGTTTGTTGAGAGATCAAATAAAACGTCAAAGGTTGAAAGTTCACGCAAAATCTCTTGTAGAACGTAGACAAAATATTCAAAACAGAATTCTGGAGACAGAAGATTTCAAACCGCTTTTGGAAGCATTTCCTTGTTGGTGTGCAACAACTTATGCAATTTCAGGTTCAATGCCATTGAAGCCGGGGATGTTTGATGTTGCAATTATTGATGAAGCTTCTCAATGCGATATTGCAAGTTGTTTTCCGATACTTTATCGTGCAAAACGTGCAGTAATTGTTGGTGATGATAAGCAACTTCCGCATTTGTCATTCTTGGAAAAGGCTAAAGAACAATCTTTCTTGTCAAAATATGGAATTCCTGATAAATATCAATTGATGTGGAGATTCCGTTCAAATTCAATGTTTGATTTGGCAGATTATTATTCAATGAACTCTGTTATGTTGGATGAACACTTCAGAAGTTTACCACCGATTATTGATTTTTCTAACAAAGAATTTTATGGTGGCAGAATCAGAATAATGAAACATGATTTTTCTAATTCTGATAAAGTTGTTGAAATAGTAGAAGTTCCGGAAGGAAAAGTAGATTTTGATGCAACAAGAAACTTGCCTGAAATTGAGGCGTTAGTTAAAAAACTGTATGACATTGTTGTTGAAGATGAACGCAAAAATCCTGACAATCCGACATCTATTGGTATAATTTCGCCTTTTAGAGCCGAAGTTGACCAAATGAAAATTTCTGTTTCAAAAGTATTGTCAGATCATATGATGAAAAAACATCAAATAGAAATAGGTACAGCACATACATTCCAAGGTGATGAGAGAGATATAATGCTTATTTCGTGGGCTTTTGCCGACAACAGTTTCCCTCAAAGTATCATATTCTTACAAAAACCTAATTTATTTAACGTAGCAATTACCCGTGCAAGATATAAGGTTATTAATTTTGTATCAAGAAATCCAAAAGATTTGCCGGAAGGCTTGTTTAGAGATTACATAAATTATATTTACGAATACCAAAATCATCTTCAAGCTCTGCAAAATAATGAATTTGATGAAAATATTTATAAGAATTCTCTTGAAAGAGAAATTGCTGAAAATATTAGAGAACTAGGTCATGAAGTAAAAGCAGGTGTTGATATAGCCGGTTTGAGTGCAGATTTACTTATTGATAATAAATTTATTATTGAAGTTGACGGTGTTGAAGATAATGAAAAATCTAAAGTTTCAAATATGAAAAAGCAATCTATTCTTGAACGTACAGGATTTAAAGTAAAAAGAATTACGTATCGTGAATGGCAGTATTCTTCAAAACTTTGCCTTGACAGAGTCTTGAAATAAGTGCTATAATTCTTGCGTTATGAAAAAGGTTATTTTAGGTCTATTTTTATTAATTTTTACATTGATTTGCCTACCAGTTCAGGCACTTGAGGATTTGAATTTTCAAAGCGGATTTATTTCTGATAATGCAAAAGTAATCAATCAACAAGATTACGAGGCGATGAACAAATTTTTGTGGGAGTTACACAACAAAACTACTGCTGATATTGCTGTTGTTACAGTTACATCTCTCCAAGGTGAAGATGTCAAAGATGTAGCAATACAAATAGGGAATAAATATAAAGTTGGTGCCAAAGGTAAAAATAATGGCGCTGTATTATTGGTAGCACCAAATGAAAGAAAAGCCAGAATAGAAGTTGCTCCCGGATTGATGAATGTTTTGCCTGAATCTGTTGATGAGGATATTATGGATAACACTATGATTCCATTTTTTAAATCAGGGGATTATTCAAAGGGTATTTATAGTGGTGCTGCAAAAATGACAACAATTATTGCAAACTCTTATAATGTGCAATTGACAACATTGGATGCAACAACTATTCCGCAAGGACAAAATAACGGCGCACGCAATGGTAATGATGGTGCAATTCCTTTCTGGGCTTGGCCATTTATAATTATTGGTGGACTTTTTAGCGGCAGAAGAAGATATGGAGCTTTTGGCGGCGGCGGCGGCTTTGGTGGCGGTTGTGGCTCATCAGGTAGTTGGTAAGATATTTTAAAGGACAAAAGATTATGAAACAGTTAGATGTATTTTTGAATGAATTACAGGTTATATTTAAAGAAAGATTATTATCTGTTACGATTTTTGGATCAAGTGCAAATGCAGGACTTGATAAAGTTAAGAATAATGTTGATTTGATGATTGTCCTTGATACATTTTCCGGAGAAGATATAAAAATCGCTGAAAGAATTATTAAAAAATGGATGAGAGCTAAAAATCCGTATCCTATTATTATGGGTAAGGATGAATTTTTTAATTCACAGGATGTTTTTGCAATGGAATATGCTGATATCCAATGGAATTATCAAGTTGTCTTTGGAAGTGATTTAGTTCAATATTTGCATGTTGATTACAAAGATTTGAGATTACAATGTGAAAGAGAAGTAAAATCTTTGTTGATGAAATTGAGAGGCTATTTTATGCAGTATGGAAATAGCAGAAGTGCAATGAATCATGCATTCAAAAATCTAATTTCAAGTTGTATTGTTATATTCAGAACTATATTAAGACTTAAAGGGATAACTCCATCTGTTTATAAAGGTGATGTAATCAATCAGGTTACTGATATTTTGGGTATAGATAAGCTTTTATTCACAAAACTTTTGGCTCACAAAGAAGGTACTTCCAGATTACATCTGCATACTTTAGATGTTGATATTGTTGAAATGATTAATCAATTGTCTATGATATTGACTAAAGTTGATAAAATGTAGAATCTTTGCTTGACAGAGTATGAGAAAGAATATATAATCTTTATATGTTTAAAAAGGTTATTTTAGGTCTATTTTTATTAATTCTAACAAGTTTTATTTCCGTTTTTGCATTAGAAAATATCAATTTTGGAAACGGTTTTGTTTCTGATGGTGCAAATGTTATCAGGTACAGAGATAAAGCTCTATTAAATATGTTCTTGTGGGATTTGCACAACAAGACGACTTCGGATATTGCAGTTGTTACTTTACCTACATTAAAAGGACAGTATGTTGAGGATAAAGCAATGTATATCAACAGAGCTTTTAGAGTCGGCGGATATGGAAAGGATAACGGTGTTGTTGTCGTTATTGTTCCGAAAGAAAATAAAGTAGCAATTAGTACAGGTTATAATGTTGATGATGCAATACCTGATTTAAGGAAAAAACAAATTATAAATGAGGTAATGTTACCTTCTTTTAATAGAAAATTTTATTCAAAAGGAATAGTTGATGGTATTGAAATATTAGCTATAGATGTAGCAAATTATCATAATACAAAGATATCGGGATTGGAATATAAAAAAATTCCGCCAATGCCAAAGACTTTTATTGAAACTATAACTCCGATAAATTGGGCAATTGGCATATTATTCTTGGTAGCAGGAATTATTTTATATTTAATAACTAAAAAACCGGATTTCGATTGCTATTATGGTTTTGGTGGCGATTTTAGAGAACTGGACAGATGGTAAGGATGTTTGATTATGAAACAATTAGATGATTTTATTGAAGAATTAAAACAACTTTTAGGAAAAAAATTGGCATGTGTTACTATTTTTGGTTCAAAAGCCAATTATGGGTTGCAAAAGGTAACTTCTAACGTCGATTTATTAATTATATTGAATAGTCTTACGCTGGAAGATTTGAGAAGTATTGCACCTGCGATTTCCAAATGGACAAAGGCGAAAAACAGATATCCGGTTATTGTAACAAAAGAAGAATTTTATGCTTCAAACGATATTTGTGCATTGGAATATTTTGATATCCAATGGAATTATCAGGTAGTGTTTGGAGAAGATTTAATAAAAAATCATACAATAGGTTACAATGATTTAAAACGCCAATGTATAAGAGAATTAAAAATGCTTATTTTAAAATATAGGAATTATTATGCTGTTTATTTTAAGAATAAAAAGGCAATCAAAGAAGCTTTAGTAAAATTAATTAGTACATGTTTAGTTGTGTTCAGAGTTGTTTTGAGATTGCAAAATATTTCGCCATCTGTTTATAAAAATGATTTAATTGATCAATTTAACAGTATTGTTCCTATTGACAGAAGATTGTTTAAACGACTTTTGGCCCAAAAAGAAAAGACTTATGACCTTCCAAATTATGCATTGGAAGATTGTTCAACGCTTGTTTTGAACGAATTATCAAAAATTTTAAAACAAGTTGCTGCAATGTAATTTTTAATACAATAAAAAAGAGCTATTAAAATTTCAATTTTAATAGCTCTTTTTTTATTTTTAATTTAATTTTTATATTTCTTTAACAATGATAGATGCGTTTTGTCCACCAAATCCGAATGAATTTGAAAGGGCAATATGAACATCAGTTTTTCTTGCTTTATTTGGAACATAGTCCAAATCCGCAACTTTTTCATCTTGATTTTCAAGATTAATTGTTGGAGGAACAATGTTGTTGTTGATTGCTTTTACACAAGCAATACATTCAATTGCACCTGTTGCACCCAACATATGTCCGTGCATACTCTTTGTAGAGCTTACAAGTAAATTTGGATTTTCATGTTTGTTGCCGAAAACATGTTCAACAGCTAATGATTCTGCAACATCACCGAGTCCTGTACTTGTACCATGAGTATTGATATATTTAACATCTGTTGGTTTCATTCCTGCATCTGACAACGCAAATTCCATAGCTTTTACGGCACCGGCACCATCCGGAGCTGGAGCTACAACATCATATGCATCTGCAGATTGACCATATCCAACAATTTCAGCGTAAATGTGAGCATTACGAGCCTTAGCATGTTCGTATTCTTCCAATACTAAAACGCCGGCACCTTCGCTCATTACAAATCCGTCTCTGTCTCTATCATAAGGACGAGAGGCTCTTGCCGGATCATCATTCCTTCTTGATAAAGTTCTTGCTGATGAAAATGCACCAATACCAACATCACAAACGGTAGCTTCTGCTCCGCCTGCAATCATAATTTCTGCATCTCCATATTGAATTGCACGGAAGGAATCTCCGATTGAGTGTGTTCCTGTTGCGCAAGCTGAAACAACAACTTTATTTATACCTTTATATCCATATTTCATAGAAATTCTACCTGATGCCATATTTACAATCATCATTGGAATTGTAAATGGAGAACATTTGTTAGGTCCTTTTTCTAAAATACGTATGTGATTTTCTTCAAAAGTTCTAAATCCACCAGCTGCAGAACTAACAATAACACCTATTTTGTAAGGGTCTACGTCAGTAACTTCGCTCAATTTAGCATCTTTAATAGCTTCATCGGCAGCTACCATTGCAAACTGAATGAATCTATCCATTTTCTTTGCTTCTTTGGGTTCCATGTAATCTTCAGGATTGAAATTTGGAACTTGTCCTGCAATTTTTACGACATGCTTTTCAAGGTCAAGTCCTTGTATCGTTCTGATACCGCTTTTACCTGCTACAAGGTTGTCCCAAAAATTCTTAACACCAACTCCATACGGTGAAACTGCTCCAAGTCCTGTGATTACAACTCGTCTTTTTGTCATATCTTTACCTTATTATAATACTTCTAAAAAACATTGAGGGAGAAAATCAATATTCAACTTTCACCCTCAATTTTAAATATTTATACACTATTCAAAAAGTGTGTTGTCAAACTATGAGTGAGAATCGATATAATTTACAGCATCTTGAACTGTTTGAATTTTAGCAGCTTCATCATCAGGAATTTCACAACCAAATTCTTCTTCAAATGCCATAACCAATTCAACTGTATCTAATGAATCAGCACCCAAGTCAGCTGTAAAGCTAGCTTCCGGAGTAACCAAAGTTTCATCAACACTCAATTGATCAACTACAACTTTTTTAACTTTTTCAAATGTACTCATCTTCTTTTTCCTCTTTTTATTATTGTGTATTACTACTTATACTTTTTCATAAACATTATACTAACGACAAACTTATTTTGCAAGAATTTTACAAAACCATGTATATATTGTTAAAAAACTTTACTATAATTACACTTTATAATCGGTCTATAGCTCAGTGTAGTTGCTTTTATCAAAACTATTTACAAATCCGAAAAAAATGTTATAAATATATGTATAAGAAAGGCTGGTTATATGAAAAAGATAATTTTTTTATTAACGGCAGCAGTTATGGTTACAAGTGGAATAGTTTATGCATCAACAACAAGCACAACAACTGCCAAATCAAATAGTAGTAGCAATTGCTCTTGCAAGCCACCAAGTGGTCAGAGACCTCCGCAAATGAACGGACAAAACGGAAATTCTGACAGGCCACAACCACCTGAATTTAATTCTTCAAATAGTGGCTCATCAACTTCGTCAACAAATCGTCCGCAACCACCTCAATTCAACAATGATAGTAGCGGAAATTCCTCGACTAATAGACCTGAACCACCGGAATTCAATAATTCTTCAAGTAACAGTTCCTCATCATCAACTAATAAACAAAGGCCACCAAAAATGAATGGACAAAACGGAAACGGTTCTTGTAACTGTCCACCGCCACCTCAAAGAAATAATTCAAATAATTCCTCGTCAAAATCAACAAAGACAAGTGAATAAAGCAATAAAAAAGGCTGAGCTTAATGTTCAGCCTTTTTATATTATTATTTTGCTTCCAAACTTGTTCCGTCTTTAGTATCTTTTACAACGATTCCAATACCGTCGAGTGAAATTCTTATTTTGTCTGCAATATCCCAATTTTTAGCTTCTCTTGCAGATTTTCTGTATTCAATTATTTCATCAATGTTTGAAAACTTTTTATCCAAAGCTTTTGAGACAGTATCAACTGCTTTTTGCAATTCATCTTCAGACAAACCGGCTTTTTCAAATGTAAAACCTAGGACAGATGCAAGCTTATAAAGTATGGTGTAGGCATCTTTTTCATCCTTGTTCGCGCGTGTAGCCAAGTCAAAAAGGACTGCTAATGCTTTTGAAGTGTTCATATCATCATCCATTGCTTCAACAAATGCTTTGTATTCATCGGTTTTTGTGATATCCAAATTTTCATTTACAGGTGTTTGTTTTGCATTAATCAATCGCTTTACACCAGCTTGCGCTGAAGATAAAGCTTCATCTGAAAATTCTACAGGCATTCTGTAATTGTTTGTCAAAATAAATAGACGAATTGTATTTGCATCGTAATTCTTTAACAAGTCATCAATAGTCAAGAAATTACCTAAAGATTTTGACATCTTTTCTTTATTAATGGTTACAAATCCATTATGTAACCAATAGTTTACAAATTTACATCCGTTTGCACATTCAGATTGTGCAATTTCATTTTCGTGGTGCGGAAAAATTAAATCAGCTCCGCCTGCGTGGATATCAATTGTTCTACCCAAATATTTTCTGCTCATTGCAGAGCATTCAATATGCCAACCGGGACGCCCTATACCCCATGGGGAATTATATCCGAATTTTTCATCATGCTTCCACAATGCAAAATCAAGAGGGTCTTCTTTTTGTTCCCCTACTTCAATTCTTGCGCCACATTCCAATTGGTCTATCGGTTGTTTTGATAGCAAACCGTAATTTTTGAACTTTTTTACTCTGAAATAAACGTCGCCATTTACTTCATAAGCATAACCTTTTTCGATTAAATCTTTTACGATTGAAATCATCTCACCTAAAGTTTTTGTTGCAAAAGGTTCAATATCCGGCTTCAAAACATTTAGTGCTTTCATGCTGTCAGAAAACTTTTTGTACCAAAATTGTGAAACTTCTTCAGGTGTTTTACCTTCTTTTGCGGATTTTTTAAGTATTTTGTCATCAACATCAGTGACATTACGGCAATACGTAACATCATAACCTTTGAATTTTAAATATCTGTATAAAACATCCCAAGTTATATAACATCTGGCATGTCCGAGGTGTGCATTGTCATAAACTGTTGGCCCGCACACATACATTTTTACTTTATTTTGTTCAATCGGTGTAAATTCTTCTGTCTTATCTGTAAATGTATTATGTAAACGCATTAAAAAATCCCTCATTTCTGTATTTATTATACATGAAAAATAAGGGATTAAAATTTCTGTTTGGTTAATATTATTTAGAAAATAATTTTTTAATTTCTTCTTCAGTTTTGCCTGTTGCTATAGCCAAATCTTTAACTGAGATTTTAGCAGTTCTTTGAGGTTTTCCGTCTTTATCATAAGATAATGGCAAAGGTGTTTTTTCCGGATTAGGGCAAAATTCATCAAGTGAATTTTCTTGCAAAAACTTTTCTCTGACATCTCCTTGTAGATTAAGTTTGTCTGCAAGTTGACCCAGAGTCATTTTAGAATGGTTTTCAAAGTTATCCATTGGCATGATAGAATTTCTCCTTTTAAATCTATATTATACATTATAGCATATAATATAAATTTATTCAGCAAAATTCATATACAATACATCTTGTTTTCTTAAAAACCCTTCAGATTTAATCTGTCCATTACCATTTTCAGCTAATCCTGTTACGAATTTATCTGCGGCTTGCATTCTTTCAGGATTATTTGCGAAATGAAATCCGATTGTTCCGATTTTATTATCAGCTTGTTGAGCTTTAATACCAGTTGTCTGTCCAAATTTGATGCCGTTCACACCGTCTACATTAAATGCCATAATTGCTCTCCTTAAATTGCTATTTTACTCTCTTATATACATGAACGTTTTTAAGGTGACTTGAATTTCAACATGTATGTTTTTTGTTACATAAATTTACATGTTGGTAAAAAAAGCAATTTTATACTAAAAAAATACTTATAATTTATATAAGGAATGTATATGTGCATTATTATTTAAAAGAGGAGATATCATTATGACACCAAAAGTAGAGAAAACTCAGGTCTCAGCTGCATCTATGGCACAAAGTAAACCAGCCAAAAGCGCAGAGGAGAAGAAGTCTAAAGCCGCAATTAAAATGGTAAGACCAAAACAAAACAAGGCCCCTCAAAAACCTGTTGCCAAAGAAGTGACGGTAACTGTAACTGAAGGAATGTCTTTATTGGGTCTTGCAGGTAAATACAACACAAAAATGGCTGATATTAGAAAGTTAAACCATCTTAAAGGTGATAATTTAAAAATTGGTCAAAAACTTAGAATTATGGCTACAGATGCAAAAGAATTAAAAGCATATGAAGAATATCAAGCCCAAATTATTGAGCAAAAAAATAAACAAGCTGAAAAAGCGAACATTCAAAGAAAAAATAAACTTGCCGAAGGTCGTATTGCACAGGCAAAATCTTATGGTTTGGGTGAAGATTACAGCTTTAAAAAAGATGAAAAAACAGGTAATATTATTGTAACCGTAAAAGATGAAAAGACATTGGCTGAAATTAAAGAAGATTTCAATCTTCCTGACGGGTCATTGAGAGAAACAAACGGAAATTTGAAACCGGGTACAGTATATACTGGTAGCAGCGGAGAGCCTACTGATAACTATGATGTTTCTAAAATAGGCAAGGGCGGTAAAGTCGTAATCAATACTGATCACTTTAAGCCTGAAAAGCCATTTTCACAAGAAGTCAAAGATTGGGCAAAGTCTATTTATCATAAGATTTTTTAAGATAAATTTTTGAATATTTCAAATACCGGTGGGACAAGAGTTTCTACCGGTGTTTTTTCGTCTAATTCCAGTGTTATTACAGGAATATTATGTTCAATACCTGCCCAAGTACCGAAACTCCCAGGTGTCGGATATCCGATACTTCCTTCTGTCGGATATTTTATAATTTTTGAAATTTTTTCTGCAATTTCTTTTGCAGGTCCGTCATAATTTACGACTTTGTATGGTGAATGTAGTGTCAATACCATTGTGGGTTTGTATTTTTCAATAATATTTACAAGAAATTTAGTTTCAATTTCAGATGCAGGTGCTGTTCCTCCGTAATAATCCGTTTCACAATCATCACAAGTCGCATTGTCTCCTTTGTTTTCTCCCCAATTTTTTGTAGGAAAATTTCTGTTCAAATCGACATTATTAGAATTAGTTCGTTTTTTTAACTCCATTCCATCAGGGTTCAGGCATGGAATGAATAATAAATGCGTCTGATTTAGTTCGGAATTCAAATATTCTTCAATCAGAAATTTGCCTTGAGGTTCATCTCCATGGAAAACTCCTATTACAAGCGGAATATTTTTCGCAATTTCGCTTGTAGCAATAAGTTGAATTTCGTTATTTAATTTTGTTTTTGCGGTTTTTAGAATTTTCAATTTATTAATTCCCATTTTTTTGCATCAAATTTTAAATCTTTTACTTTGAATTTTAGGGCTTTGAGATATGGTTCAAATTTTTTTAACAATTGGAATTTTTTCAAAAGCAGTTCTTGAACAACCACATTATTTTCACAGGCAATAACCATTGTGCCATCATGCATCATTGAATACGGTTTTGACCTGTCAGCCAGTTTTTTACCGGCAATTTTTTCCCAAAATTTGTACAAATTATTTCTCGTAATTGCTTTTTTAATTTCTTTTTTTTCAAGCAAAGTTTCAATTATAGAGGCGCTATCTGTAAAATTTGTATAAAAAATTTTCTTCATATTTCTTCTACCCCTCTAATTTTGTGCTAAAATCAAGGAATGGATTTTAGCAAACTAAATGATATCATAAAAGAGTCTAAAAAAATACTTGTAATTTCGCATGTAAACCCTGATGGAGATACAATCGGGTCTATGCTGGGGATGTATTCTGCCATTCTTGACAATTTTAAGAAAAAAATTGATATGCTTGCAGTATCAAAAGTTCCTGAAATATACAAATTTTTACCTAATTCAAAATTAATAAAATCCCTTGATGAAGTGGATAAGTCGCTTGTATATGATTTGGTTATTAATGTTGATGTAGCAGCACGTGACAGAGTTTGTGACGGTGAAATTCTTTTTGAAAAGGCAAAAAATACAGTAAATATTGATCATCATAAAACTAATATTTCTTATGCGGATGTAAATTTTGTTGATGGTGAAAAATCTTCTACAGGTGAAAATCTATTCTATATTTTTAAAAATTTGAATTGGAAGATTAGCCTTGATACAGCAAAATGTTTGTATGTTGCGATTTTGACTGATACAGGTTCTTTCAGATTTGACAATACAAGGCCTGAGACGTTGATGGCTGTTGCAGAATTGGTAAAAATCGGAGTTCCTGTTGTTGAGACATATAAAAATGTTTATGAATCAGACCATAAAAATTTGGTTTTGTTTCAAGGGTATTGTGTAAGTAAAGCAAAATTTTTGAAGGATGACAAAATAGCATACACAATTGTTTATAAAAAAGATATGGAAAAATTTTCAGCAAATGATGAATGTATGGAAGGTTTGACTGAAAAATTGAGAGCTATTGTGACAACAGAAGTTGCTTTTGTGGCAAAAGAAATGAAATCAGGGCATACTAAATTTTCATTTAGAAGTAAAAATATTGATGTTGCTGAAATTTGTTCGGTATTTTCCGGTGGGGGGCATAAATTTGCAGCAGGTTGTACAATAAATGCAAAACCGGAAGATGCGGTTAAACTTGTATTAGATGAAATTCAAAAAAGAGAGATATAACAATAAAATATGGATGGAAAAACTTTTTTAAGAGCTTTGAAACGATTGATTATTGCGATTATAAAGAACGATTTCTACGGCATGGCTGCAGAAATGGGATTTATGATGGTTCTTGGAATTTTTCCTTTTATGTTGTTATTAATGTCATTTTTTGGATGGCTGGGTAACAAATCATCTATCGGTCCTGTTTTGAGATTTTTGGCAACATTTATGCCCGAACAGGCTATGAATTTGATTATTACGGTTTTATCCGAGGTTATGTTATTTTCAAAAGGCGGTTTGATGGCTTTGACAGGTATTTGTGTCACGCTGTTTTTGTCTACGAATATTATGGCCGTTATTTTGAAAGGGTTGAATCGAGCTTATGATGTTGAAGAAACAAGGAGTTTTATTTATACAAGAATTTTGGCTTTTGTTATGCTTATTGTAAATGTTTTGGTTTTATTTTTGAGTATAAACCTGATAATTTTCGGAAAGTTGTTTATTCACTTGTGCGTAACATATTTTGGAATGGCACAACATGTTGCAATGTGGCTGTTACTCTTACGTTGGCCGGTTGCTTTTGCTGCATTATTTGTAATGGCATTTTTAGGCTACTACATATTACCTGATTTGAAGGGTAATGAAAGATTCAAAATGAAATCAGCCCTATGGGGTACAATATTTTTCTGTTGCTTTTGGTTGACAGGTTCATGGGGATTTTCTATTTATGTTAACAATCTTAGAACATACAATATTGTTTACGGAACAATTGGTGCGTTTGCAGTTTTGATGATGTGGTTTTACTATACTTCAATTCTGATTTTGATTGGAGCAGAAATAAATTCACAAGTATATAACAAGCTTAATCGTAAAGCTCGTGAAATTCAGAAAGATTTGGATTTATTAAAAGAAACTTAATTATTATTTTAATAATTTATCGTAATCTTCTTTATTTAGGCTGAATGTATCAGTTCCATCAGCTTTAAAATTCATTTTTTCAAGAAATTTTATATCTGAAGGTTCAGGATAAACTTCAATTCCATCAATATTTTTATTTTTTTGTATAAATTTTACGAAAGATTGCAGTAAAGACTTTGCGAAATATTTTATTGAACGAGATTTGCCATTTTGCGCATATGACATTTCAGGTTTTGAACCGAGTCTGTATATATGAACTTTGCCATTTGTTTGATTAACTTTATCTGTTGTCATTAGACTCAAGATATTTGTTGGGTTTATTTTATCAAAATTCTTTTTCTGTGACGTAATAGCATATACCTCGGATTTATTGCCCAAAATATCTACTTCTTCGGCAATTGTATCTGACATATTTTGATTATTCCAAATTCCTGCTACTTGTTTAATTGTCTCTCTATCAGCGTTGTGATGAGTATTAAATTTTATAAAACTCACATTAAAATCATTCCATCTGATTCCATTTTTATATTTTATTTTTGCAGGACTAATTAATTTTGCTCTAAAATTTATATTATTTTGTTGGATTGGATTTACTTGCATCTGTTTTTTCCCTTATTTTTTGTAACTCTTGTTTTATTATAAAATCTCTAAAATATAAATTTGATAGTTAAAAATTATTTATTAGGTTTAAATTTTACTTTTCGTCCATTTTTAAGTTCATCTGTAACATTTGTAATCAAGTTTTCATTGCCGTTTAGGCCTTCCAAAATCTCAACTTTATCGCCAAAATCTCTACCTATTTTTACTTGAACGAACTTTATAATTCCTGATTTATCAACAGTTACAACAAAACTTCCAGTATCTAAATTTACAATACAAGAAGGATTAACTGTCATGATTTTTTCTTTGCCTTTAATATTTATATCAGATTTTACGTATAAACCTGAATAAAGTGAAGATTTTTTATCGTTTTTAATTATTGCAACAACTTCCATTGTTCTTGTTGCAGGAGACAAACTCTGTGCACTTTCTGAAACTGTTCCTTTTATCTTTAATTTCGGGTTATCCGGAGTATAAAGATTAAGCGTATCTCCGACTTTTACATATTGAACGTAATTTTGCGGAATGTTTAATGTAACTCTGAATTTATCCATTTGTTGAATTTCAAAAAGGCTCGTGCTTGTATTACTTCCACCTGCAACGACATTTGCGCCACTATCTACGTTAAACTTTGTGATAATGCCTGAAAATGGAGCTCTAACTTGTTTGTAACCTTGTAGTGCCTGAATTCGTTTTACTTCAGCAGAGGCTTTATCAACGTCTGCGCGTGATGCAAAATAATTCATTTCTGAAGTTTTGAAACTGTTGTAATGGGTATCCAATTCTTGACGAGAAATTGCACCGTCACTTGATGAATTTTTATAACGTTTATAGCTTTGTTTTTCATAATTATATTGGTATTGAGATTCTAATAAATGTTTTTTAGCTGCAACGAGTTCTGCCATAGCACTTGTTGCTTCTTCATCCAAGTCAGGTGTATCTATTGTTGCCAAAACCTGTCCTTTTTGTACCTTGTCCCCCAATTCTACAAGTCTTGAATGAACAAGTCCGTTTACTCTTGAAAAAATTTCTGTATGAAGATAAGGTTTCAATTCACCAGACAATTCCAAATTCGGCATACCCTCTTGAATTGTCGGAGTTTCTGTTAATGCTATATATTCATGGGTTTTTGCAAGATGTGATGTTGAAATAAGTCTTGCTAATTTTGGGATTAAACCTATTATAAAGAATGCTAAGAATGTTGCAATTACAATCCTTTTAACTTTATTTTTACCTGAAAAATATTGATGTATTTTATCTTTAATCATCTTCTATAACCTCATATTTTTTATTTTTATTCAAAATTGCGAACAACATTGGAACAACAACAAGGGTTGCAAATGTTGCAAATAACAAACCTCCGATAACGGTTCTACCAATCGGTGCGTTTTGTTCTCCGCCTTCACCTAGCGCAAGTGCCATCGGTAACATTCCAAGAATCATTGCTAATGCTGTCATAACAACCGGTCTTATTCTTGTAAAACCTGCAGATACTGCAGCTTGAACAGAGTTAAATCCATGTCTCATTTTATCTGTTGCAAAGGATACAACAAGGATTGAGTTTGAACATGATACACCAATTGCCATAATAGAACCCATCATGGCTTGAATACTGAAAGTTGTATCTGTTGTGTATAATATCCATAAAATTCCCGATAATGCTAATGGTATCGGAGTTATTATGATAAACGGATTTCTCCAAGATTGGAAATTTACAACGATAAGCAAGTAAACTAAAACGAGTGCTAATATCAAGCCTGATAAAAGTGCTGCAAAGGCATAATTCATAGCGTTAGCTTGTCCTAAAATATTTATAAATGTTCCTTTTGGCGCAGTTTTTTCGTAGTGTTTAACGATTTTATTTATATCATGTGAAACTGAGGCAAGGTCTCTATCTTGAACATTCAACAAAATATCATAAACGGGAGTTATATCATAATGGTTTACAACACTTTGAGCTTTACTTGTCCGAACAGACACAATATTGGATAATCTTACCGGTTTGTCTTTGCCGAAAGCAACAGGGATATCTGTGACATCTTTTACTGAATTGATATCATAGGTCGGAACTTGCAGAGCCAAATTGTAATTAACACCGTTTTGAGGATCAACCCAATAAGAAGGTAATGCCTGATTGCTTGAAGATAGTGCCACAAGAACGTTTTTTGCGACATCTTCTTGAGACAAATTCATCTCATTTGCTTTTATTTTATCAACATCAAGTTTGATTTCAGGAGTATCCATAATTTGATGAATATGAGCATCTGCAACACCCGGAACTTGTTTTATATCGTTTAACATTTTTTGAGCAAGTTCATAATTTTGTGTAAGTTTACGTCCTTGTATTTGAACGTCAACCGGTGATGCTAAACCAAAATTCAAAATCTTACTTACAATATCTGCACTCTGGAAGAAAAATTGGGTATTCGGATATTTTTCATTTAAATTTTTTCTTAATTCTTTTACGTAATCTGCTGTAGGTTTATGATTTTTATTCAACGCAATAAGGATTTCGCCATCTCCTGTACCGATTTGAGAATTATCCATAAATGCCAGATTCAACATACTTGCAGGTAACCCGATATTATCAAGCATTGTGTTAAGTTCATTTGCCGGTATAACATCTCGAATAGTATCTTCAATTTGTGTAAATTCACGAGATGTTTCTTCAATTCTTGTACCATGAGGCGCATAAACATGTAATCTTATTTGACCTGAATCAACTTCAGGGAAGAAGTTTTGGCCGATTAACGGTAACAGACAAAATGAAATTAAAACAACGATACCGTAAGTCATTAAAACTTTTTTCGGTTGTCTTATAACGTCTTTTACTAAAAATTGTTTGTATGTTCTTCTTAATTTTGCAAAGTTTTTATTAATAAATCTGTTTGCTTTAAAAATCCAAGAAGTTTCACTTAATTTTTCTTTTTTAGTCAATAATTTGTCAACCATAACGGGAACTAAAGTATTTGAAAGCAAGTAAGAACCAACCATTGCGAAAATTACAGACATCGCAAGCGGAGCAAACATATATTTTGTAGAACCTGCCATCAAAAATATCGGAGCAAATACCATACATATTGATAATGTTGAAATCAAAGTCGGAGCTGCGACTTCACCTGCTGAACGGTAAATTATTTCTTTTATAGAGATTTTATTTTTAAATATTTCTTTGTTTCTTAAAATATTTTCTAAAACAACAGTAGAATTATCAACCAACATCCCGATAGCCAAACTTAATCCGCTTAATGTCATCATATTAAGTGTTTCACCACATAATGACAGACCGATTATTGCAAAAAGAATTGCAAGAGGGATTGAAACAGCAACGATAATCGTTGAATAAACACTGCCTAAGAATAACAGAATCATTAATGCTGTCAATATTGCAGCGAGTGTACCTGAGGTTACTACATCTTTTATTGAACTTTTTACAAATATTGATTGGTCAAACAGTTCTTGCATTTCAAGACTATCAGGAACGGTTTTTTTAATTAAAGGTAAAACTTTTTTTGTTTGATTAACAACTTGAATTGTAGATTTTTTGCCGGCTTTATAAATTGCCATAAGGGAACCTGCAACACCATCATGCCTTACGACGTTTGTTTGAACGGCATTTCCGTCATGAATATATGCAATATCTCTCAAATAAACAGTTTCGCCATTTTTCGATTTGATTGGAAACATATTCATTTCATCAACGGTTTGGGTTGCATTATTCAATGTTACATAATAATCGTAACTTCCGATTTTAGCGTTGCCTGAAGGTAAAATTACATTTTGTGATTGAACAGCTTTGACAACGTCCATTGGAGTAAGGGAACGAGCTTCCATCTTTTGCATATCAAGGTCAACCATAATTTGACGAACTTTACCGCCCATAGGTAATGGAACTTGAGCACCTTCAACTTTTGTAAGTTGGACTTTAATATTATTTTGGGCTAAATCTGTAACCTGTTGGAGTGGCAATGTTTTTGATGAAATAATAACATCTAAAACCGGCATGGTTGTTGGAGTATATCTTATGACTTCAGGAGGCTTCATCCCTAAAGGCATAGCTTTCATCGCAACTTGAGAAGATGCACTGATTTGAGTTATCCCTGTATTGATATCAGCATCAGGTTGTAAAAATACTCTTACTATTCCGACACCGAAAAGAGATTGAGACTCAACATGTTCTATATCATTAACGTTTGCGGTATAGCTTCGTTCTGCAATCGTAATAATTCTACGTTCAATATCTTTTGCAGGCATTCCTGAATATGTCCATACGGCAGTTACTACAGGGGATTTTATCTCAGGAAAAATATCTGTTGGAGTTTTAAATATTGCTAACAATCCTAAAATAAGGATAAACAGTGCCATTACAAAGACCGTATAATAATATTTTAAAGCCATTTTTACGAATTGTTTCATTTTATCGTACTCCCAAAGGCTTTATAAATATTTACGGTATCTATTATTGAAGCTGTTTTTGAAGATACAAGTGAATTCTCATTAATCAAATATTGACGTCTTGCATCCAATTCATCAATTTTGTTGCCGACGCCGTTATTGTATCTTGTATGTGCAACTTTATAGTAGTGTTCTGAATTTTTTAAAGTTTTTTGAAACTCAAGATATGAATTATAGTCTGTTTTGTAACTCGATAATTCATTTTCAACTTCACACACTGCATTCAAAATTACATTATTATAATTGTGCAATTTTTCTGTAGCAATTTCTTTGTTGTATTTTAAGTAAGACTTTTTGTATCCGCCTGTATATAAATCCATTAACATCCCTGCGCCGAGTTGGTAAACCGTACTTTGCCAATCAAATAGTCTGCTCAAACGTAATGCTTCAAATCCGACTGATTCATTCAAATTCACTGAAGGTAAAAACATTTTTCGTGCAACTTTTACATCCATTGCAGCTTTTTTAATTTCATCTTCCGATTGCAAAATATCGGGACGGTTGAACATCAAATCCGAATTTATTTCAGCGCTCACAGGAAACGGAAATTTTATATCAGAAATTTTTGTAAATTTTAAATTTTCGTTGTTATCAGGGGAGAGCCCTCTCAATACTGCAAATTCATTATTTAAAATCTCTTTTTGCTTATAAAGTTTGTTTAATTCATTTTGTTTGTTTGTTTTTTCATATTCTGTCAAATAAAGGTTGTCGTAAGGGATTATACCACCTTTGTAAAGTTGTTTTTTGAGTTTTAAGGTTTCATTTATGTTTGATAAAATCTCTTCATTATTTTTTATCAATTCGTTTGTCAAAATAATATTGTAATATGTTGCTGCGACTTCACTTGAAATTGCGAGTTTTGTAATGTTCAGCTGTTCTGTCGTAATTTTAACCTGATATCTCGCCGATTTTACTTTATCAAGATTTTTGCCGAAAACATCTAACTCCCAATTCAAAAGCATTGGCAAATACAAATGGTCTCCTGATGCGTAAATTCCTGAATATTTTGACATCGTTTTGAAAGGATAAACACTAGGATTTATGCTCAATTGAGGGAGCCTTTGAGCATTGATTGTTCCTAAAAGTGCTTGAGATTGTCTTATTCTATCTTGTGCAATTTTTATTGTGAAATTGTTGTTTAAGGCTTCGTTGATATAACCGTTTAGGATGTCATCTGAATAATTTTCCCAATATGGAGAGAGAACAAAAGTTTTTTCAATTTCAGAACTTTTGTGTTTGGAAATTTTTATTCTGGTTTTTTGAGCAGAATTTGTTGAATTTTGTGCAAATGTCGCTGATTGAAATGCAAACAGTGCGCACAATAAAAACAATGAAATTTTTTTTACGGAGTAATGCAATTTGAAAAATCCCTCATACATCATAAAAAGTATAGGTCAGACATATCCCTGTGTATAATACAAAATAGTTATATTAATTATAACTTTTTCCTATGATATTTTTCAAAAAATATAATTTTAGCTATATAATAAAAAAGCATTCCAAAATTTTGGAATGCTTGATATTAATATAAAAAATTATTTGTTTACTTTTTTAAAATATGTTTTGTACCAGATATTTGATTAGTATTAGTGTTTTTCTGGAAAAATCTTACCAATTTATTATTACTTGGAGCTTGAACTTTGTCTGGGTCTTTTCCTATAAACCAACTAAAGCCGGCAGAAAGGATTACGCCATTTCTACCACCGTTATGAATCATAGCTTGTAAGTAACTTGTAAATCTGTCTTTGATATGTCTTTGTAACCCAACGCCATATTCAACGTAAGATCTTTCGGTCATACTAGGTAAAGCTACATCATTAGCTTTAACGCCACATTCATTCATAAGGTTGTAAATCATCCCGACTTGAAAATATGGTTGCCATTCGTTACGTAAGTTGACAATAAATTTCAATGTCGGATTTAATTGTAGGATATGTAAGTTAGCATCCGTAATATTAACACCGTTAGCTGCTCTGTAATCAAAAGTATGGTTGAACATATAACCCATGGTTACACTTGGTTGAAGAATATATTTGCCACCTTCAAATTCAAAGTTGTACCCATTTCTTGTTGCAAAACCTGCAGATAGCATTGTATAATTGTCGTTGCCATAACGGCTTGAGGCTTCACCTGCTGAAGCACCTGTTATGAGCGTGTTTGCACTAAAGAAATTACCTTTGTATAAATATCCTGTAATACCGAGTGTACCACCGTTTTGATAACTGCTTACATCTGCATAATTTTGATGAGCACCGTTATAACCGATAAATGGTGATACAACGCCTGTCCATCCGTGTTTAAGACGAATAAAGTCACTGTCGCCACCAATTAACATACCGTAAGATGTGTTTTCAACAGTTGGACCGCCTCTTAACGGAACTTTTTCAAATGACGTATAAGGTTTTACCCAAATAGCTTTGTTCACTTCATCAAACTGCATCCCTTCAGAATTTCTCATTGCATATTGGTTAGCTTTTATTTCAGTCAATCTTACAGATTCAGGCATATTCATAAACATATTTGAATGCATAAATGAATAGTTCATAGTGTTGCTTATTGTAGAATATGCTCCGACTTGGTTAGTAACAGTTTGAGTGGCTGTTGCAGGAGTGAAACCTCCGACACCACCTTGACCTCTTGTAAAGATAAAGTTCCCAGAAGTAGGATCATACCCTACCCCGTAAGAAAATACTTTGCCTTCTGCACTTGTAACAGAAGATCTTACGTTATTTTTAAATTCGCCGTTTGCAAATGCAACAGGGGTAACATTAATGTTGCTGTCAGATAACAACGCCATTGAATTAACGTTTAAGTTTCCGCTTCCTGCTGCAGATGTGTTTGATGAAAATCTACCCATTTGTCTGTTTGCAAGGTCAACATTGACACCATAGAGGTTGGTGTTGCCACCTGCAAATTGTAAATTTCTAAATTGAACGTTATTTAAACCCATATTATATACATTCACAGTTCCCGAATTAACAACTAAACTGTTGTTATGGTTTAAATGGTCTGCAGTAATATTTGTTGTAACATCTGTATTTGTAATATTTGCGTTAGTAATTTTGTTGTTAAAGTTCATTGTACCTGTAGAATCGCCTTGCAAATTAACAACATATCCTTCAACACCGTTAAAGTTGTCATTCACAACCCAACTGCCATTGTTTGTAGCTTTCATGTTTAAGTTAGAACCTGTGTTACCATAAACAGCGTTATCTTCAGTTGAAGTTTTGTTACCTGAAATGTAATGAGTAACGTTATCGGCTTTCAAATTAACAGTACCCCTATTCAAATAAATAGCGCCACCATTTGTTGTTGCATAGTTATCTGTGAAGTTGCCGTCGATGTCACCGCTTGTGCCAAATGAATTGTTATAAATTGCACCACCGTTTGCAACGCCGCTTTCTGAAATGGCTTTGTTATCTGTAAAATCACCTGTGATGTTGCCGATTCTATCAACACTATCATTATAAATCGCCCCGCCATAGGCTTTGCCACTGGTAGACGTTGCATAGTTACCTATAAAATCACCTGTGATGTTGCCGATTCTACCACCACCATAATTATAAATCGCTACCTATAAAATCACCTTTGATATTGTCTATTGTTGAGATGGCACCATTATAAATCGCCCCGCCAAAGGCTTGATCAGAGGTAGAGGTTGCATAGTTGCCATTAAAATTGCCTGAGATATTGCCGATTGTACCCTCATCTGCATTATGAATCGCCCCGCCATAGGCTTTGCCACTGGTAGACGTTGCATAGTTACCGATAAAATCACCTGAGATTCCATTTGTAATGGTGCCATAATTATCAATCGTCCCACCAAAGGCACCCAGTTTAGCTGAGGCATAGTTACCTATAAAATTACCTATGATATTGCCGATAGTTCCGCTGTAATTATTATTAATCGCCCCACCATATATCTCAAATTTAGCTGATGATGTATAGTTATCTGTAAAATTACCGTAGATACCGCTGATTGTACCCCCATTATCAATCACTCCGCCAAAGACTTGACCATAGGGAGGGGTAGAGGTAGAGGTTGCATAGTTGCCAGTAAAATCACCTGTTATATCACCAATTGTTGCGTTGTAACCATTATAAATCGCCCCGCCTGAGGCACCCCTAGGTCCTGATGCATAGTTGCCAATAAAATTACCTTTGATATTGTCTATTGTGCCAGTATTATAAATCGCTCCGCCTGCGGCTTGACCAGAGGTAGAGGTTGCATAGTTGCCAATAAAATCACCTGAAATTCCATTTGTAATGGTGCCTTGATTATAAATCGCTCCGCCAAAGGCTCCGGCACTGGTAGAGGTTACATAGTTACCTATAAAATCACCTTTGATATTGTCTATTGTGCCTGTATTATAAATCGCTCCGCCTGAGGTATTTCTATTGGTATTGGTAGTCGCATAGTTACTGATAAAATCACCTATGATTCCCTTTGTAATGGTGCCTGTATTATAAATCGCTCCACCTGAGGCTTCCCTATAACCTTTTGAGTTTGCATAGTTACCTATAAAATCACCTATGATTCCATTTGTAATGGTACCTGTATTATAAATCGCCCCGCCGAAGGCATAACTATAATATTCAGCTGATGCATAATTTTTAATAAAATCACCTGTGATATTGTCAATTGTTGAGTTGGAATCATTACAAATCGCCCCGCCATTACCTGTTGCATAGTTACCGATAAAATCACCTATTATATTGCCGATACTGCTATTCCAACCATTAAAAATCGCCCCGCCATAGGCAGATTCACCCCGTCCGTTTGCGACATTTTCAATAAAATTACCTGTGATATTGCTGATTGTTGAGTTGGAACCATTAAAAATCGCCCCGCCATAATCCCTAGTGCTATTACCAATAAAATCACCTGTTATATCACCAATTGTTGAGTTGGAATCATTCGAAATCGCCCCACCATTGGCCGAAAGATGATCTGCGGTTGAACTATTAAAGATAAAATTCCCCGTGATATTTCCAATGGTACCCTTATAATTAGCAATAGCTCCGCCAGCAGTAGAAATAGCATTATCATTTACTTTATTCCCAATAAAATTACCTTTGATATCGCCGAGTTTTGCATCTGTGCCACCGTTATATATGGCACCACCCATGAGCTCTGTAATATCAGAATTATAATATGAAAGCTGTTGATTTATATAATCGCCAACAACTGTTGTGGATGAATTATCTGTTGTATTTACAAATCCTGTTTGAGAGGTATCATATTTAGACGTAATTGTAACATCTTTTACAGGTGGTGTTGTTAAAGTTGTAGTCGTAGAATTAGCTCCTGTGCCGTAAGTCGTTTGTTTTAAACCTACTCTATAATAAACAGGAGTCATTGTACCTGTCGTCTTATCATATTCAAATTTTGTTATTGTATTTGTACCTGCCGTATCAACTTTTGTAAGTGTATAGCCACTCTCCGGATAAACTGTTGTTGTCCCGGGCATAATAGTTCCGGCATTATGTAACCTATCAAGTGTTGGGGTTGCCAAATCTGCGGCAAATGCTCCATTTTGAATGCAACATGTTAGCGCTATCAATGCTGCACAAGCAATTGTATTATTCTTTTTCATTTTTCTTTTTTCCATTCTAAACTCCATATATTTATTGTCATATAATGACACATTTGGTAAAAAATATAGCAATAATTATGTCATTTAATGCCAATAAAGTCAATAGGTTGTTATATAATGACAACAAAAATACTCTAAAGAGTGTACAAACCCTTATATTATCTTGCATTCACGATTTTAATGAAACTGAGTATTTTGTTTAACCTTTTGTTAAACAATGGTTTTAAGAATGCTAGAAAATAAAAAAGACGAAAATTGAGAGTTTTCGCCCAAATGCTATATAATTAGCAGTTGTATAAAAAAGTTTTGCTATGAATTAGATATTTGTATTGATTTATGGGTGTTTTGGGTTCTTTTTAAAGATTTGTTAAATAATAACATATCTTTTCTTTATATTATGTCACCAGATGACAATGTTGTCAAGAATTTGTTGTCATATGACAACATTCTTGGTTTTTGTTTTAGCGTGTAGAATGAATTATGCTTTTAGATGAAGAAGATTTTAAATTAAAATTCGGTCAGCATATAAAAATGCTCCGAAAAAATAAACATTTGACACAAGAAGCTCTCGCAGAACTTATTGGTATGGACACACAACACTTGTGCAAAATGGAAAATGGCAATCATTTTCCCACGCTGAAAAATCTTCTAAAATTGGCTGATGCTTTTGGGCTCAATGTTCATTGTTTATTTCTTGCTGTTGCTAATGAAAATAATTTACTCTCTAAAATTAATGCTGAAATGGGTCAACTTGAGCAAAAAGATTTAAAATTAATTTTAGAAATTGTAAAATTGATAAAAAAAATAAAATAATCTTTATTGTCGTTTTTTGCATAGAATTTTCTTTGTGTTAAAATGTCTACCATAGAAACACGATTACAAGGAGAGAGAACATGGATAAAATTACTCCGGACAAAAATGTCCTTTTATTTATGGAAAAACGTACAAAAGAATTGGAAGACAGTATTGCACTCGGGATAAGGTCACATTTGGGTTGGAAAGAACTTACTTTCAAAGGAGTAAGTATTTTATCTAAAAGTCTTGCAAATTATTTGATGGAATTTGGAATTGACAGAGGTGACAAAGTTGCTATTCTTTCTGAATCTATGCCGGAATGGGGCGCTGCTCTTTTTGCTTCGGTTTTATCTGGTGCAACAACAATTCCGTTGGATATAAAATTGACGACTTATGAATTGACTTCTATTTTGTCTGATTGCCAGCCGAGAGTTATGTTAGTTTCAAGTTCTTTTTTAGATACAGCTGAAAAATTGAAAGAAAAAATTCCTTCAATTGAAAAAATAGTTTTGATTGATGATAAAGGTGCAAACACAAATTATCCGAGCATTTATACATTGGCGGATGCTCCGGAAAGAAAATGGCGCCACAGAAGCGGTAAATCAACAGCCTTTATTATTTACACATCAGGTACAACAGGAAACCCGAAAGGTGTTGAAATAAGTTTTAAAAACGTTATTTCTCAGGTAGAAGCAGTTAGCAGCTGTTTTGATTTGGGTCCAAACGATAATTTGTTATCAATATTGCCGATGAATCATTTGTTTGAATTGACAGTAGGTTTCTTGTCATTCTTGAGTTTGGGAACTTCAATTTATTATTCAAAAAGTTTGAATCCAAAAGATTTGTTCCCGATTTTTGTAAGTAAAAAGATTACATTTATGGTTGTTGTGCCGGCATTTTTGAAACTTTTGAAAAACAGTATTGAAGCTGAAATCCATAAAATGAGCAAATTCAGACAACTGAGGTTTAAAGTTTTTTATGCTTTAGCACAATTTATTAATAGTAAAACAATAAAAAGACTTATGTTTAGAGATATTCACAAAAAATTCGGTGGACATTTCAAAGGATTTATATCAGGTGGTGCGCCATTAGATATTAATGTAGGGATGTTTTTTGAGAATATCGGATTAAAAGTATATGAAGGTTACGGACTTTCTGAAGCAAGCCCTGTAGTTGCTGTTAATACGGAAAAAAATCATAAAATGGGAACTGTAGGAAAACCTTTGTTCAATGTACAAGTCAAAATTGATCCGCAAACAGAAGAACTCTTGGTTAAAGGTGAAAATGTAATGAAGGGTTATTATAATCGTCCTGAAATGACCCAGAGTGTAATGACTTCGGACGGCTGGCTCAGAACCGGCGATAAAGCTGATATTGATAAAGACGGATTTATAAAAATTACCGGCAGATTAAAAAATATGATTGTATTATCAGGTGGTAAAAAAGTATTTCCGGAAGAAGTTGAATCAGTTTTGGAACAAAGTACAATGTTCCAAGAGGTTTGTGTTGTCGGCGTAAAGCGGGAAAATGGTCAAAAGGACGGTTGCGAAGATGTTTGTGCCGTAATTGTTCCGAAAAAAGATATTTGCGAAAAATATCCTGAGGATAAAGATTTAGAAAAAGCTGTAAAAGCCGAAGTAAAAGTTTTGTCACAACAATTGTCTCATTTTAAACGTCCAAACAATATCGTTGTAAGACGTGAAGTATTACCGAGAACAGCAACTTCAAAAATAAAACGCAAGGAAGTTGTTGCACTTGTGAAGTGTTAAGAAGGTTATTATGATTGATTTTGCATACAGAAAAGTTGATGATGTTTATATTTTGCGACTAAAAAAGGGTCAAGAAATCTTGACAACGATAAAAGATTTTTGTGAAAATCAACAAATAAAAACGGCAACGGTTTCAGGAATTGGATTTGCAGAAAATATTAAAGTCGGATGTTTTGATTTGACTAAACAAAAGTATGATGAAAAACTTTTTTCAAAGGCTTATGAAATTACTTCATTAATGGGAAATATTTCATATATTGATGAGGATATGTATGTTCATTTGCATATAAATTTTGCAGATACCGATGCCAAAATATACGGTGGACACCTTTTGGGTGGAACTATTGCCTTAACGGGTGAAATTTTTATACATAAAATAGAAACAAATTTGAATAGAAAATTTGATGAAAAATTAGGTATCAAAGTTTTTGATATCTAAAAATTAAAGTCAAAGTTTGTTTTATATATTAAATTATTTAAAGATGCTTGTTCTGTCCAAAAATCATTCGTAATCTTTGCACCACCTTTTGTTAATTGAAAATCATTTATAATTGATAAAATTTTTGATAATTTTTCTTTATCATTCTTTTGTTTATATTCATTTAAGTAACTTTTTACTTGAGATTTTGAATCGGAAGGTAATCCATCCATTAATGCGTTCATATAAGTTTTTTCAAGTTGATTAAAGTCTTTTTTAGAAAATTTTTCATAATTTTCTGCTTTTTCAAGTGATGAAAATTGACCTTTTTGGTTGAATGCAACGATTTTTTTTATTTCAGTTGTGTTTAACAGTTTGAAATCCTGAAAACTTACAGGTGCACTTATTGTATCTGCAAATGGCGGGTGTCCGTGCAATACAATGGTATCCTTTGTGCATTTATCCAATAAAGCTTGTGTAATTTCACATTTTGTCGTTTCTCCGGATATTTTGCCAATAGTAGAACCTGTTTTGGCATTAATCAAAAACATTTTTTCATATGGTTTGCCACTGTTTAAAGCTTTTATACATTCACTTTTTGCATTTATGTAAGTAAAAGGCAATATTTTTGTTTCAGAATCTATTGCCGGAGTATATTTTTTGACAAATTCATCAGCAATATTGTTTGAAAAAGAATTTTGCTTTACGTTATTTGATTTAAAAATAGAATCCAATTTCGTTTTTTTAAAATAGCAACTTTCATTAAGCAATTTTTTAATTGCATAATTCGAGCTTTCTTTTTGAACTGTATCTATTATTTTGATTATATTCATATATTATTCTCATAACTTGGTATATATGTTACATAAATACCATAAATATATTTTTTGCTAAGCTATTGTTGAAAGTGAACTTTCTTTATCAATATTTTCCATTAAAGCACGTTCCAAATCTTTGTTTAATTTGAATTGATATGCTGTACCTGCTGCTGCAGTAGGATTGTGTCTTGCAAAAACAAGGGCGCTTTTTACGGAACTCCAAGGATTGTAACCTTGTTTTATCATTCCCCAAAGGGCTTGTGGAACATCTCCGATTATTGTAGAAATTTTAAGTTTTTGTCCTGTTAATTTGCCTACTTCAGAAAGACCTTTAAAAAATTGCATTTGTGCTTTCATCGCAGTAGCAGCTTCAGGGGCCATACTAAGTCCATATTTGTCCAGAATGGCAACAATTGAAGGTTCTACTTCGTTAAAATGTGTAATATTCTGTTTTTTACCAAATATATTTTGTTCAAGTTCTTTTTTAACCTGATTTATAATATATTCTTTGTTTGCTCTTGTATATTTACATTGGTCAACGAAGTATCTTGCAACTCCTTCAGAATTACCGACAATATAGTTTGAGAAGAACTTTATATCATTTTGAATTTCAGTTGCGGATCTTCTTACACAATTTCCCGTATCGATGAATTCAGGAATAAGTTGTCCTTTTTCATTAGCGGTTATAAAATAGTTTCCCATGTGCGGATCGCCATGCATTATTGTTTTTCCGCCCTTTTTCATAAACATAAATTGTTCATCAAAAACTTTTGTCATTGTTTTTGGCAACTCTTTCATAACCTTTTTAGGATCACTGAGCCATGGATTTTCTTTTATTTTATCGGCATATTCTTTTGCAAAAGTTTCCGGAGAAGTTTTATATTTTTGCAACATTTGCATCAAATCTTTCATTTCAATACCATGTGCTTTATCCATCAAAATACATTTGCCATCTTTTGATATATCGGTGATATTTGCAACTTTATACCTTTTTGCACCTTTTGCAAGTAGTTTATTTGATGCCATTTCTTGAGTGAAATCAAGTTCTGATTTCCAATCTTTATAAAGATTTTTGATATAAGCTACATATTTTTCTTTTGTAGCTGCATCAGGTGAAATTTGACCAATCAATTTAGAAAAAACTT
This sequence comes from Clostridiaceae bacterium, assembly GCA_022641775.1. GTDB lineage: Bacteria > Cyanobacteriota > Vampirovibrionia > Gastranaerophilales > Gastranaerophilaceae > RUG14219. The sequence continues at coordinate 98,429 of JALCDS010000001.1, forward strand.
TTTCTTCAAGATCCATTCCTTTTTTATCAATACCTTTTTTAATCATTTTAATAACTGCTTCTGTGCCATCAGCTTTTTGAACAATATATGATTCGCCGACAGTTCCTTGGCTCAAAGGCTTTAAAACTTTAATATTTTTTTCGCCAAAAGCATCAGTAATAATTTTTTGAGCTTCTTCAAGCGTTCTGGTTGTACCTTTTTTGCTACACTGTGCTTTAATAATTGCTTGTTGAGCAGGTGTGAATTTTGAAAGCATTGCTTCGTTATCAGATAAAATTTGTGCAACTTTACCAGGGCCAACGCCTGTCCTTTCAATTAAAAAGGTTAACATTTCTTTTTCATCTCTGCGTTTAACCATATTCCAAATTTCTGATTTTGACCAATTCATGTTCTCTGCATATTTCTTGAAATTTAACATGAAACTCTTATCATCAAAAAGAGTTTTTCCTGTTTTTTCAATATTTTTAGAAATATTATTTGGAATTTCTTTTATTATCTGCATTGGATCGTTTTCTATTTTGCTAAAACCTTGCTGAAATGATGCCCTTGCATTTTCTATACCTTTTGAGATTTTTTTCCCAAAAGTTGTTTTTTTTGTAACAGTTTTAACTGTGTTTTCTGCATACTTAACGGATTTCTGTAAGCATGATTCCAGTTTCATCCCGATTTTTAAATAATTCATTTTTCAATATCCCCTATTTTCCCCGATATTTTTATAAACAAATTTTTTATTAAAAAATTGCTTAATATTTTGAAATATGTTAAAAATATTTAGATTGAATAAAGGTATGTCAGGTTGACGTTATCAATATTTACGTAATCCTTATATATCGGCGGAATTTCTACTGTATAATTTTCGGATTTTGTGTCAGGCTTAATTTTATAAGTGTCTTGGAGTTCTTTATCAACTTCAATTTTGTATCTACCGGGGTTTAATCCGGAAAAAGTAAATGTACCGTCTTCATTGATATTTGTGTAATTTACTTCATGCCCTGTTGTATCAATTACGCTGACGATTAAATCTTCAACTTTTAGAGGGTTATTAAATTCATCTTTAACCGTAACAGAGCCATTTATATTCCCGACTGTACTGACAAATCCAAAAGAAATTTTACTCTTTTTATCTGCTTCAATTTTTATATATCTTGATGGTTTTGTTGTATTACAACAAGAAATAAGGGTTGGCAGTTCATCTTCAAAAACTTTTATATTATAAATTCCTTTATCTTCAGTTTTTATTTTTGTTTTTCCGTTTTTTTGAGTAAAAATCGGTTCTGTCTCATTGTTGATTTTAAATGGAACATTTTCGATAAACGGTTCAGTTTTGTCCCATTTACCATTTTGATTTACATCTAAATATGCCATAACTTCAATAAACCCTTTGTTATTGTTCCCAACGCCTATAGCTTGCAGTCCTTTTGAACCTATCCCATACAATTCGGCAAAATCTATTGTAATTGAATGGCGGAGGCTTCCTGGGATGTACATATTATCTACCATATAAAAAGGTATTTGGTTGAATCTGTAATTTAAACTTACCGTACTGCCCGATTTTAAACGTTTTGTAATTCCAAATCCATAGTCATTACCCCTATTTGTTCCTGTATAATGAAAACCTAAAAAGGTGTGGAATGTTAAACTTTTTATTTGAGGAGTTGTGTATTGAAAATTTATTGAATTATAGTTATTTTTGACGGTGTCAGAAGAAATTTTTACAACATTATGTCCGAGCGCAAAATAGCCAAAGCGTTTGCCTATGGGGAATCTCACTTCTGAATAAATGTCAGAATAATCTGATTTATAACTGGCATAACCGTCTGAATTATATTTGTTTGAATAGTTGTTTCCGCGAAGACCTCCATCAAAATCAAAGCATTTTATATGTTTTGCAAGATTGAAGTCATAAGAGGTCGATGAGATTGTACCTATTCCATTACCACCGTTTTTGGTGTTTATTCTAAAGTTTGTTATCGGAAGTTTTGGGAAGCTTGTACGGATATTGATATTGTATTCATTAAAATCCATCAATCCACCCTCATAATATTTTGAGAAATTGGATTTGTATTTTGAATATCCGCCGTTTATAAATATATTTTTAAAAGATTTATTTCCTTCGAGACTTATGCCGACCTTGTCAGACATAAATCCTGTTCCTCCCGAATACCCTGCCAGATAAAAAGCCGGAGAGATTCCAAAAAGACTTAACTTTATTTCATCATCTTTATTGAGTTTGAAAGTGTTATCAATTTGTGCCAAAAATCCAAGACCGTCTTTTGAAATTCCATCAGTTGATTTTGAAAAACTCGTTCCGTATGTCAATTTGGAAGTCAATCTCGGATTCTTATTATATGTAAGTGCCCCCATAAAAGTTTCGCCTGTCAATGCGTTCTGGTTTTGAATTGTCGTGTAATTCAGATAACGTTTGTTCCCGAGAATGCTTTCTCTCCAGCCGTTTTGAATATCAGATTTTATTGAAGTATCAGCTATCAAAAAGTTTTCTAAAATCAATTTGTCAGAAACTTTTTTATAAGTTTTTATACCTGTGAGTAATTTTTGAGTGTTGGTTTTGTATATGTAACCGTTGCTTGCCCAAAGTCTGTTTTGTAATCCGTTTATTCCCAAGATAAAATCTCTGTTTGGCGATGGAATTTCAGATGTGTTATAAAAATTTTTTTTTAAAAATTTTTGTTTTGTACCATCTTGTTTGATTTCATTTATTGTGATGTTATTGACAAATTTGTTGTAGTTTATATTTTTTAAGTTGAAATATCCTCCGTAAGTGCTTATTATCTCTTTAAAATCGTTGTTTAAGCAGATTTCAACAATACTGTTTTTATCAACTTTGCCTTCAATTGCTTTAAAATCATTTTCATTTTTATTTGTATGTGATTTTATTTGAATTCCTATAATATCAGAGGATAAATTGTTGTGCGCAAATTCCCATGGCTCAGTTTTGCCTAAAACATAGTCATAATTTTTAAACTTATTTTTATATTTAGGGCTAATGCCTGAAAAATTAAAAATGTTTGACGTATAACTATTTGTTCCAAAATCGAGGGAATATTCTCCTGACTTTAATCTTCCGTTCAACAAAAGTTGTAAATTGTTATTAAAACTTGCAAATTTGCTTGTATTTTCTTTATAAATTTGTGAATATGAATCAGAATACATATTCTCTTGTAATGAAACAGTATCAAGACTAATAAATTTTTTATTTTGGGGTAAAGAAATATTATCGGGATGTGCTTTAGCTTGATTTACAAACTTATGTTCCAAAAACGGATTTCCGGAAATTTCAGATTTTGTTTCAATAGGAGTTGTTGTTGTAACATAAACGGTCAAATCTTTGTTATTAGCGGTAATGTTTTTGCCTGTAAGTTTATTAAAAGTTTCTGTTGGAATGAAAAATTCATTTTGAGCCCCTGTTAAACAATTTTTTATAAAAAAAGTTTCATTACTTTGTTTTATTGTGGAATTTAAAAATGTCAGAGTTTTTTGTGCATGATTTTCTTTAAACGGAATTTTGAAATATGTTAAAAGAAACTTGCATGGCAGATAAATTTTGTTTTTATTAATAACAATTTCAATGTCACTTTCTTCTTCGTTATTAATAGAAAATGTCGTTATTATATTTTCTGTAGCATATGTTTTACCGGCAAAACAGAAGAAAATAAGAGCAAAAATTATAAATTTTTTCATGGAATATTATCCAGATAAACTTCTACTTTGTAATCTCCGATTTCGTCACTATAATTTGTTGTGTCATAAGTTCCAGACTTTGCAGATGTTGTAAGAGCAAGATTTATATTACTTGTGCCGGTATTTAGGTTTGCATTAATATATCCGTTGGATGTCGAATAGCTCAAAGTTCCACTGTTATCTACGGTTACTGTTCCTGTATAAGCAACAGCATTAGGGTTATTTGCAACAGTCGAGGTAACAGTTTCACAGTTGTCTATAGCGTTTACTGTCGGCGTGTATGTTGTATTTGCCAAAACAACGGATAAAGGGATACTTGTTGCAGAGGTTACATCATTTGCATAGATTGCGTTATCAAGGTTTGAGGTTGAATCTGTGACTAAAGCTTTTAATTGAACGTTACTCAATGTGGCATTTGATACAATATTAAAATTGATATTTAACGGAGTTGTCATATTTCCGGTTTCTGTATCTATTGAAGATGTCATATTACCTGTAACATTTATGGTAACGGAATTTGAAACATCAAATATAAAGGTATGATTTGATGTTGTATCAGCATATGTTGGGCTTATGAAAAATGTTAACAGTATAAAAATTGTTATATAAAAATATTTCATTATTACCTTTTAATTGAACGAAAGTGTTACTGTAGCTTTATAATCTCCGGCTTCATCCATTGATGAAAATGTGTTCGTAAGTGGAATTGCTGCAGGTACAACCAATGAAGTATTAGTTGCTCCTGCACGGTTCAGTGTTAACAGCCAGTTTTTGTTTGTTGTATTATATGTTGCTGTTAATCCCGTTGTGGTTGTAGGATTATTTACTTGATAAGCTATTGCATTTGGGTTATTTAGGGCAGTGGGAGAACCCGAAGTTATATTATTTACGGAGGCAGTATTGGGTAAAACCGTATTATTCGTGAGAACAATATACCGTGTTGTCCCTATTGCAAATATTGCATTTGTTGTCCCGCCTGAAGTTGTATTTGTTGCTGACATAGTAAGGGTGTATGTTTGAGGTGAATTAGTCAGGATAGTAAAGCTCGGGCTTAGGGCGCTAGAAAGTAATCCTGTGTCAGTGTCAATGGTAGCCGTAAGATTTCTGCCGCTACCACTGACAGATTCTACCGCAGGATTTGAGCTTGTTAAATAGTAAGCACTAGTTTGTTCTGCTTTTGCATTTGGTAAAAGCATTAAAAGATATATAAGTATAAATATATATTTTTTCATTTAAGACTCTTTTTATGTAAATGATAGAGTGATAGTTGCTTGGTATGAACCGGCTTCATCATCCCCTGAATATGTTCCTGATTTTGCGGCACCGGTTGGAATTGTGTAAGTTTGAGCCAAATTACCTTTGTTCGTAAGTGCAATATTCCATAATGAATTTGTTGAATTCCAAGTGTATGTTATAACACCGGTTGAATTTGTAGGATTTGTAATTTGGTAGGTAATTACATTAGGGTTACTTGTAACAACAGGAGATGCTGATTGAGCGTTTGTAACTGAGGCTGCTGTCGGGAGTATGGTTGAATTTGTAAGTGTTATATAATTTGTTGTTCCGTTTCCCGAAAACGCATTGACGTTACCTGTTGTTGTGTTTGCAGTGGCTTGAAGAGTCATTGCTTGTGAGGCTGCAGTATTTGTGATAATTAAAAAGCTTGGACTTAGTGCTGTGACTAAATTGCCGCTATCATCTATGGTTGAACTTATTGTGCCACCATTTGTTTGGACGGCCTTCGTTGTGCCCAAAGTTGCGGTTACTATTTGTGATGCTGTTGTGGCAGCTTTTGACGGTTGCATTGTTCCGATTGACATTATAGCCACCAATGAAAGTGCTGTGATTACTAAATTTTTGTTCATTTTTCCTCCTTTTTATTTTATATTTTATTTTTACCAAGTTCTGATGGTTTAAATTTAACTTCTTTTTTCAGAATTTTTTCTCTGTTATTTTCATCTTTATATGTCAAGACGAATTTGACTTTATATTCAGAATTATCATCAAGTAGAATTTCTTTATCTAAAATTATCGGTTGAATTTGTTCCAAGTAACTCCCGCCATATACGGCATTTCCGTTCACCTGAAATTGTTTGAGAAGTTTGTTATTTTGTGTTAAATATCCGATACCGTTATAGCGAATTTTGCTGTTTCCGCCTGAAGATAATTTGTAATCACATTCGTAAGTTCCGTTATTGTTTTTAATTTGTAGTGTGTCAAATGAAGCTTTTTTTACGTAATTACCTTTATCCAAAAATATCGGAACTCCGACTCTGGTTTTGATGGCAATGCTTCCGCCAATTGTTCCGTTTGCACGTTTTAGAACAATTTCTCTTGTATGGGTATCTTCCAAAAATAACATTACTTTTGATTCTCCGGAGGGTAGCGTTTTTAAATTAGTAATTGTAAATCTTATTTTTTGGCTTTCTCCGTTTGCACAAGTAAATTCTGTCGGGTAAAATTTTATTTTTCCCATAAGTGAATTTAATTGACCCTTGTCTTCCAGTTCTACAAATCTTCCTTTTGTGTCATATTTGAAAAATACAGGGTATATTTTGAACCTGACGGTTTCATCTTTGCCTCCGGTGACAGTGAAAGCCCCTGTTATATAGTCTTTTTTTGTGGTGTTTCCATTGAGTTCTATATAACTTGGGGAAACTTTTATTGCCGCATTTGCAGAATTTATACATGACAAAAATATTATTAAAATATACAGAACAAATTTTTTCATTAATCCTCCGTTTTTAAGCTGTATTGAAACAAATTAGATTCACTGCCAACTGGTAAAAGTTCATTTTCAGGCCCTTTTATCATGTAACTCATTGTTAAAAATTTTTTATCTAAAGTGTTTGAATTATCGTTAAAAGTGGCTTTTCCTGATGCTATCAGGTATGTATTATTGTCCATTTTGGTATATGAAGAAGAATTGTTGAGGGTTATAGATGCGTCAGCATATAATGGTTTTATATAATATGTAACTTTTGATGCCGGATTGATATTTGTTTTTTGTAAGTATAATTTCCAATTTTTATTTGATTTTATTGAAACTGTAAGTGGAGTTGAAATATTTTGTGTAACTCCTTTTTTGAGAATTTTTTCCTTATCAAGTTCTAAACGCGTTGGATTTTCTGAAAATTCAATAGAAGAAATTTCTTCTTTTTGAAATCTTAAATTGTAAACCTCTAAATCCATTTTGTGACCTTTGTCAATCAGAACAAAACATATTTCAGTTGAGTAATAGCCCGGTCTATCGTTTTCAAATGTTGTTGTATTTAAACTCAGATTGAAGTTGTTAACTCCTCCTATGTCGTTACTGTTTATTTTTGCGACTTTAATGCCCGAATTAAACAAAATTATTGGTGTTCCGTTAGCTTTTGTGATTTCTAACCTGTTTATCGGAAGTGAATATGCAAAATTATTTTGATTTATAATTTCCGGACTCAAGATATAAACTTCCATTCTCCAATTGCTATCAGCATCAATTGCGAGATTTATCGATTGAGAAATTTTGTTTGAAAATCCGGTAGGTGTTCCAATCGGGGTAATAGTCAATTGTGTTGCAAAACTCTGCCCGATTGCTAAAAAATAAATAATTAGAATATAAATAAATTTTTTTAATTTCATTTTTAAAATCCTCAAAATAATGTTGCAATAAATAGAAATTGAAAATATCGGAAAGGAGACTACTTTTTAGCACTATAAATATTTATCTATGTGGCGGACTTTAAATTTATTTCCGTAAACTATATATTTTATTTTGAAATGTTTAAAAAATTTTTAACTATAATATGTATGTTCTTTGCGTTAACAGAATTTTCATTTGCATTGGATACAACGGCTTCACAAACGGTTTCTGCAACATTAACAAGGAGTGGTACAAATACCGGTGGCGGTACAGGAACAAATGTTGGCGGTATAATTGCCGGTGGTGTAATAGGCGGAACAGCGGCTGGTGGCGCTACAGCACTTGCTTTTGCTCCATTATTACTTGTCGGACTTGTTCCTAATGAAACTGTTTCTGCTGCAGCTCCACTAAATCTTATTTGTGAAAAAAAATGGTATTTACTCATTGCAATTCGAGAACATGGAGTAAATTTAAAAGAAATTGAACGTTGTACTTTTGAAAATAAATTTTTTGTAGCGCAAAATGATACAGATATATTGAATGGAACTTATGATGTTGATGAAGTTAAATTGCCTGAAAAATTCAAGAATTCCGGAAAAATAAAAATAAAAATTACAATTGCATCACAATCTTATGGCGAAATAAAAGGAATTCCTGATTTAAGTTTGGGAATTTATAAAGATATTTCCCGTAATGATTTGAATAAAAAATTTGAAACACAACAATTTTTACACCATTATTTGATGAAAAAATATGAAATACCGTTACAAATTACCTCAAGTCATTATTCAGACGGAATTCAACAATTGGAAGGCGAAATAAAACTTTCGGATATTGAATACATAAACCAGCCGTTACAAGTAGTTGTGCGATATACAGCTGGTGGATTTAGAACCAATTTGAGGAAACAAATTCCAAAAGTTTTAACTTATGCATATTTAATTGAATTTGATAAATAAGAGTTTACAAACTTTACAATTTTTGATTTAAAAAGTAAATTTTCTCTAAAAAAAATTCTTTATATCCATGGGGATACTATTAGATTTTTATCTATTGGAGAAAACATGTACGATAACGGGGATATCAAATATAATTTTGGGAAAGACTATGCAAAGGAATTTGCTGAAAATTCTAAAAAAAGTCTTGATGAAACTAAACAGAAATTAAACTCTTTAGGAATTACTGTTCCGATGGTTTCTCAACAAAAAGATGATAAGAAAAAAGATGAACCTGTTAAAGGTATGGAAGTTGAACATATTGAACAAAGTGATGTTAAAAATACAGATAAAAAAGATGAAACTAAAGATAACGAAAACGGTTATGAAGATACCGGAATAAAAACAAAAAATGATATATTTAATACTCAAAGTTATTTGAATGATGACTATGCGGCATTAATGGCACAATTAAATGACACAAAAGGGTTGAGCAAAGAAGAAATACAAATGCAAACTCAATTGGGCGATGTTGTTGATTCCATGGAAGATATGGGAAACGAAAATAATAAAAGTGTCAATTTTATGCAAACAGATTACAGAAAAGGCTTTCATGGTAGCGGTGAATTATTCACATCTTATGATAAAGACAATTCAACATCTGTAGCTGCAGTAAGCGGGGACTTTGCAGGTAGTTATAGAAATAAAAACGGTAAGTTCACTGCAATTTTTGGTGGAGCATTTGAAAAATCAAAGACGAAAGAAGTTTTTCCGGAAGAAGCCTCTTCACATGAAATTGGTACTGATAAGGAAGGTTCCTCAGAAGGAACTGATACATCAACTTCTCAAGGTAATGCCGGTAGCGATACTATTCTTCAGGATATAACAGAAACATCTCATGAATATTCATACAATGCCTCTGTTCAAGCAAAATATGATGCAAAAAATTATACATTTACAGGTGGGGCAACAGCAAGCAGTTTCCCTGGAGAAAACGGTCATTCTAAATTTTATCAATTTAATGCGGGTGCTATTCATAAAAAATCAGGCATGGCAGTTACTTTGAAACGTTATATGTATATTACAAAAGATACAGACGGTTCGACTAATGTAAATAATAAAACAAATTTAAAATTAACTTTGGTTGAAAATAAAGAAATGCAAAAAACTACCGGCAATATTACTAATGACAAAGTTGAGGATGAAGCAGAGAATGTAGATGAAAATACACCGGCTCAAGAAAATACAAATGTTGCAGGTCAAGAAATAACTTCTATAAATAATAAAAAAGATGATGGTACAGGTTTTGGTCTTGATTTGGAAACAGAATCAAATTCAATTGATGATCAGTATGGCGCTTTAGCAGGTTATACTTTTGCACCGTTAAAAAACAAAAAATTTAATCCAAATAAACAAGAAAAAATATTTATTACTCCATTGGTTGGCGCATATGACGTTCATCCGTCATCAGATGAAGCTTTGAAACTTACTGCAGGTGCTATTGCAAGTTATGAATTGAAAAAGAAAAACGGCTTGGAAGTAGATGCTTCTATGTTTGCAAAATATAATCAAGTTATTCAAACCGGAAGTATGCCAAGACATACATTTACGACAATGGGTAATATTGATGTAAAAATGCCGAAAGGTAAAGTCTTTTTAAACGCTCAAACAGGTTATGTTGCAACAAGAGATATAAATTTATTCTTTGCAAACGCAAGTGGTGCATATAAAGCAAGTAAACATGTAATGTATGCGGCAGGTGTAGGTTATACAAAATCTTCAAGTGTAGGCGAAAGCAATGAAGGTTTTAATGTTAACGCAAAAGTTTCATTTGATTTTTAAAAAATTTGTTCATATTAAAAATTTAATGTTATACTCTTGAAGTGATGAAAAAGATATGGATTTTATTATTAGTATTTTTGCTTATACCCCAAGTATCATTCGCTAACGGGTATAAAAAACTCACGCTTGATGATGCGATAAAATTAGGCACATCTTCAAATTTGGATGTAAAATCGGAAAAACTCAATATTGATATTGCCAAAAATAATATTAAAGCGGCAAACAGATTTCAAAACCCAAGTATAAATGTTTATGAAAATTTTGGACAAGCAGGAAAAGGAAATCCTCAACAGGTTGGGATAAGTGAGGATATTGAGCTGTTTAAGCGAGGAGCAAGAAAAAAGCTGGCAAAATCAAATTTTGAACTTGCAAAACAAAATACTGCATTTGTTCAATTTAATTCAAGAATGGATATAAGGGAAGCTTATGTGGATTTAGTTAGTGCAAAATCAATTTTAAAAGCCTTGGAATCTCAACAACAATTGCTAAAAGAACTTTTAGATGTTGCTCAAAAAAGATTTAATGCCGGTGCAACGCCTGAAATGGATGTGATTCAAGCAAGAATTGCCTTAAATCAAATGACGACTCAAATAAATTCTGCCAGAGTTGACGTTGAATCTGCTCGTTATGAATTTAATAAAGCGTTGAATGTTAAAGGTAAAGATGTTTATGATGCAAATGAGGATATTTTACCTGAAAATACTCAATTTATTTCATTATTTACACCCAGCCCTAAAAAATCTTTACCTGAATTTTCAACTATCGAAAATGACGCTTTAAATAAGCGTTTTGATATAAAAATTGCAAAACAACAAATAGATGTTGCAAATAAAAATCTGACAGTTGTTAAACGACAAAGAATCCCTGATTTATCAATTCAAGGTGGATATAGTTATCAACCGAAACATTATTCTGAAGAAGATAGATTTATGCAAGGCGGGTATATCGGTGGCTCTTTGGTTAATCTCCCTATTTTCTACAACTATTCTCCGGAGATTAAGAATGCAAAATTACAGGTTGAACAGGCCAAATTAAATTATGATTCGGTTCAGAATAAAGCTATAAATAATTTGGATGAAGCCTATGAAAAATTTGTGACATCAAGATTAAATCTGAATTATTACGATGACAAATTACTAAAAGATTCTAATGAAATGATAAGAATTTCAAAACGGAGTTATGAGGTTGGAAAGTCAAATTTGACGACTCTTATAGTAATGGAACAATCTTATCGTTCAATAATTGTAGGATATACAAATGCTTTAGCATCCTATTATGATTGTTGGATAGATTTTTTGAGAGAAGTTAACAATGAGGAATTTATGTTGGATGAAAATAAACTTTGATAAAATTATTAAATTCTTTATTGTAAAAAAATATTATGCCTGTACAATAGCTGTAATTCTTATTTTAACAGGTTTATATTGTCTTAAAAATCTTGATATAGAGGCTTATCCTGATTTTACAAATCCGATGGTTCAAGTTATAACGCAAATTCCGGGGAAAAGTGCCGAGGATATGGAACGTCTTGCTACAATTCCTTTAGAAAAAGAATTAAACGGAATTCCAGATGAGGAAAAACTTTATTCAACCTCACTTTTAGGGCTTTCAGTTATAAAAGTTGTTTTTACGGACGGACTTCAATCTTCACTAATTCGTCAAGAGGTTTTAGAAAGAATTTATAATGCCGATTTACCTGATGGAGTAAAACCGGAACTTGGGCCTGATGCTTCAGCTATTGGGGAAATTTTTAGATACACGTTATCTTCCGATTATTATAACAAAATGACTTTGAAAGCTATTCAAAATTGGCAGTTAGAAAAAGCTTTTAAACATGTTCCGGGGATTATTGATGTTGTAAGTTTTGGGGGCCCTGTCAAAACTTATAAAGTTATTTTAAACCATGAAAAAGTTCGATTTTATGATCTTGATGTGGAAACAATTTATGATGCAATAAAAGCTTCAAATTCGACAGCAGGTGGTCATTATCTAACATTGAACGATCAAGCTTATATTGTCAGAGGAATGGGTTTATATTCTGATGTTTCTGATATTGAAAATACCGTTATCACTACAGAAAACGGAGTTCCCATAAGAGTAAAAGATGTAGGGAAAGTTATTGTAGAACCTGCTGTAAGAATAGGTCAAGTTGGAGAGAACCTTGATAACGATGCCATTGAAGGTATTGTTTTAATGAGAAAAGGGGAAAACCCGACAAAAACAATTAAAAATCTAGAAAAAGCACTTCCTGAAATAGAATCGCAACTTCCAAAAGGTGTGAAACTTAATCCTGTTTATAAAAGAAGTGATTTAATTCATAATACAATGCATACTATAGGACATAACGTAGCTGTCGGAATTGCTTTTGTATTAATTGTATTATTCGCGTTTACTCTTGATTTGAGGATAACGCTTATTGCATCGCTTGTAATTCCGCTTGCTTTAAGTTTTGCGTTTTTGATGTTTAGAATATTTGGAATTCCTGCAAACTTATTAAGTATGGGTGCCGTTGACTTTGGTATTATTGTTGATGGTGCAGTTATTTTAATGGAGAATATTTTCAGATGTTTGTCTTCATATAAAGGCAAGCTGAATTCTACTAAAAAAGAAGGATTGATTAATAAAGCAGTTAAAGAAGTCGGAAGTGTTATTTTATTTTCGACGTTAATTATTTTATGTTGCTTTTTACCGATATTTGCATTTGATGGAGTTGCCGGCAAACTTTTTCATCCGCTTGCATTTACGATGGGATTTTCTCTGATTGGTGCGGTTTTATCCTCATTATTTTTGCTTCCTGCAATTTCAGCTGTTTATATGCCTTCAACAGAAGTTAAAATAAAAGAAAATAAACCTCTTAAATATATTACAAAATTGTATAAATATTACTTATCAAAAGTTTTTGAACATAAGAAAAAATTCTTGATAACAGTAGGGTGCGTATTTTGTACAGCATTAGTTTTATTTACAATGATAGGTTCAGAATTCTTGCCAAATCTTGATGAAGGGAATATTTGGCTGAGAGTTACGGTTTTACCGCGAAGTGCGACTCTGCAATATTCTGTTGATACAGCAAGAAAAATTAGAGAAGTTTTATTGAAATATCCTGAAGTAAAATCTGTTGTTTCACATGTTGGTTCAGCCGATGATGGAACTGACCCCAATATGCTTTCCAATATTGAAAACATGGTTGATTTGAAACTTGCGAAAGATTGGCGTTGGAAATGGTTTGGCTCAAAAGAACGCCTGATAAAGGATATGGAAAAACAAGTAAATGAAATTCCGGGGATTACTACATATTTCACTCAATATATTCAAGATAACGTAGAAGAAGCTGTTTCAGGATCTAAAGGTCAGGTTGTTTTAAAAATTTATGGTCCAGATTTGTACAAACTCCAAAATCTTGAAGATGATGCTTATGGACTTTTGTCACATGTCAGAGGAGTTGTAGATTTATCTTATGATCAAATCATTGGACAACCTCAATATCAAATCAGAATTGATAGAGAAAAAGCGGCACGTTACGGGCTCCGTAGTGATGACATTCAAAATACTGTTGAAATTGCTATTGGGGGAAAAACGGCAACTCAAGTCATCGAAAACGAAAAACATTTTGACGTATTTTTAAGGTTGGAAGCTCAAGATAGAGATACTTATAGAAAATTACAAAATATAATCGTAAAAACGCCTGAAGGAATTTCTGTACCTTTAAGTAACGTTACGACAATAGAGCCTGATAACGGTGCTATGATTATTTCAAGAAGTGAAAATTCAAGAGTTGCTGTTGTAAGGTTCAATATCAGAGGCCGAGATTTAGGTTCAACTGTAAAAGATGCTCAAAAACTTTTATCTAAGAAAATGCCTTTGCCTGAGGGTTATACCGTAAAATGGGCAGGGCAATCAGAAAGTCAAAAACGAGCTAATACAAAATTGGCAATAATTTTACCTATAACATTATTTTTAATTGCATGTATTTTAAGAATGAACTTTAAACGATGGAAATATGTTGCTATTGCAATGTCATCAATAGTTGTAACATTAAGCGGATGTATTTTTGCACTGTTTATAACGCACACATATTTTTCAATTTCAGCAGGCGTCGGTTTTATTGCTGCAATAGGTGTATCTATTCAAAATGGTGTAATAATTTTATCTGCGCTATTAAGACAACATTCAAAGTATAAAGTTCCGGATTTAGCAATAATTAAAGGTTCTGTTGAAAAACTCAGACCTGTACTTTGTGCATCAACTGTTGCAATCTTAGGACTATTACCTGCAGCTTTGTCAAACGGCATAGGCGCACAGAGTCAAAAACCTTTTGCTATTGCAATTATAGGTGGATTGTTTGTAGGTACAAGTTTTACAATATTTTTAATCCCGTTATTATTTAAAATGATGGTTATTCCAAATAAAAGGAGAAATTAATGTCTAAAAACTTTATAAATCTGATATTATGTACAGTATTAATTGCAGGACTTTCATGCGGATGTTCTTTTAGAAAACATGATACTGAAAATAATAAACAAATTACACTGGACAGCCAACAAGAAAAAAATGCCAATATTCAAACTGACAAGTTATCGGAGATGAATATTGATATGGAAATAACAATTCCTGCGCAATTCAAAGCCCGAAACCAATCGGTTGACAATATCTATGCTCCACTTGATGGCAAAGTTGTAGATGTTCTTGTGGAACCTGGTGATGTTGTTAAAAAAGGTCAACCTGTTGCAAGAATTAAGTCTGATGAAATCAGTCAAATTGAACTTGAATACTTGCAAGATGTTTTAGATATTGACCAAAATATCGCAGAAATGCGTGCGCAATACAATTTGTCATTGCAAAATTATAATAGAGAAAGAACTCTTTATAACGAAAAAATTTCGTCACGAGCTGATTATGAAACGGCTTATGCTGAAATGAGAAAAGATAGGGCAACACTTAATGCTCAGTCTGTTAAAAAGTATGCTTTGGCAAATGTGTACCAACAACGATTGTCTGTATATGGCGCAGGAGCTTCAATCAATGCTGTTGCAAGGTCAAAACGAGTTTATCCGTACGTTGTTTTAACGGCATCAAAAGATGGAATAATTTTAGAAAGAAAAATTAATCCGGGTGAATTTGTCCAGAAAGATGCTCAAATGTTTAACTTGGCGGATTTGTCAACAATTTGGCTTGTCGGATATGCTTTTGAAAAAGATTCTGCATACCTTAAAGTTGGAGAAAAAGTTAAAGGAACACTCGAAGAATCCCGTGGAAAAGAAACACTCGGTACACTTTCTTATGTTTCGCCGATATTAGACCCGAATACAAAAACACTTGAAGTTAGAGCGGAAATTCCAAATAAAACATTAAAAATAAAACCTAATATGTACGCGGAAATGTATGTTGATATCGGAAAAGTAAAACGTCTTGCCGTACCAAATACTGCATTAGAGAAATACGGAGATTACACATTTGCTTATGTTCGTATAAAGCCGCATGTTTATGAAGAACGAAAAGTTCAAATAGGCAAGAAAAATGATAAGTATTCAGAAGTTATTTCAGGATTGAAAGAAGATGAAGAAGTTGTCACAACAGGTTCATTTGCGCTTTTAGGTGAAAGTATTAAACATGAAGAAGCAAAATAATCAGCGTATGCCTAATTGTAAAAGTTTTAATCCGGTTATTAATAAAAATTCAAAAATTTTGATTTTGGGTTCAATGCCAGGTATTAAATCTCTGGAGGAACAACAATATTACGCACATCCTCAAAATCGTTTTTGGAAATTGATGGGGCGATTTTGTGATTGTTGTAATTTACAAGATTTGAATTACGAAGAAAGACTCCAAACCTTATTAAATAATAACTTTGCGCTTTGGGATGTAATAAATTTTTGTAATAGAGAAGGAAGTTTAGATACAAATATTCAAAATGAAGTTCCAAACAAAATCTTGATTTTGTTGAAAAAGTATAAAAATATTAAAACAATAATCTTAAATGGAAATAAAGCCTATTCCGCATTCAAAAAATATTTTCCTGAATTGTTGAAGGAATACAAATGTTATAAAATGCCGTCAACCAGTCCTGCGAATGCCAGATACAGTTTAGAAAAATTGGATAATGAATGGTCAAATTTCAAAAATTAACTTCAATTATAAAACTCTTTTTAAGATTAACGATTTTTTGTGAATTTATTATAATTATCAAAATGTATGTTTTTGTAATCTTATTCTGTCTGTAATATTTCCATTGAAAAAGTTTAGTCTTAATATTTGTTAATAATAAATAATTATAAGGGCAAAATTTATCTTTTTTAACGTTAGATAATACGTGTAAAATAAAGAAAGGTCCAGTATGTTAGTTGCCCCAAAAATAAGATTCAATTCTACTATTGAAGGATTAAAAAAATGTGCTAAAAATGTCAGTGAAAAGTGTTCTGCAAAAACATTTTCAGAAAAAGAAAATATAATAATAGTTAAACATTGGTATGAACCGTTTTTACCTAAAAGAATGCGTAAAACTTCTAAAATAACATTTGATTCAACAAGCCATAAAAAATTAGAAGAAGAATTTTTTGAAGGAAACGTGTCAGTAAAACATCTGTATTACAATGCGAGCGGGGATATTGTATCGGAGCACACATTTGATCCTAAGACTAATACTAAAACTATAAAAATTAAAAATGGAGAAAAATATTCAATAAGTAAATGGATAAATAAAGTTCTAAGATATGAAGAAAAAACTGGTGGAGGACTTAATTTAAAAGATATAGAACCAACAGGAAAATTGGCTGATATTGAGTTGCCGAAAGATAACATAACAAAGATCTATTATGATAAATCCGGAGAAAAAATAAAACAAGAAATTTTCAAACAATTTAAAGATATAGATGGAAAAATAAAAAAACAGATTTATTTATCTAAAGAAGGTAAAGATACAACAATTTTTAATGATGATGGCAGTATAAATTCGACAATAACTTATTCAAGAAGAAAAAACGAATCTCGCGGGTGGGACAAAAACCCGTATTTTGAGCAATGGACATATAAAAATAATAAAGGCGAAAATATAGGTCAAGTTACTTACTACAATGATAAACTGATACATTTCAATAAAAAGACTTCTGATTCAAAAGAATATGTTATGGATAAAGTACGCCTAAAAGGCAAAACTACCACAGAAACCTATAAAGATGGGTCACAAAAGCAAACAACAAAATATTTTGACGGTACAATTTATAATAAAGAGTTTGATGCTAAAGGGCAAGAAATATTTTCAAGAAAATTTGATCCACATACTAATATTACAACAGAAATAAACTTTAAAAATCCAACGATTAAAGAAACAAGAACATTAAAAAACGGAGTTCTTATGGAATCATATAAACAAGATATCCGTACAGGTCAAACTATTTATGGTTATAAATATTCTGAACAAACAAAAAGTTGGCAACGTTTTACAAAAATATATGATAAAAATAAATATATAAATGAATATACGAAATGCAAGGAAGGTCAAAAACCTGAAACCAGATATTTTGATGAAAAGCATCAACGTATAAACTCTGATGGCACTAAATATCAATATAAGACAGAGGCAGAAAGAGATGCCGAATGGTTCAAGCAAGAAAGGGAAAGTTCCAACAGCACAGGAAGTAAGGGCGGCAGTAGTAAAAGTGAAAGTTCAAGCAGTGCCGGAAGTAAAAGTGGCAATGATAAAAGCGGAAGTTCAAGCAGTACCGGAAGTAAGAGCGGCAGTAGTAAAAGCGGAAGTTCAAGCAGTACCGGAAGCAAAAGTGGCAGTAGTAAAAGCGGAAGCTCAAGTAGTACCGGAAGCAAAGGCAATAGTGAAAAAATAAACCCAAAAAGACCTGAAAGTTCTATAGGAAATGAAAAAGAATTTATAAACAAACTGGACAATTTTTTGGCTTCCAAGAAACGAAAACTTAATGACAATGAATATGAATATCTTGCCAAAATATTAAAAGTAAGTGATGTTCAGGTGTTAAAAGATCTTTCAAATTCTGAGAATAAAGAAGCTAAAAAATTATATAGACAATTATGCACAAAATATCATCCTGATAAATGCGATGATGATAAAATATTTAAAATAATTCAAAATTTACATTCTCGTAAAAAGTAAGCGTTTGATTAATACAAAACTAAACTTGTATTCTTGAATTATTTATGTTTTAATATCGTTGAAAGCGATTTCAATCTTTAATGTATATTTCAATGCTCGTTACATTTTAGTTGTTTAGAGCATTTTTAAAAGGAAAAATTATGATTACATTAAAGAATGAACCCCAAGTGTCTCAACTTGACATTACAAAGTCTGTTGAATTAAAAAGTTACAATGAATATTTTGAAGGAGTAAATTTATCAGTTGATTTGCAAAATGCGTTAGCTGAAATGGGATTTATTGAACCCTCAGAAATTCAAAAAGCTGCTATCCCTGCAATATTTAAAAATGAAGATATTATCGCAATGGCTCCGACAGGAAGCGGAAAAACCGCGACATTTGCTATCCCTATTATCGAAAGATTGGATACGGCAAATTCAAATATCCAAGCGTTAGTTATGTGTCCGACTCGTGAACTTGCAATCCAATGTCATCGAGAATTTGAAAAAATGGGCAAATATATTGAGGGCTTTTCGGTTGTTTCAGTTTATGGCGGTCAAAATATTGATAGACAATTAAATGCCCTTAAAAGAAATCCTCAGATTATTGTTGCGACTCCGGGAAGGCTTATGGATCACTATAAAAGAGGCTCAATAAAGTTTGATAACGTAAAAACCGTTGTCCTTGATGAAGCTGATGAGATGCTTGATATGGGATTTAGAGAAGACATTTATGAAATTTTAAATAAAACTCCTAAAGACAGGCAAACAATTCTATTTTCGGCGACTATGGCGAAAGATATTTTAGAATTAACTAAAAAAATTCAAAAATCTCCGTCAATCGTTGATGTTACGGATGATTTGAAAGATATCCCAAATATTGAACAACAATATTTTGAAGTTGTTGAAAAGGACAAAATTGAATTATTAATTAGATTGTTGCAATTACATAGCATTGGGTTATCACTTGTTTTTTGTAATACAAAAACGAATGTTGACAGAGTTGTTGAAAAATTAAAAGAAAAAGGATTTTTCGCAGATGCAATCCATGGAGATATGAACCAAAATCAACGTGAAAAAGTAATGCAAGGCTTTAGAAAAGGGTCAGTGAAAGTTCTTGTTGCAACTGATGTTGCAGGTCGCGGAATTGATGTTAAAAACATAGAAGCTGTATTTAACTTTGATTTACCGAGAGATGATGAGGATTACATTCATAGAATCGGCAGAACTGCACGTGCGGGAAAATCCGGTAATTCTTTTACTTTTGTGACAAAAAGACAAGTTTCTATGCTAAAAAGAATAGAAAGAGCAAACGGTATTAAGATTGTTAAACAAGAATTGCCAACGGTTGAAGAATTGGAAAAAGTTAATTGCGAAACATTTTTAGAAAAAATTAAAAATATTATAAAATCAGAAGAATTATCTTCTTTTAAAGCCACATTAAACGAGCATTTGACGGTTGACTATGGTATGGAAGATATTGCTGCCGCATTATATAAATATGCAACATCTAAAGAAGGTAAAAAGATTAACAAAGATTTCACGTTTTCCTCTGTACAAAATGATACTTCTGAAGAAAAACAGCACAGGAAAAGAAGTTTTAGAGGAAGAAGAAGAAACGCCAATAAATTTGAAAATGCTTTAAAAAAAGAAAACTTTTCATCAAAGAAAAAATCAAATAGACGTAGAAAAGCAAGAGTATAAACACTTTTGATGTCATATCCTATGACACATTATATTGACAATAAAAAAAGATGGGGTTTGTTTCGGACATTAATATTTAAAAAATTAGGCTCAATCGTAAAGCGTATTTGAAGATTAGCGATTTTATGCAAATTGACAGAAATGTCCGAAATTACCACATTCTTGCACTTTTCTGCACTAAATTTTCCGTTGAATATTTACAAAATAGCCTCAAAGCTAAACACGGTCTATATTATAGCGATAGAACGAAATCGGACATTTTTTGAGCAAATATTTGCCTTTACCAAACTCGGAAATAAGTCGGAAAGGTTTATAAAGTCTAAAGTTTTAGCAAATTTAGTTTTTTATGAAATTCAAAAAACTTGATTTCAGGCACAATAATATAGCTTTTTTAGTCAAGAAATTGTATTATTGATTGTCTTTATTTTAACAATATGTTTTTATAAATTCATCAAGAGTCATTATTTTTTTATTTTCTCCCCATATATATTTAAAAGCATCTTTTAAATATTTTGTATCATTAGTTAATAATACGTCGACAAATGTTGCACAACATATATAGCTAGTATCATTCACCCAATCTTCATCATAACTTTTATTTGGATTTTTTACTTTATATGAATAACCATATTTTGTTGCTTCAATAAGTAATTTTGTAAAAGTTATTTGATTATAATTTTCATAATAAGTATTTATATAGTCTATGTCTTTAATTAATATCTGCTTATTATTGCTTGTAATTTGATTCTTAAAATTCATAAGTAGATTAAATTCCAATAATTTATCAAATAAATTTGTATAAATTATTTTTTTTTGCTCATTTTTGTTTGAATTTGTACTATCAATATTTCTCACTATACCTATTAAGGATTGTATTGTTTCTTCATTAAAGTGCCACTTTTCTACTTCAGTTCTTATGTTATCATTTATACTTTCAAAACTATTTTTGCAATAATTTTGAATTAGTTTTTCATTATTTACTTGGAAATTTTTTATTTCATTGTGTGCATTTTTAATATCTTCAGAGGTAAAATCTTGTTTTTCTTGAGCTATTGCAGTATCTAAACAGTTTATTAATGATAAATTTTTTCTGATATTGCGTATTTTTTCTTTATTATACTTATCAAGCCAAAACTCATCTATAAAATTGTTTGTTTTTATTATAGAGATTTCTTTATTTGCAATTTCAGCTATAGATGGAAACATATAGTGTTTATTTATGAATTTAAATAGAAAATCTATAACTTCCCGTCTATTTTTCCTTTTATGGCACTTATATCTTAAAAAAGGTATTAATTGAGAAAATATTTTTGCACAAGCATAAAAAGTCATTTCTCCATTTTTTACTTTTTTTAAAATATTTGTTTTTTTAATTTTTTCAATATTGTCATAACGTATTATATTGTTATCAATTATTATTTTCATTTTTAATTTTTTCCGAATTATGAATTTTAATGCCTTCTATCCCGTACAATGGAATATCATACAAATTATTAGTTTGCTTATAATCAGCCAAAGAAGTTCTGATTGCCATTTTAGGTTTAAACTTTTCCATATAGACCTTTAAACTTTTAGCTTGTAAATTTGTTGTTGCTTTAACCTCAATCGGCACAACCGAATCTCCTACTTGTATAACAAAATCTATTTCGGCAATATTTCCGGTATTTGACCAATAAAAAATCGGCAATTCTTCCATTGATTTAAATTGCTGCAATACATATTGTTCTGCAATTGCACCCTTAAATTCTTCAAAAATCTTATTACCGTCAATGATAGTATTAGCTTGTAAATTAGTCATTGCTCCAAGTAAACCAACATCAAGAACAAACAGTTTAAATGCATTAAAATCTTCATAAGCAATTAATGGCAATCCGGGTTTTGAAATTCTATTAACTTTATAAATTAAACCGCAATCACACAGCCATTCCATAGCGTTTTCTATGTCTTTTGCTCTTGCACCCTCTTTAACTGCACCATATATAAATTTTTTATTTTCACGTGCCAATTGTGCAGGAATAGATTTCCATAGCAATCTTGTTTTTGCGAGGGTATTTGCTGGTACATGTTTAGAAAAATCTTTTTCGTAAGTTGCTAAGATGTTTTTCTGTTTAGTTCTAACTTTTGTAAAATCCTTGTTTTTAAGAAAATTCATTACGACTGCTGGCATTCCGCCAATATAACAATATTGTTTCAATAAATTTTCAAACCTATTTTTGAATATAGAAATCATTTTAAAATCTTTTTTTTCAATAAGCTCAACAAGTTGAGTTTCACCCATCGCAATAGCAAATTCAGTAAAACTTAATGGGTATAAATCTACAAAATCAACTTTTCCTACAGGGAAACCTGTTCCTTCATGACAAGAAACTCCGAGCAAACTTCCTGCTGCAACTATATTATATTGAATTATATTTTCGCTAAAATATTTTAATGATGTCAAGGCTCTTGGGCATTCTTGAATTTCATCTAAAATGATAAGCGTATCATTAGGATTGATTTTTGTACGTGTTTCAACTTCAAGAGCCAAAATAATTCTTTCTATATCATAATCCTCATCAAAAATTTTACAGAATTTTTCGTTATTATCAAAGTTTACATAAGCTACTTTTTGATAATACTTTTCGCCAAATTCTTTCATTAACCAAGTTTTACCAACTTGTCTTGCTCCTCTTATGATTAATGGATTTTTATCTTCAGTGTTTTTCCATTCAATCAATTTATTTAATGCGTTTCGTTCCATAACAATCCTCATTTTATTAAATTACATTATATCACAAAAAGAACAAATTTTGGACGAGTTTTAAAATAAATTATTACATATTTCTGATGACTTTTATATTAAAAACTAACAAAATGCCGACGACTTTTTAAATGAATTTGACACTTTTTTACACGAGTTTTAATGGATTTTTGCACATTGTTTGCAGAATCTCAAATCCTCTATCATGTAATTTTCTAACCCCATTTGTTGTTTGATTTTATAAAAATCTTTTCTAATCTTGCGTTTTATGTGCTCTTTGTTTTGAGTATCATGTAAAATCTCATTCAGCTTTTTATTTTCTGTAATCATTGTTTTAATTATCGATTCAAGATAAGAGTAATTTTTGCTGACAATTTTAAAAAGTTTTACAAGTTGTTTCGATGTCAAAATTTGAACTTCACGTTTTGGAATTTTTTCTAATCTTTTGACCTCAAAAATGCAAGTTTGTGGAATAACACCCTCATTTTGAAAGTGTTTAATTATTTGATTTAAAAGAGCAAGAATATTTTTTATTTTCCTTTCGGACACATTGTTTTTCATCATTAAACTTTTAAAATTTTGTATGTTAGTGATTGTAATATTTTTCAACTTGTATTTTGAAAAATACGGAATAATTTTGGCATAAGTAAATGTTTTATAAGTTTGGTAAGACATAGGGCTTAATGCGTTTTTCTTGAACTTTAAAAATGTTTCACAAGCCGCAATTACTGTTATCTCAGAACTTTCGCATTTTATATTTTTATCAATAATTTTGAAGTTATCGACTGTTTTTGGAATTTCCATATATTCAAAATATTTCCCGCTTTGTTTGATATTTTCAGATTTTTCTAAAAATTTTACAATTTCACTTTCTTTCAATTCGCTAAACATAATAATATCGTCAAGAGTAAACGTTTTGAGCCGTTTTGCGATTTTTAAGATTTTACTTTCCATTCAAAACCTCCTCTGCGATATTTTCATCAATTGCCGATAGTCCATTAGCTTCGGCGACACGCTCAAAGTTATCAATGATTCTTACGAGTTGCCGAAACCCTGTTGCTTTTTTATGAATAATTTTTATTGCTTCATTTTGAATTGCAACTTCCGATAATTCGCTTACAATCTGCTTTATATCCTCTAAATTAAATTTTTCAAAATGATATATCTCAGAAATTCTGTCAAATAAATGGGTGTGCTTTTTTAATTTAAGCTTTGCTAAATTCATTCCGACCAAAATTATCGGCACACCTGTTTTATCGTGCAAATCACGCAGAGTCTCTATAGCTTTGAAATCTGCTAACAGATAATCTATTTCATCAACAATTATCATTTGAGGCTTTTCTTTTAAAGCATTAACACATTGTCTAAAAATATCTGCCGTATAAAATCTTGGGATTTCGTCAAGTTCTTTTACAATTTCTTCCAACAACCATTTCGGTGTCATTGAATTAGTTGTCCTGATGTATATAGCATCAAATTTTATTGATAAATAAAGTGCAGTTTTTGTCTTGCCAAGACCTGCTTCACCATATGAAGTCAATCTTGTCAACCCTAATTGCTTAAAACCGTTGTGTTTATTGAATTATATCCCCATAGGGTTGACAAAAACTAAAACATCGTAAATAATACTAATGTTGTTTGATTAAAACTTTCTTTCAAATATTATTTACATATTAAAGCCCTGTTAAAAACAGGGCTTTTTATTGTTAATATTTTCCACCGGGCAAAAATAATAAACCTATACAAATTAATATAGGCAAATTCAACATAATATATTGTTCCATACTCATAAATCATACTCCTTATATTTTAGTACCATCTTACATTTTTATAAGATTCTACTCGTTGTTGAAGTTCTGTTGGTGTAAGATGAAGCGAGGTATCAGTATATTTGTTATAAGGTAGCCACCAAGGGTGCGTTGTTTCAAGATTACAATTTACACTCGGATGTGGCAAAACTATATTCGGATCTTGCGTGTATGTTGGTTGACAGTTTAAATGGTCAGAGGTAAATACAAGGTTTTTAAATGAAACTGCATAACAAGTATTTGCCATTAATATGACTGCAAAAATTAACATAATTTTTTTAAACATATTAATCGTTACCCCTTTCTGTAGGTAGAAATTCGTTTACCGTCATGGTCAAACTTGTTAATATCTCCGATGGAATCTTTTTGTAACCTTGCAACACGTCTCCCAACTCTATCATAACAGTCAACTGAATTTGAATTTAAAGTTGTTTTTCTGTAGGTAGCAATCCTTTTGCCATAACGGTCAAACTTATTCAGATCACCTATCGCATCTTTTTTTATCACACTCAGCATTTTCCCATTGTGGTCATAAGTGTAAATATCCCCAGCAAATTTGTGAACAGTTGCTATTCTTCTGCCATAACGATCGTAAGTATTATAAGTGTTATCATTAATCTTTTTAGAATAAGACTTACGGGTGCCTGTTCGACTGTAATTAAAAAATTCACCAAAGCCGTTATCAGTTAATGCTTCATTGTCATTCTTTGCAAAAACTTTGCGAGAAGTTTTTATAAAAGAAGAATCAGCAAAAGATTTCAAAATGTCGTTGATAATATAAACTGAGATTATAAAAAATATGAATAATATATGTCCCATATTTGCTCCTTACATTTTTTATTGTAAGAGATATGTATGTCAAATTCGGACACTATTTTATAAATTGATGTAATCTATGATATTTTAAATATTCTCGTTGCTTTTCGGAGGTTATTTGTATAGAGCTTGATAAATTTATATTTGATAATTTTTGATCTGAATCACTCATTTTTTTAGATATGATTATTTTACCATTGTTATCAAAACTTATATATCCTTTGTCAAATAATGCATCATGCATTGGACATAAAAGCAATACATTTTCTTTATCTAATTTTTCATTATTATCAGACATCGCCCATGGCTTTATATGGCTAACAATTAATAATTTTTCATTTGTGAACCCACATAAATTACATTTGCTTTCTCCTTTTAATAATTTTGTTCTTAATTTCGATTGTCCAATCCTTATTTTGGTTAAAACTCTTTTTTCTGTTTCATTTTGAGTGAGCTTTGAGACTGCCTCCTCGATTTTTTGAATTTCTCTGATATTATTATCTTTTTGAATTAAAGTTTCACTTTCATTATTTTGAAATTTGGGACTATCAAAAGTCAATTTAACAGTTTGATTAAATTTGTTATTATTGAGAAATTCTTTTAATTTTACGAGTTCTGCCTGTTTAAAAGTTTTCTTTTCATCATATTTATCAGAATGAGCATTCAAAAATTTTAGAGTTCTTAAATCATTTGAGCATATAAGTTCTTTAGCTTCTACCATTTTTAATAAATTGAATAAAATTTCATGCGTAAAAATTCCTGAAGTCTCAAATTCTGTTTTTGCATCAACAAATATTTGACGAGCTGGAAAACCTGTATTTTTAGTCAACATTACAATTATATCTGCCAATTGGTTTAAATAAATTTTATTTGAGGCATATAATTCTTTAAAATAATCTATATGAACATAAAATCCTGTATCATAGCTTATAATATTTTCTTCATTAACTATTCTATTTGTTATAAATGCACGGTAATTTTGAGATTTACTTTCTCCTGTTATATTAAATAAATTCTCTAAATTATGCTTACAATCATTTTCTTTGGTAAGATTAATAGGTTGTGGTAACCTAATACCATTTGGATATAAGGTTTTAAACCAATATAAAAATTTTATATTTTTTATTTGATTTTTTGTTAATTTGTAAAGCGTATAATAATATTTGTCTTTAAGTTCTATAAAATTATTTTTAAATTTATCAGATAAAATTTGTTTTAATAATTGATTACATACTATATTACCATCAGAATCTATTTCTCCAATTTTATCAAGTTCATTCTTTAAAATCTGTTTTAATTCATTTATACTGTAAATATTTTTATCTTTTAATAATTTTATAAAATTGCTATATAAATTGTTTTTCATATTACATTTATAAAAAATTATTTTTGCATCAAAATCTATATTAAATTCTCTATTTGATTGTATTTTTTCATTATTGTCATACAAAAAATGTTTTATAATATTTTGATATTCTTCTAATTCGTATAAATTTTTTACATAAATTATTTTAGGTACACTTTGGAATAAATTATTAAACGTAGTATTAAATTTTTCATTCTCTTTATTAAATTTGTTAGATAAAAACTGTTTAACAGCTTTTTTATATTTATCAACTTGTTGTTTTGAAATTTGATTATCTTTTCCAATTTGAGCAAGAGTTTTACTATTATTTTTAAATCGCTCGAAGTAAACCTGCTTTCTTTTTTTCAAATTAATATCAAACCTTTTATTTTCATCAACTAAAGGACTTTTGTCAATTTCAATCAAAAGTTCTTTTAATGAAATTATAAAATTATTAATTTCTTCAATATTATCCATCTACAACCATTCAAAATATTTCAAAATCAGTATAAACTTTTTTTAGACTTTAATCAATAAATTAACAATAAGAAAATTACTAGAGGATAAAAATTCGCAATCGGTACTCAGCTTATAATATTACTTCAATATAATAAAATACTGCTATGTCACTTATGGTCATTATGTACAAACTTTTACAAACAAAAAATTTAAAAATATTTGTGCTAGAATAAAAAATAACTTCTCATAATTAATAATTATCAGAAGTAAGGAGAAAATATGACTGACATATTCAATAAAAAGAAGATGACAGAAGAAGATATCAAACTTAATTTTATCACACCAGCTTTAACTGATAAAGGTTGGAAAAATAAAATTACAATGGAAACAAAAATCAAAATAACCGACGGTAAAATTAACCTAAAAGGTAATTTGGTTAGTCGTGAAAAACCCAAAAAGGCTGATTATATTTTATATCTAAATAATAATAATCCTATTGCTATTGTAGAAGCTAAAGATAATAATCATACTGTTAGTTATGGACTTCAACAAGCTATGGTCTATGCGACAATGATGGATATTCCATTTGCATATAGCTCAAATGGTGATGGATTTATTGAACACGATCTTTTAACAGGAATTGAACGGGAATTTTCAATGGAAGAATTTCCGACTCAAGAAGAATTAATTGAACGTTATAATAAAGGTGCTAATGCAGGTGAAGGTTTAAACAAACAAGAGCTATCTATACTTGAACAGCCATATTATACAAGTGAAAAGACTTATCCACCAAGATATTATCAACAAGTTGCAATTAATCGTACACTTGATGCGATTGCAAAAGGTCAAGACAGAATTTTACTTGCAATGGCAACAGGAACAGGTAAAACTTATACTGCATTTCAAATTGTTTACAGACTACTAAAAAGTGGATTAAAAAAGAAAATTTTATATCTTGCAGATAGAAATATTTTGGTTGATCAATCAATACAACAAGATTTTGCCCCACTTGAAAAAATTATTCATAAAATTAATGTTGCAAAAGATAATCAGACAACAATAACTTCATATAACGTTTACTTTTCACTATATCACCAGCTTGCAGGTGATAATGGAGAAGAAAATTTTAGAATGTTTAATAAAGATTTTTTTGATTTGATAATTGTTGATGAGTGTCATAGAGGTTCAGCCAAAGAAGAGAGCCGTTGGAGAAAGATTTTAGAATATTTTTCTTCTGCAACTCAAATTGGTATGACTGCAACTCCAAAGGAAACAAAATATGTTTCAAATATTGATTATTTTGGTGAACCTTTATATATGTATAGTTTAAAAGAAGGTATTGAAGACGGTTTTCTAGCACCGTTTCGCGTAATTGATATAAAAACTAACATTGGAGATGGTTGGCGCCCAAGAAAAGGTCAGACTGATATTAATGGCGTTGAAATAGAAGATAGAATTTATGATAATAAGGACTATGACTACAATATTATTATTGAAGATAGAATAAATGAAGTCGCACAAGAAATAACAAAATATTTAAAAAGTACCAATAGAATGTCCAAAACAATAGTTTTTTGTGCATCAGAAGACCATGCAGAGAGAATGAGAATAAAATTAAACAATCTTAATGCAGATATGGTTCAAAAAAATCCTGATTATGTTGTTAGAATTACAGGTTCAGATACATACGGGAAAAGCAAACTTGACTATTTTATTTCAGTAGGCTCTGAATATCCGGTAATAGCAACGACTTCCGATTTGTTAACAACAGGTGCGGATTGTAAAATGACAAAAGTTATAGTCCTTGATAAATGGATAAATTCAATGACAGAATTTAAACAAATAATTGGTAGGGGTACAAGACTAAGAGAAGATAAAGGTAAAACTCATTTTACAATAATGGATTTTAGAAAAATAACACGTCTTTTTGCTGACCCAACTTGGGACGGTCCAATTGTTATTGATGATGAGTATCCAAAAATAAAAACCACAAACGGAGATGCCAATTCAAAACCTCCAAAAGAATTACCTGGCGAATCAAGATATAAACCGATTATAAGTAATGAAGGTTGTGAAGTTGAAGTAACAGGTAAAACAGTTTCTGTTTATGATACAAATGGTAAATTATTACGTCAAGAAAATATTATTGATTATACAAAGACTAATATTATTGGTGAATATGCATCTCTTGATAATTTTATCAGAAAATGGTCAGCCGAAGATAAAAAAGAAAAGATTAAAAATCTTTTAGCCGAGCACGGTATCGATTTAGAACAGATAAAAGAATCTCAAAATATGTCTGATGTCGATGATTTTGATTTTATTTGTCATATTGCATTTGATAAAAAGCCATTGACAAGAAAAGAACGTGCAAATAACGTAAAGAAAAGAGATTTTTTAAGTAAATATAATGGTGTTGCAAAACAAGTTCTGGAAGCACTATTAGACAAGTACATGAATATAGGTATTTATGAAGTTGAAAAAGCAACTGTGTTAAGGTTAGATCCTTTTACTCAATATGGGAAGCCTGTAAAAATTGCTCAGCTTTTTGGAGGTAAACAAGGATATATTACGGCAGTTCGTCAATTGGAAGAAGAATTATATAAGGTGAGTTAATAATGACAAATTTATCAAATTTTATTAAAAGAATAAGAGATATAATGCGTAATGATGCAGGTATAAATGGAGATGCACAACGTATAGAACAAATTGCATGGATGTTATTTTTAAAAGTATATTCAGCACAAGAAGAAAATTGGGATATGAATGAAGATAATTATGAATCAATTATTCCAAAAGAATGTCAATGGAAAAATTGGGCTGTAGATGATAAAACAGGTTCTGCAATAACAGGAGATACACTTTTAGATTTTGTAAATAACACTTTATTTAAAACTTTGAAAAATTTAAAAGTAACTCCTTCAACTCCAATAAAAAAATCCATTGTAAAAACAACTTTTGAAGATGCAAATAACTATATGAAAGATGGTGTTTTGCTTCGTCAAGTAATAAATACAATTGACGAACTTGATTTAACTGATAATGAAGAAAGTCATGCATTCGGTGAAATTTATGAATCTATACTTAAAGAATTACAAAGTGCAGGTTCTGCCGGTGAATTTTATACTCCTCGTGCTGTAACAAATTTTATGGCAGAAATTATAAAACCCCAAATCGGAGAAAAAATGGCAGATTTTGCTTGTGGAACAGGTGGATTTATTACAAGTTGGTTAAATGAATTGGCAAAACTTGTTAAAACAACAGATGATCAAGAAAAATATGATAACTCTATTTTCGGAATAGAGAAAAAGCAATTTCCTTATATGCTATGTATTACAAATATGCTTTTGCATGAACTTGATAACCCAGCAATATATCATGACAATGCTTTATTAAAAGATGTCTTGGATTATACAGAAAAGGATCAATTTGACGTAATTTTAATGAACCCGCCTTATGGTGGTAATGAAAAAAATGATGTTAAAAATCATTTTCCTGATGATTTAGCAAGTAGCGAAACAGCCGATTTATTTATGTCTGTAATTATGTATAGATTAAAAGAAAAAGGTAGAGTTGCAGTTATTTTACCTGACGGATTTTTGTTTGGAACAGATAACGCAAAAGTTTCTATTAAAAAGAAATTATTTAAAGAATTTAATTTGCATACAGTTGTCAGACTCCCTCATAGTGTTTTTGCACCTTATACTCCAATTACAACGAATATTTTGTTCTTTGATAAAACCGAACCTACAAAAGAAACGTGGTTTTATCGTTTAGATATGCCGGAAGGCTATAAGAATTTTTCAAAAACAAAACCTATGAAATCGGAACATTTTAATCCTGTTAGAGAATGGTGGAAAAATAGACAAGAAATCACTATTGATGATTTTGATAAATCTAAAAAATACACATTTAAAGAGATAGAAGATAAAAATTATAATATAGATTTGTGTGGTTATCCTCACGAAGAAGAAGATATTTTACCACCGAAAGATTTAATCCAACAATACCAAGAAAAACGAACAAGTCTTAATTCAGATATTGATAGGATATTAGGACAAATAACTGATATTTTAGGAATTGATTTAACAGAAAAAGAGAAACAGTAGGAGTAATAAATGGATAATTTGATTGAACGCTTATTAAAAAAATCTCAAGAATCATTTATTTTAGCCGTAGAAATCTATAATAAACCCACTATAAGATATAGAGTAGAAGGATTTGTGTTTTTTATATGCAATGCGTGGGAGCTGATGTTAAAGGCTCATTTGATAAAAACTAAAGGTGAAGATAGCATTTACTATAAAGATAATCCTGAAAGAACAATAACTCTTGAAAACTCTATTAAATTGGTATTCACTAATGTGAACGATCCATTAAGACAAAATTTGGAAAAAATTATTGAACTAAGAAATACCAGTACACACTTCATAACCGAAGAATATGAAATGGTTTATGTTCCACTATTTCAATCATGTTTATTTAATTTCAATGAAAAAATGCAAAAATTTCATAATATTGATGTAACGGATTTAATTTCATTAAATTTCTTAAATCTTGTTGTAAAAGAAAAATCACTTGATGAAAATGAAATAAAAGCCAAATATAGTGATAGAATTGCTCAAAAATTAATCGGATATAATGATAAATTATCAAAAATGATAGAAGATAATAATAGTAATTTTGCAATAAGAATCGAACACTATTATTATTTAACAAAAAACAAGGATAAAGCAACTGACGTTGTTGCCGTAGATAAAAATGCTAAAATTGTAACGCAAATTTTAAAAGAACTTAAAAATCCAAATGAAACTCATAAATACACGACTAAAAAAGCTTGTGCTGAGATTACAAAAAGAATAAAAAAAGACGGTATTCAAGTAAAGTTTAAGGGATTAATAATTGAAAAATTTAATTCGTATCATTTTAATTTGTTTTGCAAATACTATGATATAAAAAATAACGAAAAATGGTGCTTTGTTCATAAACAATTTGCAACACCAAGTTATACATACTCTCTTCAGGCAATAGAATTTATTATTGACGAAATAAAG
The DNA here is from genome assembly GCA_022641775.1 of Clostridiaceae bacterium. Classification (GTDB taxonomy): domain Bacteria; phylum Cyanobacteriota; class Vampirovibrionia; order Gastranaerophilales; family Gastranaerophilaceae; genus RUG14219. The sequence goes on from JALCDS010000001.1 coordinate 130,556, forward strand.
AAAGACCCTGAATATATTTTAGATAATATAAAGGAAAGGTTAAAAAACAAAAAAATAAGCTAACCCCAGGGGCAAGGGAATTCTAAGCAAAATGCCTACTCTCATTTGAGAACCCAGCCTGTGTCCTTCACGAGTTAACTTATTAATATTATAAACTATATTAAATTAGAATTCAAGATGTAAAGTGGAAAATATTACAAAATATCATACAAAAAGTATAAATGGAAGATAAATAATGAATGCTCAACAATTAAAAAATTCAATACTTCAATTAGCTGTTCAAGGCAAATTAGTACCTCAAAACAATAACGATGAACCTGCAAGTGAGTTGATAAAACGAATAAAACTCGAAAAAGAAAAACTTGTAAAAGAAAAGAAAATCAAAGCTGACAAAAATCCTTCTGAAATATTCAGAGGTTCTGATAATTTGCCTTATGAGAAAGTAGGCAAAGAAACAAGGTGTATTGCTGATGAAGTGCCATTTGAAATACCTGATTCTTGGGAGTGGGTAAGACTTGGTAATATATCCATAATTAATGGAGGATATGCATTTAAAAGTACCAACTTTACAGAAGAAGGAATTAGAGTAATAAGAATTTCTGATTTTAATGAACAAGGTTTTGTTAATAATAAAATCGTTAGACATAAATATGATGACACTCTTGCCGCTTATTTATTAGAACCAAAAAATATTTTATTATGTATGACAGGAGGAACGGTTGGGAAAAGTTATTTTATTGAAAAATTACCAGAAAAAATGGTAACAAATCAACGAGTTGCAACCATTAAATTTCTGCAACTTATTCCAGAATATGGAAATTTAGTTATATTATCACCACATATACAAAAAGTCATATCTGAAAGTAAAAATTCTACAAATGACAATATCTCAATGGATACAATAAAAGATTTTTTTGTTCCATTGCCGTCAATAGAAGAACAAATAAAAATAGTAGAACAATATAATAAACTGTTACCCTTCATTATTGAATACGACAAGGCTGAAACAAAAAATAATGAACTAAATATTACATTCCCTGATAAACTTAAAAAATCAATCTTGCAAGATGCTGTGCAAGGAAAACTTGTGCCCAAAAACAATAATGATGAACCTGCAAGTGTACTGATAGAAAAGATTAGAAAAGAAAAAGCACAATTAATCAAAAACAAAAAAATCAAAAAAGATAAAAATGAATCATACATTTTTAGAAGGGATAATTCTCATTATGAGATATTGAACGGG
>JALCDS010000002.1 GCA_022641775.1 Clostridiaceae bacterium
ACGATAGCAGAAGTTAACCTTTCTAATGCAAAATTGCAATTGATTCAAGCTGACAATGCCGTAAACCTTGCTGTTGCAAAATTGAACAACGTTATGGGCGTTCCGTTTATTGATAAATATAACGTTACAGAACGTTTGAAATATGAACCGGTCGACATTACTTTTAATGAGGCAATAAAAATAGCACGTGATTCTCGTCCTGAATTGAAGTTGTCTGAGTTAAGAGTTGCGAGTGCAAAACAAACGGTTAAATTGGTTAAAAAATCATGGTATCCGAATATTTCATTGTCAGGTCAATATGAACGTGGCGGCAAATCTTGGAACTCCAATTATGGTTATAACTATGGAGCTTATTTGAATTTTCCGACTGTTAACGGGATGTTGATTAATAACGAAATAAAAGAAGCAAAATATCTGTATGACAAACAATTGGCATCGGCAAGAAGTACGCAGAATTCGGTTTACTTGGAAATTCAACAGGATTATTTGAATTTGGAAGAAAAACGTCAACAAATGCCTGTTGCTCAATTACAGGTAAAACAAGCAAAAGAAAATTATGAATTGTCTTATGGTCGTTATAGAGTAGGCGAAGGCAATCCGACAGAACTGAAAGATGCGCAGTTGTCTTATCAAAGTGCTCAATTACAATATTATCAAGCAATGTATGAATATAATTCTGCAAAAGCGGCACTTGAACGAGCTGTCGGCAAAAATTTAACTAAATATGAAGTTGTTGAACTAAAGGGTTAAAATAAATATAGTCAGCGTATTTGCACTTGTTGGTGAAATTTATCATTTTACCCATCTTAACTTTTCTTAACAAACAAGAAACAAAAAAGGCAATTTTTTTGATAGTATATACTTTATATATATACGAGAGCGATATAAGAAGAGAAGAAAGAGAGCAATTCAAAATGTTACCTACTACTTGTCAAATGGATAATAATACTAGCGGCAATGGTCAATTTGGTTCTTTATTGAAAAAAAGAAAAAGAGCTAAAAAACATTGTGATTCTCGTATGGTTACTTCTTATAACTTAGAAGATTATACATTCATTGGTAAAAATGACAGAAGAATGAGATTTAACAATTCTAAAGACCCTATTTTTTACGTATTCGATGTTATTGAAAGCAGACCTGTTACAACTTTAGCTAAAGAATTTGTTAGAGATGCCTTCAAAGATACATTTAACTCATTGAAATCAGCTATCGTTGGATAAAAAATTTAAACTATCGTTGGAAAATCAAAAGGAATAAAAGGAAATAAAAACAAGCGGCTCAAATGCCGTTTTTTTTTTATTTATGCTTACGTACCATTTTCTTTTTCCTTTTATTTGCGAGGCAAAAGGAAAAAGAAAACCTTACCGAAAAGAAAAAGGAAAAGCACGCGACCAAATGAAACGAGTTATCAGGGACAAAGTCCCCGAACCCCTTTACTATTTAATCATAATATGCAGTTTTCTATTTTTTGTCGGTTGATTTGAAAAATTGTACTACACCTTCTGCAATTCCTGTGGCTATTTTCTTTTGAAAAGCTGAAGATTCAAGTTTTGTTATTTCATCAGGGTTTATCATATAGCCGGTTTCAACCAAAACACTCAAAGCGTTGGTATTTCTTACGACAGCAAAACTTTCCTGATGTACTCCGTCATTAGCGTTTTCGGCATGTTTGTTTACAGAAGCTAAAATGTTCTCTGCAAGCGGTTTTGATTCCGGATAATAATAATATGCGCTTGTGCCAGAATGTTTGTTTGGATCTTGTGTATCAGATAATGAATTTGCATGTACGCTTATAAAAATCGTTGCATTATTGTCGTTTGCAAATTTTACCCTGTCTGTCAAACTCATGTCAACATCTTCGCCCCTTGTCATAAATACGGTTGCTCCGCGATGTCTTAACGCTTTTTTTAAACGTTTCGCAATTTGTAAGTTGATATCTTTTTCTTTTGTGCCGGAACACCCTATTGCACCGCTTTCGTTTCCGCCATGACCCGGATCAATTACTATATTTATGTGTTTTAGAGGTCTGAATGTTCCGAGTTTTGGGAATTTTCTTATTTTTAAAACGAATTTGTCACCTTCATAATTTCCGCTATAACCGACCAATTTGCTTTTTAGTTCGGGTCTTGTTGTAAAAATATCGGTTTTGTTATCAAGGTTATAAAAAGTTATTTTGAACGGATTTTCTTCAATTGCATACGGAACTTTGTGTCTCAAATAAAATTCATAAACATCAAATTCTTTGTTCTCTGATTTTTGATAATCAAATACATCGCAAGGTTCAGGGGCATCAGAATTTAAAGTAATATATTTTTTATCAATCCAACCATACAAAGTATCTGTCAATTTTACTCTGTAAAAACTTTCATATTCTCCTGTGAGAATTACGTTAACTCCCTTTTGCAAATGTGAAAGTCTGTTGATACCAAAATCAACGGGTGTTGAACGTAGTGGAGAATTATCTTCTTTTATTGTTGCATATTTCGGGGTGTCATATTCCGTGAGAGCTTGGGTGTTTGTTATCTCTAGCGGAGTTATTTTTTGTGGTAATGGTTTTGTTATTGTGTATGTCGTTTTTTCTGTTCCATTGTCAAATGTAAATATATTTTCACCATCTTTTAGTTTTACAACATAAGAAAAATTTCCCTGTTCATTTGTCGGAATATCCGAATTGTTAACCTTTAAGGTCTCTCCATTTGTTGTGTGTCCTATAAAAAATGTTGACGGCGCAGCAATTGTTGTTGTGGTCTTTTGCGGATAAACAATTTCAAAAGCATTCGCACATCCTATTGTTGATAAAAATAACGTTAAAATTAAAATCTTTTTCATAAAATATCCCCTTAATTTAATTATAGCCAAGTTGATATTTTTAACAAGAGTTATTTTAAAAGTTAAATTAATTTAATATTTAGTGTTTTTCAACTTCCTTATGCTAAAATTGTATAGAGAGATTTTAGTTGGGAAGGAACTTGATGCTTAAACGTCCAGGCAATGATGACAAGCAGCCAAAAAGGCTTAAACGATTTGAATCGGTATTAGCAATACTGAATGCCGGATTTATATTGTTTGCTGCTTTGCTTATAATATATCTGTTTTTTATTCAAGTTGTTGACCTGAAACACTATCGTGCGCGTGCAAAGAGCCAAAGAGTCGGCGTACTTTTCTCTATGCGTGGTGATATCTTGGACAGAAACGGCATTACTCTTGCTCGTGATAAGGTTTATTCCGATGTTTATGCACATAAAAAACTTTATGAAGATGAACCCGGACGTGCTAAAGAAATTGCACATGCTCTTGCTCCGCTTTTGGAGATGCCGGAGAGTGTTTTGTTGAAAAAATTAAACAATCAAGGCCCTGTTATAACTTTGAAAAAGAATGTTGACAAAACTACTGCAAAAAAAATAAGAAATCTTGAATTCAGAGAAATAAGTTTGGGCAAGAAAAATTTGAGAGAATATCCTCAAGGAACTATGGCAGCTCAGGTTTTGGGATATTATAATTTTGATGCCGATATAGCAGATGGGGTTGAATATACAGCAAAAGATAAACTTGAACATGTTATAAATAAAGTTAAACTTGAAAAAACTCGTGACGGTAATATTATTTATGATTTTACAACAGATCCGGTTGCAACAACAACCAATCCGAAAGGTGAGAATGTAACTCTAACGCTTGATGCTGCAATTCAACATATTTGCGAAAGAGAGATTAAAAAAACTGTTGTAGAAAAAAATGCATTACGTGGAACGGTTATTGTTATGAACCCAAAAAATGGTGAAATACTTGGGATGGCAGTATATCCGACGTATGACCCTAACAATTACAGAAAAGCCAGTGCATTGCAGATGAAAAATTGGACTTTGACGGATGTATTTCCTCCTGGTTCAACATTCAAAACTATAACTGTTGCTTCAGCAATGAACTTGGGTAAAATCAATGAAAATTCAACAGTTTTAGATACCGGAAAAATGCAATTAGGGAATTTCATTATCAAAAATTATGACTATGAAATAAGACCATATCCAGGACAAATAAATTTGGTATATTTGTTTGAACATTCAAGTAATATAGGTTCAATTCAAGTTGCAAGAAAGATGAGTCCGTTTGAATTTTACGGTATGTTGCGCAAATTCGGATTTGGTTCAAAAACAGGAATAGATTTACCGGGTGAATCTTCAGGACTTTTGCCGTATTGGACATTATGGGATAAAGGAATCCATACAACAATGGCATACGGTTATGGAACTTCTGTTACGGCAATTCAGATGGCATCGGCTGTTTCTGCGTTGGCAAATAATGGAGTAAGAGTTACTCCACACGTTATAAAATATTCACCTGAGGAAGCAGCGACAAAGATTAAAGAAACACAAGTTGTTACGCCTGAGACTGCACATTCAATTACAAGATTGCTTGTACAAAGTGTAAATAAAGGTAAATCTGTTGTGAAACTTGACAAGTATAATGTTGCAGCTAAAACAGGAACTTCAAGAAAACCGAGAGAAAATTCAGCAGGATATACACCTTATGCTTACACTTCAACTATCGGATATTTTCCGGCGAAAGATCCACAGGTTTTGGTTTATGTTATGGTTGATAGTGCAAAAAGTGGTGCTATTTGGGGAAATACCGTAGCAGGTCCTGTATTCCATGAAGTTTGTACGCAGGTTGCAAGAATTTTAAATCTAAAACCGGATAAAGTTCCGGCTAAAGGCTAATAATAAGGAGAAATAAATTGAAATTTGAGGAATTAATTGAACATTTAGATTACAGAGATTTGATAAATTTTAAAAATATTGATATAACAGGAATTTCATACAATTCAAAAACAACTAAAAAAGGTGATATTTTTGTTTGTTTGACAGGTGAATATACCGATGGACACGAATATGTTAAAGATGCTATTGAAAAAGGTGCGGTAGCATTTATGGTTGAACATAAAGTTGATGTCGACAAAAAATTCCCGCAAGTTGTTGTGGCTTCTACTCGCCATAGAATTGCAGATATAGCCGACAGATTTTATTCTAGTCCTTCTAAAGGGATAAATTTGATAGGAATTACCGGAACAAACGGTAAAACAACTGTTACTCACCTTATTCAAAAAATAATGGAAGAAAATGGACAAAAATGTGCTTTAATTGGAACTTTAGGATATAAATTATCTTCAAACGGGGAATATCGTGATGCGAAACATACAACTCCTCAGGCGCCTGAATTACAAGCTACACTTAGAATGATAAAAGATATTGAAAAAATTGACAATGTAGTTATGGAAGTAAGTTCACATGCATTGGATCAAAATCGTGTTGGTGGTTGTATTTTTAACGGTGCCGTTTTAACTAATTTAACGCAAGATCACTTAGACTACCATATTACAATGGACAATTATTTTGCAGCAAAAGCTCTTTTGTTCACTAATTTGAAATATCATGAAGAACTGGAGTTGAAGGATCAGCCATTTGCAATTATTAATGCGGATGATGAATATGCTTCAAGATTTTTGAATGCTGTACCTGAAGGTATCAGAAAATATACATATGGGGTCAAAACTAAAGCTGACGTTATGGCTCAAGATGTTAGTTTCTCTTTGAACGGTGCTGAATTTACATTGAAAGAAAATGACAACGAATATAAAGTAAATCTTCATATGAACGGAATGTTCAGTGTCTATAATGTATTAGCCGCTTTAACAAGTGCCTTGGCTATGGGAATTGATATAAAGGTTGCCCTAAAAGCTTTGCAAAACGTTAAAGGTGTTGCCGGAAGATTTGAAGTCGTTGTTCATAAACCATTGGTAATTGTTGACTATGCTCATACTCCGGATGGATTGGAAAATGTTTTAAAATCTGCGAGAGAAATAACTCCAAAAGGTTCAAAATTGATTTGTTTATTTGGTTGCGGTGGAGACAGAGATGCTACAAAACGTCCTAAAATGGGTGCAATAGCAGAACGTCTTGCTGACAAAATCATTATTACAAGTGATAATCCTCGTAGTGAAGATCCGCAAACTATTATCACAGATATTATTGCAGGTGTAAAATCCGTAAATACAGAAGATGTAATAGTTGAGCCTGATAGAGGAACAGCAATTTCTTTATTGAAATCAATTGCCGATAATAATGATGTTGTTCTTATTGCCGGTAAAGGTCACGAAGATTACCAAATCCTCAAAGACAAAACTATTCACTTTGACGATAGAGAAGAAGCCAGAAAAGTTTTTGAAGGTTCTGTTATATAATTTGTTAATTTTTGTAAATCCGAAGAGCTAAATATAGCTGCAATTTTGATAAATTTAAAAAAATAGAATTTATTTCATGGCAAATTACAGACTGCGCAATACTTTATATATATATTATATAAAAAATATATAAAGGTGAAGCGATATGGTATCAATTAATGACAATTCAGGCTTAGATGCAGCACAACTTGCAAAACTTAGAGCCTCTTCAAATCAACAAAAAGTAAGGTTGAATGATGGAACCGAAGTAGATTTAAGTATTTTTGGTTCAAATATTTCACGTTCAGATGGAAATCAAGATTTTATATCATTGAACGCTGATAATAGCGTTGCATTAGAAGCCTCTAGTCCTGATTTAAATTCTCCTCAAGCAAAAGGCGTATTGGGGCACTTGAATCCGGATGGTTCAGGAACACTTATTCTTGTAAAACAAGGTAAAGACGGCAAACCTGTACGCATAACATCTACTTATGGTAAAGGACGAGTTTTACAACGCATTGTGAGAGAAGACAGTCAGAGTACTATTACTACCGAAATTAAATACGGTGATAATAAAAAAATATCACAGATTAATAATGTTATTCAAAATAAAGCCGGCAAAATATTAAAAGCATCGACAACAAAAAATCGTTATGATTCAAAAAATAATTTGATTGAAACAAATGTTGAGACTCAGGCTATATTAAATAAAAAAGTTGTAAAAACATCGTCACATAAGACTATGGAATATGTCAACGGTAAAAAAGTAAGTTCAAAAACTAATGGTGTAAATGTTGAGGGCAAACCGTATTCTGCATTTGCAACGTATGAGGCTGATGGAAAGACCGTAAAAACATTTGAGCAGTCCTCATATAAACGTGGTGCATTGGTAAAAGAGTCATATTCCGGGGCAAATCTCAAAAATAGAATGGAAGGCGGATTGCCGGATACAAAAATAGAATATGAAGCTGATGGTAAAACTATCAAACAAACAACAAAAAATTTATTTGATGCAGAGGGTATATTTATTGGCCGTGAAATTTATGATGGCAATGGCAAATTGGTTAGAAAAAGAGATTTTTCAAAACTTGATGGGAAATTTGATACAGCTTACCAAATAGGAAAAGGTGATTGCTATTTATTAGCATCAATTAATGCTTTGGCTAATACGCCTGAAGGTCAAAAACTTTTGCAACAGGATATAAAAGAAACAACAAATGAAAAAGGTGAAAAAGTTTACGTTGTTTCATTCCCTGGCGCCAAGAAGGCAAGAGAAAGTCTTATTAATGGTACCGGTAATGTTAAGATGGATAAACTTCCTGAAGACAAAGTTCATATTCAAGAATCTTATACAATTACAGAGTCCGAATTGAAAGAAGCTTCAAAACGTGCAGGTAAAGATTTTTCAGCAGGAGATAAAGATGTACTTTTGATGGAAGTTGCTTATGGCAAATACCGTGATGATGTTGCAAAAACTATTACCGATAACAAATTAGACCCTAGAAAAACTTCTAGAATTGCCGGATTAGGTATAGAAAAGGTTAATAACGGCGACAATTTGAGTGGAGGACTCGGTTCTGAAGCGATGTTTATACTTACCGGCAAACAATCAGAGGAATATGTAAGTACTTCTATGCCTCCTGTATGTTATATTGATTCAAATTTACAGATGCATGTTCCAGATGAGGCAGGGAGTATTGGTTCAGGCATGAGAGTAAAAGCTCTTGCTGTAAGTGTATCTACAACAAAACCAAATGAATTAGATTCTCTGTTAGATAAATTAAAAGAAGATTCAAAAGACGGTAAAATTGATAATTATGCTGCAACTGCCGGATTCAAAGTAGCTACGCAAGAAGTTAACGGACAAACGTTACAAGGCGGCGGACATGCATTAACAATTTTAAAAGTCGATGATAAGCAAGTTACTCTTGCAAATCCGTGGGATCCTGATAGTCCTATTACTATGTCTATTGAGGATTTCAAAAAGTCAATAACAAAACTTCAATGTCTTCAGACCAAAGAGGGTTCTGGGAACAACTCATCACATCAAATTCCGCATAATGGGAATGGAGGAAATAACGGAGGGGTTCCGCATAATGGAAATTCCGGTGGCTCAGGTAATGGCGTACATAATGGAGATTCTGATATAACAAATCCATCGCAAAACAAGCCAAATCATACAATTAAGCAAGGTCAAGGCTATACTGCTTTAATAAAACAAGCTTTGATTGAGCAGGGAATTGAGCCTACTGCCGAAAATATCAAAAAGGCAAAAGCTCAATTTGAAGAAGCCAATCCAGATGCTATCAGAACTTATAAAGGTAGAAATAGAAAATGGCAGGGTAACAAATTTTTGTATGCAAATGCAGAAGTCTTTATTCCTACATTTGATATATCAAAATCAAAAAAGTCGGAGCAGGAAACTCAGGATGAATAATAAAAACTCTCTTATTTTTGTTGTATAATGAGCAAAAAAAGAGGGTTATATGAAAACGAGATTGTTAATAGAACAGCATTTCCACGGGTGTTTTGGAGTTGATTTTAACAAAGCCGAAGTGAAAGATATTCTATTTTTAGCTAAAGAAATTAAAAAATACGGTATCGGAGGAATTTTTCCGACTCTTGTAACTGATAGCATTGAAAATACAAAACGGGCAATTTCTACAATAAAAGAAGCTGCAAAACTCCAAACTCCTGATATGGCGCGTATTTTTGGTGTGCATTTAGAAGGAATATTTTTAAATCCGGACAAAAAAGGAATTCATAATCCAAAGCATTTTTTAAAACCATCTATAAATAATTATAAACTTATCGAAGATGATTTTATAAAAATTGTAACGTTGGCACCTGAATTTATTGAAGACGATTTGATTGATTATCTCCATACAAAAGGTATAAAAGTGCAAGCCGGTCATTGTGTCGGTGGAAATCTGAAGGGGATTGATGGGGCTACACATTTATTCAATGCAATGAGTGGAATTGTTCATCGTGGTAAATCGACTGTGCTTTCAGCATTGGTAAATGATGATATTTATACCGAAATTATTGCAGATGGAATACATGTATCAGATGAAGCTTTAAAGCTTACTTTTAAAACAAAGCCGACGGATAAAGTTATTTTGGTTAGTGATTGTTTGCCTTGTACAAAATCCGAGTTGAAAGAATTTACATTTGCGGATGAAAGGGTTTTTTATAATGGAATAAAAGCAACGTCAAAAGAAGGTACGCTTGCCGGAAGTACAACACTTTTGCCTGATATAATTACAAGGCTTCATTCTGTAGGGCTTTTTAATCCTCAATATATTGAAAATCCATACACTTATCATAATATTGATTTAAAAGGCGAAATCGAATGGACTGATGATTGGAAAATATTACAAGTTATAAACTAACAATTTGAAAAATGAAATATTTATGATAGGATAGCTTTATAAAAAGAGAAGAAAATTACAAAAAGGGGAAATAATATGATTTCAGTAAACGATTTAAAAACAGGCTTAACGCTTGAATTAGACAACGGTTTATGGTCTGTTGTTGAATTTTTACATGTAAAACCTGGTAAAGGTGCAGCATTTGTAAGATCGAAATTAAAAAACGTTATAACAGGTCAAGTAGTTGAAAAAACTTTCAGAGCCGGTGAAAAAGTTGCAAAAGCAATGTTAGATAGACGTGAAATGCAATATTTATATCAAGAAGGTACTGAATATGTTATGATGGATAACGAAAACTATGAACAATTACAAGTTGCTGCTGACCAAATCGGTGACGGTGTAAAATATTTGAAAGAAAATATGATTGTTCAAATTTTACTTCACGATGGCAGAGTAATCGGTGTTGATATCCCTGCACACGTTGTTTTGGAAGTTACAGATACACCACCTTCTGAAAAGGGAAATACAACTCAAGGTGGAACAAAACCTGCGACACTTGAAACTGGTGCGGTTGTTAACGTTCCATTCTTTATTTCGACCGGGGATAAAATTCGTGTAGATACAAGAACAAATGAATATTTAGATCGTGCGTAATTTTAAGGAAGGCATTTAATGAAATTTGATATTGAATATATAGAAAAACTAACAAAACTATTAACAGATTCATCTTTAACAGAAATATCACTTGAAGATGGTGATCAGGCAGTTACAATAAGAAAAGAACAGTTTGCGCAAACCTCATCTGCTGCTCCTGTTGCTGCATCGGCTCCTGTTACTTCTGACGTTAAGGCTGAATCTCACAAAGGTAATCCGATAACGGCGCCTATTGTTGGAACTTTTTATGGTGCCCCATCACCTGATGCTGCTCCATTTGTAAAAGTTGGTGATGAAGTTCAAAAAGGTTCAAAAGTTTGTATTATTGAAGCTATGAAACTGATGAACGAAATTGAATCAGACTTCTCAGGCAAAGTTATTGAAATTTGTGTTACTGACGGACAACCTGTTGAGTACGGTCAAGTTTTGATGTATGTAGAATAAATTTAAAAGGTAAATAGTTGGACAGTTTAAAAGTTGATTTGACTTTTGGCTTGCTGTTCAGTTATTTGTGGTAATAAATATGTTTAAAAAAGTATTGATAGCAAACCGCGGGGAGATTGCGGTTAGGATTATAAGAGCGTGTAGAGAAATTGGTATTCCGACGGTTGCAATATATTCAGAGGCAGATGCAAATTCGCTTCACGTAAGACTCGCAACCGAAGCATATTGTATCGGACCTGCAAAGAGTTCTGAAAGTTATTTGAGTATTCCTGCAATAATTTCTGCAGCTGTTGTTTCAGGTGCAGATGCAATTCATCCCGGATACGGCTTTATGTCAGAACGCGCAGATTTTGCAGAAATTTGCGAACAACACGGGATAAAATTTATCGGACCATCTTCTTCTGCTATGAAAAAAATGGGTGATAAAGCAACAGCTCGTCAAACGATGATAAATAATGATGTCCCTGTAACTCCTGGGACAGGAATTTTGAAGACTGTTGAAGAAGTTAAAGCGTTTGCAAAAACAGTAGGTTATCCTATTATCTTGAAAGCCACAGCAGGTGGCGGCGGAAAAGGGATGAGAATTTGCAACAATGATGGTGAAGTTGAATCCAATATGAATCTTTGCCAACAAGAGGCGCAAAACTTCTTTGGAAATCCTGATGTATATGGTGAAAAATATTTGGTAAATCCTCGTCATATAGAAGTTCAAATTCTCGGGGACAGTTTTGGAAATGTTGTCCACTTGGGCGAAAGAGATTGTTCAATTCAAAGACGTCATCAAAAACTTTTGGAGGAAGCACCATCTCCTGCGATTGATGAAGAAACTCGTAAGCAAATGGGTGCAGCAGCAGTTCGTGCTGCAAAAGCTATCCATTATGAAGGCGCAGGAACTTGTGAATTCTTGCTTGATCATGACGGAAGTTGGTACTTTATGGAAATGAATACCAGAATTCAGGTTGAACACTGCGTAACAGAAATGATTTCCAATATCGATTTGGTTCGTGAACAGATTATGATTGCTGCAGGTAACAAGCTTGATTTTACTCAAGATGACATAATGCTTCGGGGACATGCAATTGAATGTAGAATTAACGCAGAAAACCCTGAAAAAGATTTTATGCCTAATCCCGGAAAAATCACAGGTTATGTAACTCCAGGTGGATTTGGTGTTAGAGTTGATTCTCATGTTTATCAAGATTATTCAATTCCACCATATTACGATTCAATGATAGGTAAATTGATTTGTTGGGGCAGAACTCGTAATGAAGCACGCAGACGTATGTATAGAGCTTTAAAAGAATATGTTATAACGGGTGTTGAAACTACATTGCCGTTCCACCAAGCAATTATTGAGGACCCTGTATTTATTTCAGGAAACTTCAATACAGGTTTTATTGAAGATTTTTACAAAAGAACTGGTAAAAAAGAGAAATAATTTAAAAAAAGTCGGGATTTCCCCGACTTTTTATTTTGCAACCGAGAAGGCTACGATTTCATCAATATTTACGTTTAACCAGTCGTAGCGGAAGCAAATATAATCGTTACAATCACAATTATCTTCTTCGCAAGTGCAGTAATCTGCAATTCTGCATACTTGAACATGTTTTAGTGCCAAATAATCTTCGACACATTCTTCGCATTTACCTTCCGGAATTAGAATGTCACCTTCTATTTTCAAGTGGCTTGTAAAAATTACAACATTTTCTATCCCGGTATCTTCTACAATTTTTTTAATAGACTTTAAAATGTGTTTTCCCATAAATTTTCTCCTTTTTATTTTGACTTTTGCAGTATAAAATTAATTTTCAAAAATTTTATTGGTCAGTAGGGCAAATTTCAATAACAAAACTACATAATTCCGCACAAAAAAAATGTTTGTGTTATAATAAAATCAAGGGATTAGACTAAATTAAAGGGGAGAAAATCATATGACCGAAGAAGTAAATGAAACAGTTAAGGAAACCGTTCAAGATACAACAAAAACTCCGGAAACTGCCGCAGTTGCTGAAAAAATAGAGGTTGTTGATATCCCGGATAATGATGAAGCTATTGAAACTAAAACATCAGATGATTATAATGCCAGCAATATCAGAGTTTTAGAAGGTTTGGAAGCTGTTAGAATTCGTCCCGGCATGTATATCGGATCTACTTCTCAAAGAGGTTTGCATCATTGTATTTATGAAATTGTTGATAACTCAATTGATGAATCTTTGGCAGGATTTTGTACTGATATTCACGTAACAATTAATAAAGATAACAGTGTTACGGTTGAAGATAACGGTCGTGGTATCCCTGTTGATATAAAACCGGAATCAGGAAAATCTGCATTAGAAATTGTACATACTGTACTTCATGCGGGCGGAAAATTTGGTGATGGCGGTTATAAGGTATCAGGCGGATTACACGGTGTTGGTGCATCTGTTGTAAATGCGCTTTCTGAAAAATATATTGTAGAAGTTTCTCGTGACGGATTCAAATGGCGTCAGGAATATATGAGAGGAGAACCTCTTGAACCTGTACAAAAAGGTGCTGCTACTGATAAAACAGGTACAAAAACAACTTTTTGGCCTGATCCTGAAATATTTACCGAAACAACCGAAATTGATTGTGAAGTTATAGGTAACAGACTTCGTGAAATGGCATTTTTAAACAAAGGTTTGAAAATTATTTTCCATAAGCCTGACGAAACTGAAGAAGTATTCCACTATGTAGGCGGTATCGGAAGTTATGTTGAATATTTAAACCAAAACAAAACTTGTTTGCATGAAAAACCTATTTATATTGACAAAGTTGTCGATGATATGCAAGTTGAAGTTGCAATGCAATATACAGACGGATATAACGAAAATGTTTTGTCTTTTGCAAACAATATCAATACACACTTTGGCGGAACACATTTGACAGGGTTTAGAAATTCAATTACTCGTGTTTTTAACGATTATGCAAGAAAAAACAGTATTCTAAAAGATTCAGAACAGAATCTTTCAGGTGAAGATGTTAGAGAAGGTTTGACAGCTATTGTTTCGGTTAAAATTCCTAACCCTGAATTTGAAGGTCAGACAAAAGAAAAATTAGGTTCTCAAGAAGCCTTGGGTGCCGTTCAAGATGCGGTTAAAGAAAAACTTCAAGAATGGTTAGAATTTAATCCTAAAATAGCTAAAATGATTTTGGATAAAACATTACAAGCACAACGAGCAAGAGAAGCTGCAAGACGTGCAAGAGAATTAACCAGAAGAAAGTCTGTTTTGGAAAATTCAACATTACCTGGAAAACTTGCAGATTGTTCAAACAGAGAACCTGAAAAGTGTGAAATATTCTTAGTCGAAGGTGATTCTGCCGGCGGATCTGCAAAACAGGGCAGAAACAGAATGTTCCAAGCTATTTTGCCATTGCGTGGTAAAATTTTGAATGTTGAACGTGCAAGATTAGATAAAATGTTTGCTAATAACGAAATTCAATCAATGATTCAAGCTTTTGGTATCAATATCAGCAAGAATGAAGAAGAAGTTGATATCGAAAAACTTCGTTATCACAAAATTATTATTATGACCGATGCCGATGTTGATGGTGCGCACATTAGAACGTTACTTTTAACATTCTTCTTCAGATATGCAAAGCCGTTAATTGATAATGGGCACGTTTATATTGCACAACCGCCGTTATTTAAAATTACAATCGGTAAAAATTCAGAATATTTGTATGACGAACACGCACTTGATAAAATGCTTAAAGAGCGTGGAATAAAATCTTTGAGTTTGTCTAGCAATGATAAAAAACAGCACAAAGAAGGGGATGAATTGGTTGAACTTGTTCATAATATGTCATCTTTCTACAATTCATATAACAATCCGATTTTGAATTTGTATCCGGCAGTTGTATTGAGAGGTCTTGTTAGAGCTGATATTAAACCGGAAGATTTTGATGATCAGGCCAAAATGAATGAAATTAATGAATATTTGAATCATTATTTACAAGACCACGCGACAAACTACAATATCACAGAAGCTGAAAGTTATAAGTGCGAAGTTTTGTATAATTCGGAAAATTCAAAATATTCGATAAAAGTTAATTTGAATGATGAAGAACACGTTATATTGAACCAAGCTATAATTAAGTCATCAGAATATAAGAGATTAAAAACAGCATATCCGTTGATTCGTGATTTCTTGATTGAAGAAGGTAATGGTTTGGTATTGAAAACGGATGCGGAAGAATATGAAATTCATTCTTTTGAAAAACTTCAAAAAATTATTGATGATAGAGGTCAAAAGGGTATGACAATTCAGCGATTCAAAGGTCTGGGTGAAATGATGCCACAACAACTTTGGGAAACTACAATGGATCCTGCATCAAGAACTCTATTAAAGGCTACGATTGAAGATGCTTCACTTTGTGACAGATTGTTTGATATCTTGATGGGGGACAAAGTAGAGCCTCGTAGAGATTTTATTGAATCCAATGCCGTTTATGCAACAAATATTGATACATAACAAGAGTGCCCGAATTTTCGGGCATTTTGTTTTATAATTTTTTATAAGAGGAGATATATATGAAAAAAGAATTGATTTTTTTAGGACCACCGGCTTGCGGAAAAGGAACACAAACCTCAAAATTGTCTGAATATTTGAACTTTCCGCATATTGATACAGGTTCTTTATTAAGAGCTGAAATTAAAAATGGAACAGAAAACGGTAAAATTGCAAAAGGATTTATTGATAAAGGTGAATTAGTTCCGGTTGAATTGGTTGCTAAAATTATTGAAGATAGATTATCTCAAAATGATTGCAAAAACGGATATATTCTTGACGGATACCCGAGAAGTGTTGAACAAGCTGACAAATTAACTGTTATGAACAAAAATATTGACGGTAGTGAAAAAGCTGAATTTAGAGCAATATATTTTGAAATAGATACAAATATCCTTGTTGAAAGAATTGTGAATCGTCGTTCTTGTCCAAAATGTGGTGAAATTTACAATTTAGCATTTAAAGCACCTAAAAAAGATGGTATTTGCGACAAATGCGGAACAGAATTGACTCAAAGAAAAGATGATACAAGAGAAGTAGCTCAATCAAGATTTGATACATACAACAATGAAACAGCACCATTGATTGAGTACTATAAAAATAAAGGTGTCTTGAAATCAATTGATGCAAACGGTTCAATTGATGAAGTATGGGAAAGGTTATTGAAGGCAGTAAATGATTAATCATAAGTCAAGAGATGAAATAAAAAGAATGCGCCACGCCGGTCACATAGTTGCACTCGTTCACAAAAAAATGAAAGAAGTTATTGAACCGGGTATTTCTACAAAAGAATTAGATTCAATTGCCGAAAAAGTTATCAGAGAAAACAGAGCTATTCCTACATTTTTAGGATATAGTGGTTTCCCTGCAAGTATTTGTACATCAATTAATGAACAAGTAGTCCATGGTATCCCTTCTGAAAAAGTTATTTTAAAAGAAGGCGATATAATAAGTGTTGATGTTGGTGCCACATACGGCGGTATGGTTGGTGATAGTGCTTGGACTCATCCTGTCGGAAAGATTTCAGAAGAAGTTGCAAAATTGATGAAAACAACAGAAGAAGCTCTTTTTGCAGGTATTGCACAGATGCGTGACGGAAACGTTTTGGATGATATTTCAACTGCAATTGAAGAAGTTGCCAATCGTGAACATTATGGAATCGTCAGACAATACGGCGGACACGGTGTAGGCCATCAAATGCATGAAGATCCGTTTTTGTTCAATTACAAAGTCGGCGATAAAACTTTGATAAAAAAGAACACTGCTATTGCGATTGAACCAATGTTAAACTTGGGTTGTGATGAAGTAGAAGTTGCAGCTGATGAATGGACTGTAAGTACAGCTGACGGAAAACCTTCTGCGCACTTTGAACATACGGTTTTGTGTACTGAAGGCGAACCTATGATTATGACACAATTAATGGAATAGGAAAATTTATGAATTACTATATAGGATTATCTTTGGCAGCTAATTCAACGGCAGATTCTGGTGTCGCTGTTATAGATAGTGACCACAATTTGATTATGCTTGACAAATTGTACAAGATGAATGATATTATGTTCTTTTTCGACAACTTTTCATCATTAAAATATTCAAAAATATGTGTATCATTACCAAATGACAGAACAATGTTGGATGGCAAATGGAGAATTCTCGGGAAACAATATCAAATGGTTTCTACAAATGAGCATATGCCAAATCGTGAAAACTGGACGCAACGATATTCCACAAGAAGTTGTGAATATTTTACATCTTTAATCGAAAAAGGAATACCAGTGGATAGGTTTGAACTGTTTATGACAAGACAGACAATGCATTTGAACTCTTGTTATAAAGACCGCTCTCCTGCAGATTGCAAATTTTTACAACAGATGTTGAGAACTGAATGGAATATTGATCTCCCATCTAATATGATGCCGATGAGTCAGATGGAAGCCATTGTCGGTGCACTTTTGGCGCGTGAGAGTGTGGAAAATTCCGATAATATACGTTCAATTTTGACATTTAAAAACTTCAATGTTATTGATTTTAAATCTTGTCCGGAACGCTTTGAAATGGTAGGAAAAGTGTTGAGTAAAGTTTAATTTATTATTGAAATATATAGGAAATATTGTTATAATAATAAAAGGAGGAATTTATATGTATAAAAAAAATAAAAATGCTTTTACATTGGCGGAAGTATTGATAACTCTTGGCATTATTGGTGTAATAGCAGCACTTACAATTCCTATGCTTGTTGCAAGTTATCAAAAAAGAGTTTTGGTGACTCAATATAAAACTAACTATTCAATATTATCTCAAGGTTTTCAAAAAATGATTTCAAGCGAAGGAGTAAGTGATTTTGGAGATACCGAATATTTATCATCAGTTTTTGATCAATGTACGGGTGATGGATGGTGTATGTTATATAAAATTCCTAATACTGAAATTATGAGAAAATATTTTAATTGTGTATCCATTGAACCTCAAAAAACAGTATATTATTACAGCCTTAATTCAAAAAGCAGATCATCAGACGGATTTCAAGTATATAATTTTGTTAATGGTGCCAGTTTGTTAGAACGAACTTGGCATGAAAAATTTCTTACCAGCGTATCTTCAACCAGATTATATGGTTCTTACTTGATTGATGTTAATGGAATTAAGAAAAAACCGAATACAATCGGTAGGGATATGTTTGCTTTTTGGATAAGTAATACCGGCAAAGTAGTTGCACAAGGTTCAAAAGAATATGCGCTATTGACAGGTGATAATGGCAGATATTGGCAGAATGCAAGTGCATATTCAAATAATGGTTGTAGAGCAACAAATTATTATGGACCTGGTAGAGGATGTGCCGGCCGTGTAATTGAAGAAAATTGGGAAATGAATTATTAAAATGTAACATTAACATTGATTTCATATATTATGTGATGTTTCTTTAATTATATTTTTCAAGTTTAATTCTAATGTTTTATATATTTTTTTTGCTTCTGGCCTTTTTAATTTTTGTAATTCTTCCACCCAATTACCGTTCTCATTTATTGGAGAAATATCTATATTATAGATTACAGATATTTTTTGGGGATAGGTTGTTATTATTGGCTCTTTTTCTGCTGTTATAATTATTACTTTGAATTTTTTGTTATTACGTATTTTATGTAATGTATTTATTAGTATTTTTAGTTGTGTATCAGAAGGTATATTTTGTGTATTTTGAAAAGCGATTAAAAAATATATGAATGAATCTGATTTAATGTATTTTATAAAATTTTTTATTCTTTTTTTATACCTATTTTTAAATTCTTCCAAAGATAAAGTTCCATCATGATTAAATATTGCACTTAAATTATCATTATAATAATAATTATTTTTATTTGAATATTTTAAACCATCGAAAAAATTTTCAAAGTTATTATTTAGTAACATAAGTATTTGGTCAAAATTATTAAAAAAAGCCAAATCAAATGGGCACGTCAATTCACCGAACCATTTATGAGGTTTTATTCCAATTGAGGTTGAAATTACTCGTGGAAGACAGAATGTTCCGAGTGAAATTACTTTATAATTTAGTTTTTTATAGTTTAATAATTTTTTTATTGAAAATGATTCGTATGATCTTATCCAATGTCTTTTTTCTTTATTTATAAAGAAAAAAGACAAAAACCTAAATAAAACTTTATACATATTCTCCTTGTTCTATATATAGAAATATTTGAGAATATTTTAGCATTAAAGTTCTATATATGCAACATAATTTAAAAAATTCAGATATATTAATGCAAGCAATAGGAACAGTTTTAAAGGAAGAACGCAAAAAGCAAAATAAATCTTCCCGATTATTGGCATATGAATATGGATTACAAACTTCATTAATAAGTAGAATTGAAAATGCTCAAAATGATATAAAAGTCACTTCGTTGTGGGCAATATGTGAAGCTTTAAATATTCCACAAGATGTTTTTATAAAAAAAATTATCAAAAATTTGCCTGAAAATTTTACATTGACTGATTAATATGAAATTAAAGTACAAATAACAAGTAAAATGTATTATATTACCCGATGATATGGAAATTCACGATTTCAACGACTTTTTTATGAATTTCTTCAATAGATTTTGTGGCATCAAGAACTTTTACTCTATTCGGTTCTTGTTTTGCAATTTCCAAATATCCTTGGCGTACTCTATTATGGAATTCAATTCCTGCGCTTTCCATTCTATCCTTTTCTTTTCCGACACGTTGCATTGAAGTTTTGGTATCTATATCAAAAATAAATGTCAAATCAGGAATTCTACCATTTGTTGCCATGTTATTCAAATTCTTTATTCTGTCGATATCAAGCCCTCTGCCATATCCTTGATAAGCTATTGTGCTATCGGTATGTCTGTCACAAAGAACGATTTTACCACTTTTAATTGCAGGGTTTACAATGATATCAATATTTTGCGCTCTATCCGCTAAAAATAAAAATTCTTCGCAACGAGGGGATACATCACCATCGTAATTCAAAAGGATTTCTCTAACCTTTTCACCAAGTCCTTTTCCACCGGGTTCGCGAGTTATGAGTATTTCTCTGCCTTTTTGTTCCAAGTATTGAGCCAAAAGTTTCAGTTGTGTGGTTTTTCCACAACCGTCTGCTCCTTCAAATGTTATAAACAACCCTTTTTTTGCCATTTTGGTTAATTTTACCCCTAACTTTACCCCTATTTTATATCAGGGAAAAAGTATCTAATCCCTGTATCCGCTCTCCATCTTACGAATCCTGTTTTTGGAACTCTGTCTATATCCATTACGCTGACCAATGCCCAATTTCCGCTTATGACATTAAGGTTGATTGTTTCAGGGTGGTTTAGAGTTGAAACTGTTTGTGAGGCATCATCTGCGGCGCTTTTCATTTCATTAATTTTATCTGAGCATCCTTGTAACATGTAAAGTCCGTACTTTTTGCCATACATATTATAAAAATTTACCCAAGTCATAAATTTGTATGGGTCATCTTTTTTTATCCAGCCTTTTGAGCCTGAGTTGTTGTTATAAATTACTTGAACCCAATCTTCATTTTCGTCAACTACAGTCATCATTGCAAGTTCTTTTGACGGAATAAATACTGTAAACAAATCCTCAAATTCTGTACCTTCAGGATAGATTTCATCTTTACTCCATGTATAAGATTTTAATACCGGAGAATTATCTTTTGGTTCTTTGTAAATTACAATTTCTCTGCCAACTTCATAAACTCCCAAAGAATTAGGATTTCTTAAACTTACATATCTTGGCATTACTGTATTTGTGGCAAATGCCATATTTTGAAACAAAAATACGCTTAAAATTGTTACGAATAAAATTAAAACTTTTTTCATTTCTTTATCCTCTTATTCTCTAAAAGTAACGTCAGTGTATGTTTTTTGAAGTTTGCAACGAATAGAATTTATTTGAGATTCAATAACTTCTTCTGTTAAAGTTGCATTTTCATCTTGTAATTTTATTCTGAAAGCAAGACTCTTGTAGCCATCTTCAACGTGTTCTCCTTTATATACATCAAAGATTTCTGAACCTTTGAATATGTTTTGTTGAACAGCACCTTTGATTGTTCTTTGAATTTCTTCAAATGGTACATCATCATTGATTATAAATGCCAAATCTCTTTTTACTTCAGGGAACTGTGCAAGTTTTTTGAATCTCGGAGTTGTTTCTTTAATGATTGCAATGATTTCTTCCAAATCAACTTTGAATACAAATGCCTCTTGATTTAGTTTTAGTTTATCTCTCAATACAGGATGAATTTGTCCGATGTATCCGATTGGCATAGGCTTTTTACCTAATATTGTGATTACGGCACTTCTATAAGGATGAAGTGCATTATGAGAATCTTTCAATTCTGATTTATCAAGCGGAATGAGCTTTATTCTTTTTGAAACGCCGAGTTCTTCAAACAATTTTTCAACAATACCTTTTGCGGTATAGAAATCGGTTTCAGTTTTCACTTCCCATTTTGAATTTTCAATTTCACCTGTCAAAATTCCGCCTAAAACTCTGGTTTCTTTTACTCCGGCTGATTTTTCATCTGCTGGTGCAACGATTTCATAAGTTTTACCTATTTCATAACTCCAAAAAGTTTTTTGACCCTGATCAAAATTGTATTTCAAACAGTTCAAAAGGCTCGGTGTCATTGATTGACGCAACATTGAATATTCTTCACTTGCTGAATTCAAAACTTTTACAGCTTTTTCATCGTTATATTTGATTTTAAAACGGTCTAACATAGGTTTTCCGATTAGAGAATTAGTTACAATTTCATTCAATCCTGAAGATAACATAATTTCATGGACCTTTTTAATCACTCTTTCTTCCAAAGTTATTTCTGCCGTTGCAGATTTTGAAGGAAGTGTCGGAGTGATTTTGTCATAACCGTTTATTCTTGAAATTTCTTCAATCAAGTCAATTTCACGCGTTACATCCATTGCACGGTATGAAGGTACCAAGAATTTGGATGCGGCATCATTTCCACCGAGTTTTTTAAACCCTAAATTATTTAGAATTTCATCGCAACGGTTAGATGCAATTTCACAACCTAAAATTCTTTTTATTTCAGAATATCTAAGTGTGATTTCAATAGGTTCAAGTTTGTTTTTGCCTGTTTCAACAACGCCTTCAATTTTGGCATCAGCAAGTTCAACCAACAATTGCATAGCACGCATCAAAGCAGGTTTTACGGTTTCGATATCAATTCCGCGTTCAAATCTTGCAGATGCTTCACTTCTGTATCCCGCACTGCGAGAAGAACGTCTAATTGCTGCAGGTACAAAGTATGCAGCTTCAAGGGCAATTGCGGTAGAATTATTATCAATTTCAGAATTTTCTCCGCCAAATACACCGCCCAAGCAAACGCCACTATCTTTTGTTGCGATTAAAATTGTATCATTATTCAATTTTCTTTCAACGCCATCAAGTGTTGTTAAAGTTTCGCCTTCATTGGCACGTCTTACGCATAAGTAGCCGTTAAGCTTGTTCAAATCAAATGCGTGTAACGGTGTTCCGTATTCCAACAAAACATAATTTGTAATATCAACAACATTGTTTATGGAACGAATTCCGGAAGCTATAAGTTTTTTCTTCATCCAATCGGGAGATGGTTTTATTTTTATGTCTTTTAAAATCCCTAATGAATAATATTTGCAAATAGAATCATCTTTAATTTCTACTTCAAAAGATTTTGTAGTCAAATCTTTTGTGGAAACTAATGGGGAGAATTTTAAAGGACGATTAAATATTGCACTTAATTCTCTTGCAACACCGATAACAGACATCTGGTCACCTCTGTTTGCAGTCGGAGCAACATTTAAAACAACATCTTTTTCAAATCCCAACAATTTCTCAACATCTTCACCTAATTTTACATCAGGGAAAAGTCTGTTCAAAATTAAAATTCCGTCTTCTTCCTGATAGTTTCTTTCAGAAACTCCGAGTTCATCGTCAGAACATAGCATACCTTCTGATGGTACACCTCTAATAACTGCAGGAGTTAGAGTGAACATTTCACCTGTTTTTCTATCTAAAACTTTGCTGCCGACAGATGCGTAAGGAACTATCTGCCCTACTTCAATATTTTGAGCCCCGCAAACCACAGTTTTTAGACCTGAACCTGTATTGATTGTTACAAGGTGCAAGTGATCAGAATTCGGGTGATTTTCAATCTTTTCTATTTTAACTGTTTTTATATTTGTGAATTGAGCTTTGATTTCAGTTATTTCTTCAACTTCCAATCCGCTCATAGTCAATTCATAAGCTATTTCTTTTTCATCTTTATCCGATAAATCTACAAATTCGTTTAACCAATTTAATGATACTAACATGTTATTCCCTTCTTTAAAATATTCTATGGCTATATTTTAGCACAAAAAAACGGTATAAATAAATATACCGTCTTTTTTATATTAAAAAATATTTTATTCTTCCGGAATCGTAAATTTACTTCCACATCTTGGGCAGAATATTTGTATTCCTGCTTCTTGTGGGTCAACATCCGGTAAACCTTGAACTTTATATTTACCGTTTTCGTCTTTGACAAGTTTGTATTTCATCTTACAGTCAGGACATATAGCATAAGTAAATTCTCCGACCGTAACAATTTGTGCAACCGGTGATGTTGGGTTAATATCAGGTTGAATAGAATTTAGTTCTGTGTTACCGGCACAAACATCAACGTATTCTGCTAATAAATTACCAAGGCCACCTAATGGTACATAATTTTTGATTGGTTTTATGACTACGGCATTACCGTATGCTACAACTTCTGCATTTGCTGAGGCATAAGATGGTGGCGTGATTTCAAATCGGAAGTTTATAACTGCATTAGCACCTATCCTTTTAGCCGAACTTACCATTCTGTCCCATGCACGTTGTCTTACTTCATCTGATAGTTCGGTATATGACGTTAATTCTCCACCTGTTACCTGTTTACAACCCATAAATGTATCTTGAACCAAATCCTTTGAACGCATTGAAATGCCCCATACAACTCCGCGGTAGTCCATTACTTGGTATCCTTGGAAATTCTCTTTTTCTGTTACAAGAATTCTGTTGCCGACTTCCGGTCGGGTTCCTGATAATAAGTCCTCTCGGTTAATCATAATTTTTTCCTTTCTTGTTTATACTTTCAGTTATTATTTCTGAATATTCTTCATCTATTTTTAGTAAAGCTTGGTTTTGTAATTTGTATCCGTCGCAGGTTTTACCTGTATTTAGTTGAGGACAGTCTTTGCATAAATCTCTTGCTTTGCGTTGTTTGTTGTAAATATGTTTTAGCGTAAAAAGGCAGATGATGCTTAAAACGCCAAGTGAAATATTTAATTTGAATGTACTTATAAGTACATACCCTGCAAATAATCCATCAAAAAATCTTAGAAAATCCTTGGTTGTGCGATTGAAATTTTTATATATTTTGGGGGCTGAAAGAATGAAAGTCAGAATTGTACAGAATATTAAAATATACGTATATATACCCAAATAAAACATCTGGTTCAAATATATAAAAATTAATGAGATTAAAAATCCTATATATAACAATAAGCAGCTTTTACATACATAAAATCCGAAGAGTTTAATTGTATGCTCTTCAAATCTTTTGCACAGAGGTTTATGTAAAAAAATAAACTTATGAAAATACTTTAAATAAAGATATTTGCATAATAAAAACTTATTTAGTTTTGTCGGTAACATTTGTATCATCAGTTTCCTCTAGCGATGCTCCACAAACTTTACATTCAGAAGGATGCATATTTTCCGAACGGAAGGATTCTCCACATACAGGGCATTTATAATATTTTCTTGAATTTATTGACTTGATAAATCCAATGATTCCGCAAATAACTACTGGGACAAAAACAATGATACCAATAATAACTTTTATAAATTCCATATTTACTAAGTTGTTGTTCATATAAATTTCTCCTTTAAATGAAGATTAGAATATTTTTTAATATTATGCACCATCTAAATTAATGAGAAATAAAACTTATAAATAATTGATTATAATGTTCTTGAAATAAATCTTGTTTGTGAGATAATCTTATTGAAGCTAAGAATTTATAATCTTTTTATATAAATAGCGAATGTTACAAATAATATAAATAAAAAAGGAAGACAAAAAATGGCTAGAAAAACTCCATTAGAGAAAATTAGAAACATTGGTATTGCTGCCCATATTGATGCCGGCAAAACCACTACAACAGAACGTATTTTGTTTTACACTGGTAAAACACATAAAATTGGTGAAGTTCACGATGGTGCTGCAGTAACCGACTTTATGGATCAAGAAAGAGAACGTGGTATTACTATTCAATCAGCTGCTGTTACTGCTGAATGGAAAGGCTATCAGGTAAACATTATTGATACCCCGGGCCACGTTGATTTTACAATTGAAGTTGAACGTTCACTTCGTGTATTAGACGGTGTTGTTGCTGTATTCTGTGCAGTTGGTGGTGTTCAATCACAATCAGAAACTGTATGGCGTCAAGCAAACAGATATGACGTACCTCGTATGGTATTCGTTAATAAAATGGATAGAACAGGTGCTGACTTCTATCGTGTAGTTGAACAAATTAAAACAAGATTACATGCAAATGCTGTACCTATTCAATTGCCAATCGGTGCAGAAGACAAATTTACAGGTCTTATCGATTTGATGAAGATGAGAGCTGAAGTTTATACAAACGATTTGGGAACAGATATTAAAGATGAAGAAATCCCAAGTGATATGCTTGAAAAGGCTAAAAAGTACAGAGAAGAAATGATTGAAAAAATTTCTGAAACAGATGATGATTTGATGATGAAATTTATGGAAGGTGAAGAACCTACTAACGAAGAATTGAAAGCTGCTTTGAGAAAAGCTGTATGCAACAACTTAATCGTTCCTGTTACTTGCGGTACTGCATTTAAGAATAAAGGTGTTCAATTGATGTTGGATGCAGTTATTGATTATATGCCATCTCCTGTTGATGTTAAAGCTATCGAAGGTGAACAAGAAGACGGAACAAAAATTGAACGCCATTCATCTGATGATGAGCCGTTCAGTGCTTTAGCATTTAAAGTTATGACAGACCCTTATGTTGGTCGTTTAACTTTCTTGAGAATATATTCAGGTAAAATTACAGCAGGTTCATACGTTTTGAACGCAACAAGCCAAAAGAAAGAACGTATTTCTCGTTTAGTTCAGATGTATGCTGACCAAAGAATTGAAGAAACTGAAGTTTATGCAGGTGATATCTGCGCAGCTGTTGGTTTGAAAGATACAACAACAGGTGATACTTTGTGTGATGAAAAAGATCCTATTATTTTGGAAAGAATGGAATTCCCTGATCCGGTTATTTCAGTTGCTATTGAACCAAAAACAAAAGCTGACCAAGATAAGATGGGTATTGCACTTCAAAAACTTGCTGAAGAAGATCCTTCATTCAGAGTTAAATCAGATGAAGAAACAGGTCAAACAATTATTTCAGGTATGGGCGAACTTCACTTGGATATCATCGTTGACAGATTGTTAAGAGAATTCAAAGTTGATGCAAACGTTGGTAAACCACAAGTTGCATACCGTGAAACAATTTTAGGTAACTATGATGAAGAAGCTAAATTCATTCGTCAGTCAGGTGGTAAAGGTCAATACGGACACGTTAAAATCAGAATTTCACCTGCAGAAGAAAATGCCGGATTTGAATTTGAAAACAAAATTGTCGGTGGTGCTATTCCGAAAGAATACATTGAACCAGCAAGAAAAGGTATGGAAGAAGCTCTTGAAGGTGGTATCTTAGCCGGATATCCTATGATTGACGTTCACGTAGAACTTTATGATGGTTCTTACCACGAAGTCGATTCATCAGAAATGGCATTTAAAATCGCCGGATCAATGGCTATCAAGGAAGGTTGTAGAAAAGCACAACCTTGTATTCTTGAACCTATGATGAAAGTTGAAATCGAAATTCCTGAAGAATTTACAGGAACAATCATCGGTGATATTTCAAAACGTCGTGGTCGTGTAGAAGGTCAAGAACCTGTTGGTAATACCGGCAGTGTAATTGTTAGAGCTACAGTACCTTTGGGTAATATGTTCGGTTATGCAACAGACTTACGTTCAAATACTCAAGGACGTGGAACATTCTCAATGGAATTCAAGAAATATGAACAAGTTCCAAGAAATGTTCAAGAAGAAATTATTGAAAAATCAGGTGTTGCTGCAAAAGCATAAGCACTTGAAAAGCAATCTCGAAAACAAAAAGAACCTCTTATTGAGGTTCTTTTTGTATAAATTGATATTTTATGATACAATAATGAGTATCAAATAAGGAGAGATATATGGATAACAATAACAAGGCTACAATAGGTGTTTTTGGTGGTTCCGGTTTTTATAGTTTTTTAAATGATATTGAAGAAATAAAGATTGAAACTCCATACGGGATGCCTTCTGATAACGTATTTTTAGGTAAAATCGGTGAACATAAAGTTGCGTTTATGCCTCGTCATGGCAGACATCATTCAATTTTGCCTCATTTGGTTAATTATCGTGCAAATGTTTGGGCAATGAAGTCTTTGGGTTGCAAAAGAGTTATTTCACCTTGTGCTGCTGGAAGTTTGCAAAAACATGTAAAACCGGGTGATTTTGTTATTTGTGATCAGTTTGTCGATTGGACAGATGGTAGAAAATCAACTATTTTTGAAGGCCCTATTGCTACTCATCCGTCTGCAGCTGAACCATATTGTCCTGAAATGAGAAAATTGGCTATTGAAACAGCTAATGAATTAGGTATAAATGTTCATGACAAAGGAACTGTTGTTGTTATAAACGGTCCTAGATTTTCAACAAAAGCAGAATCTCAATTCTTTACAAACCAAGGTTGGGAAGTTATTAATATGACAGCTTTTCCTGAAGCTTATTTGGTAAAAGAAATGGATATGTGTCCGTTGAATATTTCTCTTATAACTGACTATGATGCCGGTTTGGCTGGAGATGTTCCACCGGTTTCGCATACAGAAGTTATAAAAGTTTTTAATAATAATATTGAAAATCTTAAATCTTTATTGTTCAAACTTATTGAAAAAACTCCAATTGAGCGAAACAATTGTGATTGTGGAAATACAAAGAAAAATTCTCAGATATAGTTGTAGAAGGGACAAATTATGCAAGGTGTTATTTACGGAATAAATAATATATTTAATTTATTTTATTTTATAATTATATTGAGAATATTTTTGAGTTGGATTCCGTCTATAGATTGGGACAAAAATCCTTGGTTTACTATTCGTCAGATTTCTGATGCGTATTTGAATATATTTAAAAAATTCATTCCTCCTGTTGGGATGATTGATTGGTCTCCTATTATTGCAATTGTTGTTTTGGTAGCAGTTCAAAAATTCGTTATAATGGGTTTGTTAATGTTCGTAAATCCTTAGTTTTACTAGGGTAGAATTTTCTACCCACCAACTTTTCTATAATTTAATATAAACAGATGATTAAAATGAACAAATGAAAGTTTATAATCGTTATACTGTCGTAATACACATGGATGTAACGAATTGAAAATAAGTTATAGAATATTATTAATATCATTAATTGTTTTGCTGAGTTGCAATAGTACTTTTGCAGTTGATAAAAGTACTGATATCAAGTCCTCTGCCGAAAAGGTTGCGGTGCAAAAAAATATGGTTTTAGGCTTGAATGATTGTTTAAATATTGCGCTTCAAAATAGTCCGGAAGTTAAGAAATACAGATATAAATATGCAATTTCCAAAAATGATGTTGGAATTGCAAAATCTGCATATTTTCCAACACTTGGAATAGGGGCAGGTTATAATTATAACGGTGAAAATAGTACATTATATACGATGAATGATACGACTTTAGATGCCGAAGCAAGTATTAATCAGCTGATTTGGGATTTTGGTAAAACCCATGCAAATATTAAAATGTATAAATTCAATCAGATAGCTGCAAAATATAATTTTGACAATGCTGTTTTGAATACGGTTTATGCTGTAGAAATAAATTATTTTGGAGTTTTGGCTGCAAGAACAAATGTTGATGTCGAACGCGCAAATGTTCAAGTTAATGAAAGAAATTATCAACGAATCAAAGCCTATTTTGATGAGGGAATAAAATCAAAAATCGATCTTGTTAATGCAGAAGTAAATCTTTCTGATGCAAAAATTCAATTGGTTACTGCAGAACAGACTTATCAAAATGCTATTGTAAAACTGAATAATTCAATGTATATCGCATATGCTCCGGCCTATGAAATCAAAAATACTGAGGCTTTTAATTTCTCTAAAAATTTTACTCCTGTAAGTTTACAGAGAATATCAGAGACAAAAGATATTTCAAAATTACCAAAAGATGTGGGTAATGCGTATTTGACAGTTGGAGTTCAAAAACTTGATGTGCTTGAAAATTATAAATTCAAACCATTCCCATATACATTTGATGAATCTGTTGATTTGGCTAAAAAAAACAGGCCGGATTTAAAATCTTATGAAGCTGTAAAAAATGCAATGGACGAAGAACTACTGGTAATAAAACGTCAATATTACCCAAAAATAAGTGCATCAGCAGGATACGGATATAAAGATAAATATTCTGCAAGTTCTTATAATGCCGGCGTGAATTTGACAAGTTCAGTAAATATTATGCAGGAAAAAAATGAAATTGATACCGGTAAACTTCAAATAGCACTTGCTAAAAATGATATTGATCAGTTAGAACAAAATATTTATTTTGATATTCAAACTCTGTATATAAATATGAAACAATTGGAAAAACAGATACCGTTAGTAAATGTCAAGGTAAAACAAACTTTAGAAAACTTTGAACTTGCCGATGGGAGATATGCAGTAGGTTTGGGCGATTATATTGAGCTTCAGGATGCTAAAGTAAAATATAATAATGCACAACAATCATACGTAAATACGGTTTATAATTACAATGTTGCACGAGCAAACTTGGAAAAGGCAATTGGACTTCAACAAGCTGTTACTGCGAATATAGAGGATAAAAAATAATGAAAATTAAGAAAAGATACATAGCAACAGGAGTTATAGGGTTGGCGATACTGGGAGCAGTTGGCTTTGGTATTGTTACATCTGATAATTCTGTAAAATATGAAACTCAAGATTTGGAGCGTTGTACAATCACTCAGACTGTTGAAGCTTCAGGTACTATAAATCCTGTAAATACGTATAGTGTAGGTTCAACAGTATCAGGACTTATAAAAGCCATTTATGTAGATTATAATAGTGAGGTTAAAAAAGGACAACTTTTAGCAGAGATTGACCCTAGAACTTTTGAAGCTGCTGTCCAACAAAACCAAGCACAAATCAGTAATGCACAAGCAGCACTTGCAAAATCTAATGCACAGACTGTGATGGCTCGCAAAACTCTTACCCGTTACAGAAATCTTTACAGGAAAAATTTTATTGCCAAAAGTGAACTGGATCAGGCAGAAAGTGATTATCTTGCAAATGTAGCAGAAGGTGGCGCAGCTCGTGCCCAGATTGCGCAATTTAGAGCCAGTTATAAAACAGCGATGACAAATTTGGAATATACAAAAATTACGGCACCTGTATCAGGGACTATAATTTCAAGAGAAATAGATGTAGGACAGCCGGTTGCTGCAAGTTTTCAAGCTCCGGAATTATTTACAATAGCTCAGGATTTGACAAAAATGCAGATAGAAGTTAGCGTTTCAGAAGCTGATATCGGAAAAGTTAAGAAGGGTCAATTGGTAACTTATACGCTTGACGGATATCCTGACCAAACTTTTACCGGAAAAGTTACGCAAGTAAGGCTTGCATCAACAACTACTTCTAATGTTGTTACTTATCCTGTTATTGTATCGGTAGAAAATAAAGATTTGAAATTGAAGCCCGGTATGACGGCTAACGTTTCAATAATTACGCAAAAACATGAAAATGTACTTTGTGCACCAAATATAGCTTTGAAATTTACGCCTGAAACAAACGGTAAAAAATATAAAAATCAGGGTATTTGGATACTTGAACATCACAAACCTGTTCGTGTTGATATAAAAGAAGGCATAAGTGATGATTCTGCAACCGAAATAATTTCTGAAAAACTCAAGGAAGGCTTCAAAATAATTATCGGCTCAAACTCAAAAGGTACAAGTTCAAATAGTGACAGCGACAAGAAAAGCGGGAAACCTCCAATGAGGATGTTTTAATGAACGTAATAGAAGTTAAAAACGCTTATAAAACTTATAAAACCGGCGAGGATTCCTTCAATGCGCTGAATGGAGTTTCATTAACGGTCAATGAAGGTGAGTTCGTTGCAATTATGGGAGCTTCAGGTTCGGGCAAATCAACATTTATGAATATGTTGGGCTGTCTTGATAAACCGACAAGCGGAGAATATTACCTTGATGGAATTGATGTATTGTCAATGTCATCAGATCAGTTGTCTGATATAAGAAATCGTAAGTTGGGGTTTGTCTTTCAAGGATTTAATCTTATTTCAAGAACTTCAGCGCTTGATAATGTAATTTTGCCGATGATTTATTATGGAATTCCTGAAGAACAAAGACATGACAGAGGAATGAAAGCTTTGGAAATAGTCGGGCTTGAAAAACGTTGGGATCATATGCCAAATGAGATGTCAGGAGGTCAGCAACAACGTGTTGCGATTGCTCGAGCTATAATCAATGATCCGCCTGTTATTTTAGCTGATGAACCTACAGGGAACTTGGATACAAAAACAAGTATTGAAGTTATGGAATTTTTTGTAAATCTGAATAATAAAACAGGAAAAACAGTTGTCCTTGTTACTCACGAACCTGATATCGCGGATTATTGTAAGCGTGTTGTGAAGTTCAAAGATGGGAATATCATTTCAGATGATACGAAAGAAGAATGGCGTAAAAAAAGAAATCGGGAAACGTAAATGATTGATATAAAATCAATATTAAAAATGGCAGTAGTGTCATTAAAAGTGAATAAAATGAGATCGGCATTAACAAGTTTAGGTATCATTATAGGTGTTAGTGCAGTGATTATAATGCTTGCTGTCGGAACAGGTTCCAGTCAAAAAATTGCAAAAGATATGGAATCTATGGGAAGCAATTTGCTTATGATACGTTCTGCTTCTGCAACTTCAGGCGGAGTTAGAATGGGTATGGGCACACGTCCGACTTTGACATTAAAAGATGAAGAATCAATTGAAAAAAATTGTCACGGAATTCTTGCAATTGCGCCTTATTCTTCAGAAAGTAAGCAGTTAACTTACGGAAATCAAAACTGGTCTACCGACGTTGGAGGTACAACTTCTTCGTACCTTTATATAAGAAATTATGAAGTATCTTCCGGCAGGAATTTTATACCTGAAGATATACAAAATGCTTCAAAAGTGGCAATTATCGGGAATACGGTTGCAACAGAACTTTTTGGAGATGTTGATCCGATTGGAAAAACAATGAGAGTTGGAAACGTCCCATTCAAAGTTGTAGGTCTTTTAGCAATAAAAGGTCAGAGTGGTATGGGGATGGATCAGGATGATTTGATTTTTATTCCGATAACAACTGCACAAAGAAAAGTCTTTGGAACAGATTTCCCGGGGACGGTTGATAGAATCAATGTAAAAACTCAAAACGATAGTGTTTTAGAAACTACGTCGGATGAAATTACAACATTACTCCGTACACGTCATCATATAGGAAAGTCTCAGGATGATGATTTTGAAGTTAAAAATCTGGCAGAAATGCAAGAAACGATAAAATCTTCGGCAAAGACTATGTCAATATTATTGGGTGCGATAGCATCTGTATCTTTGCTTGTAGGTGGTATAGGTATTATGAATATTATGCTTGTCTCGGTAACAGAACGTACGAAAGAAATCGGAATTCGTATGGCAATAGGGGCAAAAGCAACGGATATAAGAATTCAATTTTTGATAGAATCTTTTATATTATCAATATTGGGTGGAATTATTGGCGTAATTGTCGGCGTCGTGGGTTCATATATTGTGAAACTCTCCACAGGGACGACGATTGCCATAACAACTTCGTCAATGTTACTTTCTCTCGGGTTTTCAGGTGCAATTGGAGTAATATTCGGATATTATCCGGCTTATAAAGCTTCACTTTTAAATCCAATTGATGCTTTAAGGTATGAGTAACTTATTCTTTTACTCCACCTTGCATAATGTCGTTGATAAAATACTTTTTGCCGAGTAAAAATACTCCGACAACAGGTATTGTACAGATTACAGAACATGCAAGCAACTCGCCCCACATAGTGATTTCTCTAAAACTGCCTTTGAAGATTGCCAGTCCTACAGGTAATGTTCTCATTCCTTCTGAATTTGTAATAATTAACGGCCATAAAAAGCTGTTCCAAGTGGTTACAAATGTAAAAATAGCAAGAGTGGCAACTGTTGGTAGCGCAAGTGGTAATGCTATTTTGAAAAAGGACTGGAACAGATTACATCCGTCAATTTTTGAGGAATCTTCAAGCTCTTTTGGAAATGATAGAAAATATTGACGCATTAAAAATACTCCAAAACCTCCGAATAATCCCGGTAAAATCAATGCTTGATAGGTGTTTACCATGTGCAATTCTCTCATTAAAAAGAAAAGCGGGATGATATTTACTTGAGGTGGAATCAACATTGTAATTAAAAATCCCAAAAATATGGCATCTCTATATTTGAATTTCATCCTGGCAAAAGCGTATCCGGAAAAGGCTGCAAATATAACTTGCCCGATGGTTGTTAGTGTCGCAACAAAAAGGCTGTTTAAAAAATATCTTGCCAATGGAATCTGAGTAAAAACATTTTTATAATTTTGTAAGGTCAAATGTGTATGAATTAATTGATGTGAATTTGTGAAAATTTCATTTTCACTTACAAAAGATAAATTTATCATTGCAAAGAATGGATAGAGCATACTCAGTGCTATTAAAATTAATATTAAATATCCCAAAAATGTTCTAAAATTCTTCATAGAACGATTATATCATAAAACCTCGTGCTCTATTTTTTGTAAATTTTTATGAAACATGTGTAAAATTTTATATTTAGTAGTTTTAATCGTGATATGGAAGGTAAAAATCTATGATGAATGTTCAAAATAATTCTGAAAGTCGTTCGTTTTATAAGCTGAATAAAGCTTTTGACAAATCAGTTAATAGACCATTACTGGAAAAATCAGGAGTTATCTTTCACAAAAGAGTTGCGTTAGAAAAACCGGAAGAATTTTTGGCTTTTGCAAAAGTGTATAAAGCTCTTTTTCCTGAACACTATAATGCTATTTTAGATAAAACAAAAGCTGATAGAAAATTATATCAAGAAGTCCTAAATGACAAAGGTGTGACATACACCTTGAAACGTATTGTTAAGAGCCATATAATCCACAAATATTATAGATTTTATACTAAAAATAAAAAACCAAAATGTTCAATGTTTGAATCCGTTGCCAATATGTTTGAAAAATTCGGGAAAAAATTTAAAAAATAGTTAATATGTAAGGTTTATTTTAGCTTTTTTCATATCAAAAAACATTTCTCCAGCAATCTTAAAGTTTTCAGGAGAAGAACTTACATAAAATTCAAAAGATGCTGCATCATTTGAGGAAGATAACATATTATATTTTTTCATATCTTCTTTTATATATTGTGCAAAATTTATTGCAGGATCTATAAACAAATCTTTTTGTGCAAATTTAGCTAAGGTATCAATCAAATATGGATAATGAGTGCAACCTAAAACAATTTTATCTGGTGAATTTTTGAGCATTTCATCCAGTTTTTCTTTTACTAATTTATCACTTTCAGAGGTTCCCTCTTGAGAATCTTCAACTATTTTTACCCATTCAGGGCAGGCTATTTCATAAACATTTATGTTGCTGTTATATTTTGTTATTTCTTTTTTATAGCAATGCGAATTTATTGTTGCATCTGTTGCAAATATTCCGATATTTTTAATGTCCATTTTTGATAAAACTTTTGAAACAGATTGAATTATCGGATAAATCTTGAAATTGTAATTGTTTTTGAGTTTGTCATATGTTACAGCTGATGTGGTATTGCACGCCATTACTACAGCTTTTACATTTTTATTTTCAAAAAATTTAAAAATCTTATCTGCAAAATTTAAAAGTTGTGCTTCTGATTTTTCGCCGTATGGCATATTTTTAGTATCACCAAAATAAATATAATTTTCATTTGGCAAAAGCTTTTGCACTTTGTCTAATACCGTCAATCCGCCTACTCCGGAATCAAAAAATCCTATCGGTCTGTTATCAAAATTTTTGCTATTATTTTGTAAATCTTTCATCTTCGTATTCTTTTTAATGGAAATAATTTTGAATACCGTCAGCTATTGCTTGAGCCGTTGCTTGTCTACGTTTTGACGTGAATAGTTCTTCACGTTCAGTCGGATTTGAAATAAATCCTATTTCGACGAGAATTGCCGGTACCGTAGTATGATTTATAACATAAAATTTTGACTTTAACAAGCCTCTGTTTGGAGAATTAATTGCACTTGCAAGTGAAGAATGTACAGATTGTGCAAGCGGAATACTTTCTTGATGATAATAGTGAGTTTCAAGCCCTGTTGCAGAAGAACTTGTGCTGGAATTTACGTGAATACTTACAAATATATCAGGATTTGAACTTTCACTTATTGCAACTCTATCTTGCAAGGATACGAATGTGTCATTTGGTCTGGTCAAAACTACAGAATAACCGCGTTTAACAAGTATATCGTGGACTCTTTTTGTAACGTCAAGATTTACATCTTTTTCATACCATTTGCCGCCGCCTACAGCACCTACATCTTTGCCCCCATGACCGGCATCTAAAACAACTCTTTTTGTTCCTGAAGTGTATTTCGATGGATTTGTTACAACCGGTTTGGAGTTTATTGGCGGAAAATAATGTTTGTTAGATTCTGCGACAATTGGTTTTGCATTTTTTACGGTAAGTTTTAAATTTTTACCGTCGATACTCATATAAGTACTTAATATTGCACTTTGCTCAATAGGCATAGAAAGTTTTAGTCCGACTTGAGGAAGCAAATCTATTTTTGCCTTTGAAAATGCGGTTCCTTCTATTGTGTCTTTAAATGCGCTTTCGTTATATTTCATTACGTTGTACAAATAGATATCAAAGTTCTTTGAATTTCTGTCAATACCGTTTACTACAGGTTTTGAAAAAGACAAGATAAGTGAACTTGTCAAACTGTTTTCTTTGTCAACATTGTATGCGATTGCATCTGAAGTCTCTGAAAACAAGCTGTTTTTATTTATTTTGCTATCATTTGCAATTATTATTGATTGTCCGTCGTTTGAAAATATTGGGATATAATTTGTAACGTCATTTGCGGTAATGGTTATGCGGGCTTTGTTTACTGAGAATTGGCTTATTTTTGCACTGTCAGTTTGATTTATTTTTAATTCTCTGTTTCTGAGTGCCGGATTGACAACAGTATTTGGAATATCAAAAACTATTCTTGACGGATTTGTTAAAATTAACGGGCGTTCAATTGTAGTTGAACCAAATCCGTTTAACAACAGTCCGCCACCTTTTACGGAAATTGTATTCAAGTAGTATTTTGAATTTAGTTTCAAATCTTGTTTTGTTGCATTTGATTGGTTGAATGCATTTTGAATTTGTCCTGCAATATCGTTGTTGTCAGTCGGTTCTGATGACATAACAGTTGTGTATTCATAAAAATCACTTGCAGAGGTATGGTCATCTCTATATGTATTTTGAAAATAATCATTCTGTAATTGAGGATTTTTAAATTTTATAAAAATATTGTTTTTTACTTTGACGATATTGATGTTTGAAGGATTGTAATTGTCTTGCAAATACATTACTACACGAACTTTTGCGGGATTGTTTGAAAATTGTGAAATCCTTAGTTGTTTTATTGCTCCGGAGTTGAATGTCCAGTCGCGTTTTGGAAATGTTAAAATTGCCGAATCAATATCAAAATAAACACGTCTTGGATTTTCCAGCTTGACTGTTTTTACCTGTTTAAGTATTGGTGTTGTTGAATTGTCTTGCGAGGTTAAGACGACAAAAGCGTTTGAAGTATCAAAATTTGCCGAATTTATTTTGAAGATGTCTTCAGCTGATGCCCCCAGATTAAAGTTCAAAAAGGTCATCAAAAATACGGCTAAAATTAATAAAATCTTTTTAAAATTGATGATTTTCATACATTACCATTATATAATAACGAAGGACGGTATTCAATTTGTTACAAGGGAATTTACACCATATGATTGATGAATATTGTTACAAAAATAAACTTTTAAAAATACTTGAAAAATAAACGTTTTTTGAATATGATTAAAAAGAACAGAATAAGCGCCCGTAGCTCAGCTGCCCCGTGGCGAGCGATAAGGCAAGCCGAGCAGATGGAATCTGCGAGGTGAGTCGAAGTCAACGGGTTGACTTGCAGAAGTGCAAGGCAAATGAGTTGACTGAGCGGAGCCGTTAAAGTAAAATAAAAATTAAATAAGCGCCCGTAGCTCAGCTGGATAGAGCGTTTGGCTACGAACCAAAAGGTCAGGGGTTCGAATCCCTCCGGGCGTAAATAAAAAGACAGGATTAATTCCTGTCTTTTTATTTATGGTTGTAGTTTGATGAGAGCGAACAAGACAAGCCCTCCTTTGCGTACCATAATAAATAAAGGGTTTTACGAAAAAGTAAAACCCTTATTTTTTGTTTTGTGTAATATTTGTGACAAAAGACTGAGGTTATAAAGTTATTGCAGAAGTAGAATCACCAAAATGATTTTCGGAAGCAAATAAATAATTATTTAATGAAAAATCAGAGGGATTAATAGTCTGACTTGTTTTTATATTCATGGTAAACTTTAAAAAGGTTTATTATTATTTAAAATAACTTAATTAAGTATAGTATTAAAAATTAAGAAAATATTTTAAATGAACGTTCAACATTTTTTGTAATAACACCTTTTACTGAATCATATTCTGTTTGTAATGCAGAATGTATTGTATCTAAATTCTTTAATTTTGTATCATATTCTTTATCTTTTGCTTCTATTTCACTTGTATCTTTTTCATATTTTGCTTTAGCTTCAGCTTGGCCTGCAGTGTCTTCTATTTCTTTCATATCACTTGCTGATGTATATATTATATTTTTCCAAGTAATCTTTTCAGAAGTAAGTTCAGCTACAGAGCCGCTCGTTTCGGCAGAACAGTCCAGTTGAGTTTTTTTCAAAGTTACAATTCCATTTTCTAATGCATATTTTAACCAATTTGAGTCGGAGGCCAGTTTCGGATCTAAAACTTTATAATTTTGTTTACTGGAGGTAGCTTTTGTCGCAGCATTTACCGTATAATATAAAGTGCCATCGTCTGCGGTTTTTGTTTGTAGTATATCAGCCCAATCTAATCCACCTTTAAAAAGACTTTCTTCTAAAACAATAATTTTGCCGTTTGGAAGGACTCTGTTTCCCCACAAAATTTTATGATACTGTTCTAATACTTCACTTTCCTTATCAGGATCGGATGTACTTGCACCACAAATTCCTTTTTCGTCCCAAAAATCTTTCCAAAACGGAACACTCAAGCTTGAATCTTCCGTAAAACTGTAATTTGTATCAATAATCGTATTTTCCATAGTCTAATCTCCTTTACAAATTCAGTATAAAATACAGTTCAGCCATTTTGTGTCCTTATAAAAAATTATTGTTTCAGTACTATATTAACTTTCTTTTGGGTGATGAATTGTGCCATGTATAGTAACAGGAATAAAAATTAAATTTTCAGGTCTGTTATCATAGCCGTCATTATTTATATGATGAACAATAAGTTTTGCCTTCATTTTAGGTTTTACAAGCCAAGTATCTGCCACCATATTATAAATATAACCAAATTCATCTATAGGATAGCCTTTTAATTTTAAGTATCCCCCTTTTTCTTCTTCTTGTGTATTTTTTGTCTTACCTGCAGTTGTGCTTGTAATTTCAACTCTGCCCATATTACTGATTTTTATGTTTTGAATATCTTTATATTTATCATTATCACATCTGTTCGCAATATGGTTAACTTTTATCTCTTTTAATTTAGGATAATTTAACCAATATTCATTACCAAAATGCTCTGTTATTTCTTTAGGCAGGATATCATCTGTTATTTCATAAATTTTTCTTCCATCAGATGTTCTTAATTGAATTTTTGCATTTTTTCTATCGTTAATTAGCATTTTTAATGGAAATTTAATTGTTTTTTTAATTATTTTTTCTTGCATTTTTATTTCTTCCTATTTTAAATTCTTAATATATCTGAAATCAGTATATCGCAAGATATAACAAAATTTATTAATCATATAATGCATTATAAATGGAAAAATTAAAAATAAGATTATCCACCATTTGTTATATAAAATTACATATAAAATATTTTTATGAAAAATTAAACATATTATAAATATGGTAATAAGTATGGTCTATTTCTTCTTTGTTTCCTTCATACTCGCACCATTTATCCCAAGGTAAAAAATTAATCTTTGGTTCTTTATTAAAAAATTCATACATAATTTTTGCATATCCGTAAAGTGTTAAGGATTCTTCGGCAACGGCATGAAAACTTTGTCCTAAGGCTTGTTCTCGATGAGTGATAGCTTTAAAAAACATTTGTGCTACATCAAAAGCGTGAACATGGTGGAGTGTTTCCATTCCCCAATTTGGTAAGAAAATTTCTTCTCCACGAGATATTTTTTCAAATATTTTGGTATTTGTATTTCCCCAAGGATTAATAATTATCCAGCCCGGTCCTGAAATTTGTCCCGGCATTATAACAGTTGAAGGAAAACCATTTTGTCTGAATTGTTCTTTTAAATACATTTCACTTTTAAATTTATTTATTCCGTAATCATCAAGTGGTTGTTTTTTAATTGAATTAGGATTGGCAGGTAAACTTTCAACTCTGCCATGAGCCCATATAGAAGAACAAAAAAGATAATGGGATATTTTTGTATCTTTCAATGCCTCAACCATTTTTTGAGTATCAGCAAAATGGAAATTTATTAAATCAATAACAATATCAGGTTCTAATTCTGCAATTTTTTTTGCAAAATCAGACTCTTTTTCTCTGTCTAAACAAATTTTTTCGACTTTTTCAAAAGCAACATCATTTATATAAGGTTTGCTTAATCCTCTTGTTACAGTTACAACATTAAATCCGTATTGTACCAACATTGGAATTAAGTATGTACCGATATGTCCCATTGCTCCAGTTACAACTACTTTCATAAATTTCTCCTTTATTAAATAATATTATATATTTACTAATCTTCCGGTTTCCAACGTCCGAGATTTCTTTCTTGTTCTTCTAATGTCATTTTAAAATACCGCTCATTTTTATCTAATGCACGAATTTTATTCATATCTTCTTCGGTTAATTTAAAATCAAAAATATTAAAGTTTTCTTTTATATGGACAGGGTTTGTAGATTTAGGAAAAATTATATTTTCTTCTTGAATATGCCACCTTAAAATTACTTGAACACTTGTTTTACCATATTTTTTGCCAATTTGCTTTAAAACAGGTTCATTTAAAAGAGCTTTATCTCCATGTCCTATCGGATACCAGCTTTCAAGTTTTATGCCGTAAGGAGCAAGCCGTTTTTTTAAGGCATTTTGTTGATAATATGGGTGACATTCAACCTGCAAAATTGACGGTTTAATTTCTGCAAAATTTAAAACTTCTTCAAGTCGTTCGGATTCAAAGTTGCTTAAACCGATTGATTTTACTTTTCCTGATTTAACAGCTTTTTGCATATCACTCCACGCACCAATGTAATCACCGAATTGTTGATGTAAAAGTAAAAGGTCTATATAATCAGTATCAAGCCGTTTTAGCATTTTATCAATACCATCTGAAGTTTTACCTTTACCGTATTCACTTGGCCATAATTTTGTTGTAATCCAAATTTCTTCTCTTGGTATTCCACTATCTTTAACTGCACGCCCTACACTTCTTTCGTTTTGGTAAGCATGAGCCGTATCAATATGTCTGATACCAATTTGTAGAGCATCTTTTACTGCATTATAAGTCTTATCACCATCAGGTACCATAAAAACACCCAACCCGAATTGTGGAATTTCTGTTCCGTCATTTAATTTTAAATATTGCATAATTATTCTCCTTATTTATTTTTAATAAAATGTGCAGGATTGCCACCAACAATCGTATTCGCTAAAACATCTTTTGTAACGACAGAACCACCTGCGACTATTGCACCTTCGCCTATTGTTACTCCCGGCATTATTGAAACTCTGCCACCAATCCAAGCACCTTTTTTAATTGTTATTGCTTTTGGTTTTAATATCCACAGATTTTGAAAATCATGATTTGCCGTTAACAATGCAACTTCAGGACCTATCATAACATTATCTTCAATAATAATTCCACCTGCTGCCATACAGGTTAAACTATGATTTATAAAAACTCTATCACCTATTGAAATTTGTTTTGCATAATCTATTTGAACAGGGGAACAAATTGTGCTTGATTTTGGTAATTTTTGTTCAAAAAGTTCATTAAATAGTGGTTTGTTTTTTTGCATATCAGGTTCTGCCATGTTAATTTTATGGCAAATTTTTCGACATCTTTCCATATAAGGCACTGCAATACTGATATAACTGTCATCAGAAGCCATATCTACAGCTTCACCATTTTTCAATCTTTCAAAAATATCTGTCATTATTTGCACCTTTTAATTTATTTGAATGTACAAATATATTTTACAACTTGAGAGTTACTATCAGTCAAGTGGCAATGTTTTTTTGTTTAGATTTTACAAACAAAATAAGCTATTGCTGAAATAAATACAATTATTGACATAATTAAGTACAGCAATTGAAAACTTATGAAAGAAAGCAAGCTACCTATTACAAACGGCCCGACTCCTGTTCCGAGTTCTGAAATAGCAAGAAGTGTTGAAAGTGCAATACCGATACGTTCTTTTTTAACTTTTTGAATAGCAACAACTTGCCCCATAGCCGCAAATGTTCCGAATCCAAAGCCTGTAAGAATTGCTGCAATAAACATTATTAAAGGTGAATTTGTTTTTGCAAGAAAAATAAAACCTATTGCACTAGCTCCAAAGGCAAAACCATGTAAAACTCTGACAATTATTAATGCAAAGACATTGTTTACAAAGAAATAAAGTATTGTTGTAACAAAATAGAAAATTAGACCGGTAAGCATCATTTTCCTTTTACCGAAATATTCTATTTTATGCCCTGCAAGAATTCTTGCGACAAGAGCAGAGAGAAGAAAAATTCCGGCTGCAAGTCCTGCCTCGGCGGGTGACGAGTTTAAATTTTTTATTGAATACAAGGTTAAAACAACAATAATGCTGTAAAAAATAATATATACAAAAAAATTTGATAACGATATAAGACAAAATTTTTTAGTCCATAATTTTTCGTTCATTCAAAAGCCAACTTCTTTTTATAAATATTTTTCATAGTTATTATCCTTTGTTGACTTTATTTTACCACTTGAGAGTTACTATCAGTCAAGTGTAAAATGATAAATTTTTAGAATAAACAATTTTTTTGTATAATTTTGTGGAGTAAATTATGCTACGAAAGCTTTAAATTAAACAGCTTTTATTGGTAAATTTTTTTGTTAGCCCTTGACTTTATCGAACGTTCGTTCTATAATAAAAAGGAAGGAATGTTTTTATGCAAACTAAAAAATCTGAAAACAAAAAAGAGAAAATCTTAAAAACGGCAATAAAACTCTTTGCTAAAAAAGGTTTTGCAGGAACTTCAATTAGAGAAATTTGTAAAGAGGCTTCAACAAGTTTGAGTATGATTTCTTATTATTGGGGTGGGAAAAAAGAATTATATCAAGGTATTCTTGACAATTTATTTGAAATGCAAACAAAACTTGCCGAAACTTTTCTTGATTTGAAATTAAATCCGTTTGAAATGACTCACGAAAAACAAGTTGAAACATTAAAACTTATTGCAAACAGAACGATTGATTTTTTCTATTCAAATATTTCAAATGACTTGATTTTATTTTTAGTAAAAGAGCAACAAAATAAAGATTTTGTTCCAAAGTCGCCTATGTTCAGTTATTTACGAAAATTGATTGCAGGATTACTAAACAAAGATGAGAATGACAGAGAAGTTATTTTTAAAATGTTATTTTTCATGGCACAAATAAATTCACCGAGAGTTTTGCCGGCATTTTCTTTGAGGCAGTTGAACCAAGAAGAGTTTACACAAGATGATATTGAAATTATCAGAAAAAATCTTAATGATTACATCGATTTAATAGCTAAAGGAATATAAAAATGTTTAAAAAGATATTTTTAATTTTAGCCACATTATTTGTATGTCAAAGTTGTTTTGCATATGAATTTAAAAACACAGAATTTTTTAATAATTTTAGTGATATATATTTAACTCAATACATAAATGAGGCACTGACTAACAATCATGACCTTAAAGCAACAAATCAAAAAGTTGAACAATATAGGCAACAAGTTAAAATGTCTTTTGCTCAAGAGCTTCCAAGTTTGAGTGTTGGTGCAAATTATGCAGGTTTTCATGTTCCGCAATTTGATAATTTTAAATTGAATGACAATGCTTTCATTTTACCATTTATGGCAAGTTATGAACCTGATTTTTTACTCAAAAATCGTGATAAAACAAAAAGTATGAAAAAAACTTATGAAGCGATGCAAGAAGAAGAGAAAGCTATTTACATCTCGTTATTGAGTGATGTCGCAACCAATTATATAAATATTTTAGAGTATGACAAATTAATTCAAAATCAATCAGAAATTGTAAAAATAACTAAAGAAGAATTGAATCGCACTCAAAAGAAGTTTAATCAGGGACTTATTGATACAAAAACTTTAGAAACAGAAAAACAAAATTATGAAGTTGAGAATAAC
This sequence comes from Clostridiaceae bacterium, assembly GCA_022641775.1. Taxonomy (GTDB): domain Bacteria; phylum Cyanobacteriota; class Vampirovibrionia; order Gastranaerophilales; family Gastranaerophilaceae; genus RUG14219. Next base: position 43,640 of record JALCDS010000002.1, read on the forward strand.
AAACTCATAACTTTGAAAAAACAGGAAGAAATTATTTTAAATAATTTTGCAACTTTAATCGGACAATCACCCGAAAATACAAATAATATTAAACGTGGAAATTTGGCAAATTTCGATTATACAAAAGCAATCCCTGATACAATTTCAAGTGATGTAATTTTTTCTAGACCTGACGTTTTAGCATCTGAACGGAATTTAGAAAAAGCGCAAATTGATGTCAGGATTGCGAGAAAAGAATTTTTACCGAGATTTAATATAACAGGAGTTTGGGCTTTTAATACGATAGCTCCTGGGACGTTTTTCTCTTGGCAAAGTTCGCTTGCTGCAATTTTTGCAGGTGCGACTATGGATATTTTTAAAGGTGGAGAAAAGATTGCAAATTTAAGATTAAAAAAAGCAAAATATGAGGAGCTTTTTGAAAATTATCGTCAAACGGATCTGAATGCCGTAAAAGAAGTTAACACATCGCTTTGCATAATCAAATATGACACACAAATTGATAAAACAACATTATCTCAACTGAATTTTGAAAAAAATAAATTTAATTCAACTACCAAAAAATACAAACAAGGTGTAATTTCTTATCCTGAGTATTTAACAGGTGAAAAAAATATATTAAATATTAAACAAAACAAAATCAATACAAAAACTCAAAAACTAATTGATTATGTAACTTTATACAAAGCAACAGGGGGTGCTTTATGAAAAAAATAATTGCCTTTATCGTATTAGTTTCACTAATTGGAGGCGGAATTTATTATTATATGAATAAGGATAAAAAGCCTGATAATACTCTCACTATGTTCGGAAATGTCGAAATTAGAGAAGTAGATTTGAGTTTCCAAATTCCGGGGCAAATATCAAATATGTTAGTCGAAGAAGGAGATGAAGTTAAAAAAGGTGATTTAATTGCGACCTTGGATAATAGAGATTATAGTGCAGAACTTCAAAAAGCAACCGCACAAGTAGCTCAAACTAAAGCTTTAAAAACTGATGCCGATGATATTTATAAAAGAAAACACCCATTATGTTCAGATGACACAGTTTCCAAAATTGAATGTGAAAATATAACAAATAAAAAATCAGAAGCAATAGCAAACGTTGCCTCCGCCACGGCACAAGAAAAATTTGCACGTAATCAGGTTGGATATACAAAATTGTACGCACCGGATGGTGGTATTGTTATGACTCGTGTCCAAGAACCCGGTGCAACCGTTCAAAAAGGACAAACTGTTTATACAATTTCAAAAAGTAAACCTGTTTGGATAAGAACTTATATTCCTGAACGTGATTTAGGGAATGTATATCAAGGTATGAAGGCAAAAGTTTTGACAGACAGTATTGATCCTCAAACAGGCAAAAAACGAGAATATGTCGGGAGAATAGGATACATATCACCGAGTGCTGAATTTACACCAAAAACTGTTCAAACAGAAGATTTGAGAACAGATTTAGTTTATCGTGTAAGAGTTTATATCGATCAACCTGACAAGTTTTTGCGTCAAGGTATGCCTACAACCGTTAAAATCAATTTACTAAAAGACCAAAAATAATGAATGCAGTTGAGATAAAAAATTTAACGAAAAATTTTGGAAATATTATTGCCATTGATAACATTTCGCTCAATATAAAGAAGGGTCAAATTACAGGACTGATTGGGGCAGATGCATCAGGCAAAACGACTTTAATGCGTTTAATTATAGGACTTTTATTGTCGGATAAAGGGGAAATATCAACTTTAGAATTAAATCCGAGGGCTCAAAAGGAAGCTGTAACAGCTTGTATCGGTTATATGCCTCAAAAATTTGGGATGTATGAAGATTTGACGGTGAAAGAAAATCTTGATTTATATGCTGATTTGAAAGGTGTTTCGCATGATTTTGAAAAAGTTTTAACGTTTACCAATCTTACCAAATTCCAAAACCGTTTGGCAGGGAAATTGTCAGGAGGAATGAAGCAAAAATTAGGTCTTGCATGTACTCTTTTGGGTAGTCCCGAACTTCTGATTCTTGATGAACCATCAGTCGGAGTCGATCCGATTTCACGCAGAGAACTCATCAAACTTGTTAAAGATTCAATCACTGAAAATACAACTGTACTTTGGTCCACAGCTTATTTAGATGAGGCTCAAAATTTTGATGAAGCAATAATTTTAGATAAAGGGAAAATAATTTATCAAGGACCCCATCAAAAACTTGGGGATACCAACCAAAAATTTGAAGAAAAAGTTATTGAACTTATGGGAGGATACAAAGAAAAAGAGTCTGAAATCGCAAAAGATTACAATATTAAAAATACTGATGTTGAATTTGTTGTAGAAGCTGATGATTTAGTAAAAAAATATGGTGAATTTTATGCTGTAAAAAATAATACATTTAAAATAAGACGAGGTGAAATTTTTGGTCTTTTAGGTCCAAACGGTGCAGGAAAATCAACGTCATTTAAGATGATGTGCGGATTATCAACTCCAACAAATGGTACTGCAAGAATTATGGGCGTTGACATAAAGAAAAATCCGACAAAAGCTCGTTCAAATCTCGGGTATATGGCACAAAAATTCTCGCTTTACGGAGATTTGACAGTTTTAGAAAATTTGAGGTTTTTTGCAGGAGTTTATGGAATCCCTATTTTAAAAAGAAAAAAACGACTAGATGAAATTATCAAAATATTTAATTTTGAAGAATACCAAGATATTATGTCAAAAGAGTTGCCACTGGGAATAAAACAACGTCTTTCAATGGCTTGTGCGTTAATCCATGAACCGGCAGTATTATTTTTGGATGAACCTACATCGGGTGTCGATATTATCGGACGAAAAGAATTTTGGACACATATCAACGCATTATCTAAAAAAGGTGTAACTGTACTTGTTACAACACACTTTATGGATGAAGCTGAGTATTGCGACAGAATTTCACTTTTTTATAATGGTGAAACTGTTGCCATAGGTACACCTGACGAGCTTAAAAAATCGGTTAATGCTAACTCAATGGAGGAAACTTTCATAAAAATTTTAGAAAAAAATCAAGGCGGTGAAGAATGAATTTAAAAATTATTTCAGCACTTGTCAAAAAAGAAGCTCTACAAATTTTAAGAGATCCTTCAACCACAATAATAGCTTTTGTATTACCCTTGATGATGCTACTTTTATTTATGTACGGGCTTAATCTTGATACTCCAAAAGTTTCTTTGGGTTTGAAAATTGATGATGATACCCCACAAATATCAAATCTTATTCAATCGTTTAATTCTTCAAAATATGTCAGAGCAAAGGTTTATGAAGATAAGGATTTGATGTACAAAGATATTTCAGCATCAAAAATTAACGGAGCTGTCATTATTCCGAATGATTTTTCAAAAAATCTTGAAAAAGGCGATACGGCGTCAATGCTTATTATAACCGATGGAAGTTACGTAAATACGGCAAATTACGTTCAATCTTATCCCGTTGCAATAGCTAACAATTGGCTTTCTCAAAGTTCTTATAAAACATATTTAAAACCACCAGTAATTTCGGCTAATACAAGAATGTGGTACAACCAAGATATTAACAGCCATTATTTTATTCTTCCGGGCTCTTTTGCAATAACCTTGAATCTTGTCGGACTTCTTTTAACAGCACTTGTTATAGCTCGAGAATGGGAACGCGGAACAATGGAAAGCTTGTTAGGTACTCGGGTTGGTAAATTGGATATTATTTTAGGCAAATATATTCCGTATTTTATTCTTGGAATATTATCATTACTTTTTAATGTTTTTCTTTGTATTTTCGTATTCAAAATCCCGTTCCATGGTAGTTTTGTTATTTTATTTTCGGTAAGTGCACTATTTTTACTCACTGCAATTGGTATCGGTCTTTTGATTTCAACAATATTTAAAAACCAATTTTTAGCCAGCCAAATGTCACTAGGTGTCGGATTTTTACCGGCATTACTTCTTTCGGGATTAATGTTTCCGATAAATTCTATGCCGATGTTTTTCCAATTTTTAACAATGATTTTGCCGCCAAGGTACTATGTAACCTTTATTGAGAGCGAATTTATGGCAGGTACAATCAAAAATATCGTGTTAATCAATACAATTTATTTATCCATTTTGGCAATTCTTTTATTTATTGCAGTTTATGAAAAAACTTCAATAAGACTGGAAGAAGGGGGTAAATAATGAGAGAAATTTTTACGGGTTTAAAGCAAAAATTGAGTAGAGTCATTTCACTTGTCAAAAAAGAATTTATTATTATTTGGAAAGACCCAAAATCCAGAGGGATGATTGTGGGCTTACCGTTAATCCAGCTTTTGATATTTGCAAACGCAATCACTATGGAAGTTACAAATATTGATATGGCTGTTTTAGATAGAGCAAATACAACAGAATCCAGAGAATTAATTTCAAAATTTGATGATTCTACAAGGTTTAGAAAAATAATTTATGTAAATAACGAAAATGATATTAAAAACCTGATTGCAAACCAAAAAGTCCAAATAGCACTTGAAATTCAGAATGATTTTTCAAATTCAATAAAAGCAAAACGTCCGACTTATATTCAAATTATTGCAGACGGCAGACAAACAAATTCGGCCTCAATTGCAAGTGCTTACGCATCACAAATCATAGGTGAATATTCAAACTTTGTTGTCCCTCAAAAATCTGTCAGCATCAATTCTGTTATAAGAAATTGGTACAATCCGAATTTGAATTACAGATGGTTTATAATGCAAACAATGGTTGTACTTTTAGCGCTTGTCATCACATTATTATTAACAGCATTGTCTATTGCAAGAGAAAAAGAAAATGGAACGTTTGATCAGCTTGTTGTAAGCCCTCTTTCCTCAGGTGAAATTCTAATCGGAAAAACAATTCCGCCACTTTTTATTTCATTAGCGCTGACAACAATAATGACAATAATTGTAACAATATTTTTTGATGTTCCGCTTGTTGGGTCCAAATTATTACTTTTATTGCTTTTTGTTTCAGCATTATTATCAATAGTTGGTGTCGGATTATTTATCTCTTCAATTTGTAAAACTCAGCAACAGGCAATACTCGGAGTTATGACATTTCAAATTCCTGCAGTTTTATTGTCAGGGTTTGTTTCTCCGATAGAAGATATGCCAAAAATTGCACAATTTATAACATTATTCAATCCTCTGCGTTATTTTCTTTCTACAACTAGAGGAATATTCTTTAAAGATATGGCAGTGCAAGACGTTATGACAAATATTTTGCCATTACTTTTTATTGCAATGATTACTTTATCGATTGCGAGTTGGACGTTTAAGAGGAAATTAGATTAATCTCCATATCAAAGTTAGATTGAATTTTGTGACTGTATAATTAAATATCATATTCCAAAACTTTACGATTGGTAAAATGATTTTTTATGTTAAAATGCTCTTATGACAGAAGATTACAAAAGTTTATTGGATGATGGTATTTTTGCTATTCAAGACGGGAAATTTGAGAATGGCATTGATTTTATAAATAGATCCATAGAAATTAAATCTGATTGGGAAATACCGTATTTTTATAGAGCAGTTGCCTACCAAGCTTTAGAAAAATGGGATGATGCAAGTTTGGATTATACAAAGGCTATTCAATTGAATGACAAGATGATAGATGCCTATTATAATCGTGCACGTATTGTTTTGGTTAGAAAAGATATAGAAAATCCTAATATTCAAAACGCAATAAAAGATTTGGATATAGCAATCAAATTAGATGAAAATTTTATTGATGCATTGTATGCTATGGCTGCAGCTCAGAAAAAAATCGGAGAATATGAAGTTGCCATAAAATATTTGAATAAAATTCTCTTTTTAGAGCCGGAAGCTGTAAATGCAAGAGCGTTTAAAAAATTGCTATTGCAGAAATACATCAAATAAGCTTTAAGTATTTAATTTTAAAAATTGGTAATTCAAATACGTTGCATAACTTGTCCACAAAAAATAAGGAACAAGCAAAATCGCAGCAAACGGAGATGTTTTATAAAAAGCATAAATATTTAAAATGATAAAAATTACCAAAAAGCATACTATATAAAATGCTGCTTTGATATTTTTCAATCCAAAAAATACAGGACTCCACGACAAATTCAATACTATTTGTATTCCGAAAAATAATAACGGCAAAAGTGTCGGTTTAAAATGATTATCTTTTAAAAATACAATCAAAGATAAGAAAATCATCCCGTAAAGTATTGTCCAAACCGGAGCAAATATCCATTTGGGCGGAGAATTTTCAGGTCTTACAAGTGAATTGTACCATTCGTAATTTTGCATACAAAAATTATAGCTTAAAAATTTGAATTAAGACAATTGAGCAGTCGGTTATTTTTCAAAGGTATCTTTACAAAGTCCCCACTTTAGCCAGCCACAATCTTTACAGATACCATGGTGTTTTTCTTTTGTCATAATATTCAAAAGTTTTGTCCTTAGTGTATTAAATGGATAAATTTCGCCATCTTCAATATTTAATAATTCTTTTATTTTCTTATCTAAATTTTGGACAAAATTTTTATCACATGTTCCCTTATTTGTTGCTGAATTTTGACATTCTAAACAAAAGGAATCTTCATTCAATGTGATTTTTACATTTTGAGTCGGGTCTTCTTTCAATGCGCTTATAAGGTTTGTCCAGTTTAATTTACTTTCTTTGTTGTAATTGAATCCTTTATAACCTTCAGTGCAAAGCATATGGTGTGGTCTTATAGATATTATTTTAGGCATTTGTGGGGTAAATCTCCTGAACGACTGACTATTGGATAGCCTCAAAACATTCGTCACAAATAGTTTCATGACCTGAGTGATTTCCGAGTTCTCTATATTTCCAACAGCGTTCGCATTTTTCACCTTTGGCTTTTGTAACCCAAATTGTATAATCATCTTCTGTATATTCAGTTAGAACGTCATTAGGTTTTTCAGAGGTTACATATGCTTGAGATGTAATGAAAATGTTTGCAAGTTCATCTTTGTTATCTTCAAGAATTTTGCTGTCATTACATTTTATATATACAGCAACTTCCAATGAACTTCCTACTTTTTTGTCGGCTCTCAACGGTTCAATTGCGTGTGTTACAATTTCTCTGGCTTTCAATATTTGAGTAAATTCTTCTTCTAAATTTTCATTTGTCCATTCAGGGTTAACCTTTACCCAGTCTGAAAGCAAAATACTCTTTAAACCTTGACGTTGACATTCCGGTACGTTTTGCCAAATATCTTCTGCTTGGTGTGGCATTACAGGTGCCAAAATTCTTACCAAACTTTGTAATATTTCATATAAAACTGTCTGGCATGCACGACGTGATAATGATTTTTTGCCTGCAGTATAAAGTCTGTCTTTTACAATGTCAAGATAGAAGGATGATAAATCAACTGCTGCAAAATTTTGTAGGCATTGGAAATATTTGAAAAATTCATAATTTTCAAATGCTTCTGTTACATCAGCGTTCAATTTATTCAATTTGTGTAATGCGAATTTATCAAGACTCTTCAAATCTGCATATTTTACATAATCTTTTTCAGGTTCAAAGTCAAACAAGTTTCCGAGTAAAAATCTTGCTGTATTTCTTGTTTTCTTGAAGATTTCAACAAGTTGTCCGACAATGTTATTTCCGATTTTGATATCGTTTCTATAGTCTACTGATGCTGCCCAAAGTCTGAGAACATCGGCTCCATATGTTTTGATAATTTCATCAGGTCTGATATAGTTACCCAAAGACTTTGACATCTTACGACCGTCTTCACCGAATACAAAACCGTGTGTCAAAACTTGTTTATATGGTGCAATTCCTTGAGTTGCAACTGATGTTAAAAGTGAAGATTGGAACCAACCTCTGTGTTGGTCTGAACCTTCTAAATACATATCAACAGGAGTGTGACCTAATTCATTACTTCTTTTTTCAACAACAGCGCGCCAAGTTACACCGGAATCAAACCAAACGTCCATTATGTCTTTTTCTTTTTTGAAATGTGTTTTGCCGCATTTAGGACATTTGAAACCTTGCGGTAGCAATTCTTCTGCAGAATATTTTACCCAAGCATCAGAACTTTCTTTTTCAAAGATTTTTGCTACATTTTCAACAGTTTCATCGGTACAAATAACTTCTCCGCAATCTTCACAATAAAAAATAGGGATAGGAACGCCCCAAGCACGTTGACGAGATATACACCAATCAGAACGACCTTCAACCATGTTTGAAATTCTTGTTTCGCCTGATTTTGGTATCCATTTTACTTTTTTAATTTCTTCTAAAGCTTTATCTCTAAATTTATTAACTTTAATAAACCATTGAGGTGTTGCACGATATATTACAGGGTGCTTACATCTCCAGCAGTGTGGATAGCTGTGGTTGATATCTGTTGCCTTAATAAGTGCGCCACAATCTTTTAATTTTTCAATAACGATAGAGTTACCTTTGTAATAAGGAATACCTTCTAAGTCGCCTGCGGCACTTGTCCAAACCCCTTTGCTGTCAAGTGGTGAATAAACTTCGATGCCATATTTAACACCTACTTCGTAGTCCTCAAGCCCGTGTCCAGGAGCTGTGTGTACGGCACCTGTACCTGCATCAAGGGTTACGTGTTCTCCAACAATTATCGGTGATTTTCTATCATATAAAGGATGTTTAGTATTTAATAATTCTAAATCCTGACCTTTACATTTTCCGAGAACTTTAATTTCATTTTCGTCCCATTCAACGTCAGCCAAGAATGTTTTCAACAATCCTTCTGCTGCAAAATAAATGTCATTTTTATATTCAAAGAAAATGTAGTCATATTGTGGGTGCAAACTTATTGCCATATTTGATGGAATTGTCCATGGTGTTGTTGTCCAAATTACGGAATACAAATCTTTGTCAGAACTTATGCCTGCAGCTTTAAAAGCTTTCAATTTGTCTTCTTCAAAAAACTTAAATCTTACATAAATTGAAGTTGAGGTGATATCAGCATATTCAACTTCAGCTTCAGCAAGAGCAGTTTCGCAAGATGCACACCAATAAACCGGTTTTAATCCTTTTTCAATGTAACCTTTTTTATACATTTCGCCAAAAACTCTAACCTGTTCAGCTTCAAATTCAGGGTTAATTGTTAAATAAGGATTTTCCCAATCGCCGAATACGCCCAAGCGTTTGAATTCAAATTCTTGACCTTTCAAACTTTTATGTGCGAATTCTCTGCACTTTTCTCTTAATTCAAGAGGAGTAACAGCAGAACGTCCGCCTTTAATAGTTTTTACAACTTTGTTTTCAATAGGAAGTCCGTGTCCGTCATATCCAGGAACGTACGGTGCATAAAATCCCTGTTGTGATTTATATTTTATTAAAATATCTTTTAAAATTTTGTTTAAAGCTGTTCCAACGTGGATTTTTTCGGAACTCAAATACGGAGGCCCGTCATGAAGTACAAACGAATTTGTTTTATCACGTTGTTTAAGCATTTCTTCATAAATATGATTTTCTGTCCAAAATTTTTGGATTTCAGGTTCCCTAACGGTCGCATTAGCACGCATTGCTAATGTTGTTTGAGGTAAATTTAATGTTTCTTTGTATTCTTTTTTAGTAGATGTATCATTTGTCATATTTATTTTTCCTCTTTTATTTCTAAAGCTTCAGTTTTGTGTGTCATTATATTTTCTATATCGTGTCCCAGACTTTCTTCTTTGGATTGTCTTACGAACTCTTTCATTTTATCATAATCAAAAGCATTTTCCCATCTTGCAATAACTACTGTTGCAACACAATTTCCGATTAGGTTTACTGTCGTTCTGCCCATATCAAGAACTTGATCAATTCCTAAAAGAATTGCAACACCAAGTAACGGAATATTGAAACTTGATAATGAACCTGCAAGTACGATTAATGAAACTCTCGGTACGCCTGCAACCCCTTTGCTTGTGAGCATTAAAGCAAGCATTATAATAATTTGTTCTTCCAATCCCAAATGTATTCCTACGATTTGTGAGGAGAAGATAACTGCCATTGCCAAATAAATCGTGCTTCCGTCAAGGTTGAAGGTATAGCCTGTCGGCATTACAAATCCAACGATGTTTTGCGGTACTCCGAATCTTTCCATAATATCCATAGCTTTTGGAAATGCAGCCTCGGAACTTGCTGTGGTAAAGGCTAAAAGTGCCGGTTCTTGTACTGCTCTTAATAAATTTCTAAATGATATTTTTACAATTTTACAAACTATAAATAATACTAATATTATAAATACTGCAAGTGCCAAATATAATGCACCGATTATTTTTGCATAACTTTTCAATACTCCGAGTCCATTTACGCCGACTGTTGATGCTATTGCACCAAAAATTCCGAGTGGGGCAAAATACATTACGTATTCTGTGAATTTAAACATTATTTTTGATGTTGATTTTAGAATATTCAGTACTGGTTCTGCAGCTTTCCCTACGGCACAAATACCTAGGGCAAAGAATATTGCAAATACAACTATCTGTAACAAATTTCCATCAGCCATTGATTGGAAAATACTTGTCGGGAATATATTTATAATCATGTCACTAGCCGACATATGAACATGTTGACCTGCTATTGCACCGACTTCTTGTAATCTTGTAGCGTAACTTGTTGTGGTTGCGTGAAATCCCATTCCGGGTTTGAAAATGTTTGCCATTCCAAGGCCGATTATGAGAGCTAATGTCGTTACAATTTCAAAATAAACTATTGTTTTTAATCCGATTTTGCCTAAGCTTTTTGCATCTCCATGGCCTGCTATGCCAACTGTTAATGTGGCAAACAATAACGGCGCTATAATCATTTTTACCATGCGTAAAAAGATTACGGCAAAAGGTCGCATTTTTACTGCGAAATGAGGTGCAAATTGTCCGACAATCACACCTAATACTAATGCTACAAATATCAGGGCTGTAAGTTTTGAATGTTTCAATTTATATCCTTCTTATTTTAAAAATCTTTTCACACAAATAATCACATTTAATATAATAATACAAACATGCCGTGAGAAAAGCTTTTTACGTAAATTTTTGTGAATTAGAGGTTATAAAGTGCATGGTTGTCGATAAATCGTGTAATCTTTACAATTAAAAATTTTAATATATTATAATTAATGAACATAGGAAACAAAATGGAAGAAGAAAAGAAAAAAGGTAGATTAAACGGAATTATACAGGCAATGGGGCTTGTATTCGGTGATATCGGCACAAGTCCGATATATACATTTACTGTTATATTTCTTACATTACCGATAACACTTAATAATATATTATCAATACTTTCATTGGTTGTTTGGACTTTGATTTTGATTGTAACAATTCAGTATGTGTTTTTAGCAATGAGCTTGAGCAAACGTGGTGAAGGTGGTGCGTTTGTATTAAATCAAATCTTACAAAAATTGGTAAAATCTTCCAGAATGGTTATGTTTACATCATTATTAACATATATTGGAATATCCTTGTTGATAGGTGATAGTGTTATCACTCCGGCAATGAGTATATTATCAGCAGTTGAAGGTTTGAAAATATTACCGTCTTTGAGTCATTTGTCTCAAGGGGTGATAGTTGCAATCACATTGACTATCGCAATTGTTCTATTTTCAATACAAAAAAATGGTACAGAGAAAATATCAAAAGCTTTTGGGCCTGTTATGGCACTTTGGTTTGTTGCATTAGGTGGCTTTGGATTGTTCTCATTGTGGCATTGTCCTGTAGTATTGAAAGCTTTAGATCCGTTTATCGGTGTAAATTTCTTGTTACACCATGGATTTGCAGGATTTTTTGTTCTATCGGAAGTAATACTTTGTGCAACCGGAGCTGAGGCTTTGTATGTTGATATGGGGCAATTAGGACGTCAACCGATTACAGATGCGTGGAAAGTTGTAGGTCCAGCATTGATAATAAATTATTTGGGACAGGGTGCATTTTTATATACTCATCCCGGCGTAAAAAATACGTTGTTTTTAATGGTAGCATCTTGCAATCATTATTTTTATATCCCGTTTTTATTGTTAAGCGTTATGGCAACTATAATTGCATCTCAAGCTATGATTAGCGGATTGTTCTCAATTGTTTATCAGGGAATCAACACTCATATATTCCCATTATTTAAGATTAATTACACTTCAAAATTTATAAATTCACAAATATATATTGGTGGCGCAAACGCATTTTTATTCTTCTTTGTGACACTGATAATTTTAATATTCCAAAGCTCTGCACACTTGGCTGCAGCATACGGACTTGCCGTTACAGGTACAATGAACATCACGGTTATAATGATTTCAATGATTTTCTTTTTCAGAAAAAAATATGGAAAGATGTTGTTAGCACTTTGTTTGTGGATGATAGATGTATGTTTCTTGAGCGCAAGTTTGTTTAAAATTCCGATGGGTGCGTATTGGTCTTTGATTATTGCGTTCTTCCCATTCGCATTGATTTTAATTTATACAAAAGGTCATAAAAAATTATACAGAAAATTACATTTTATGGATCATGAAGTGTTTATGAAAAAATATAATGAGATGTACAATTCGATGTCAAAAATTACCGGAACAGCAATATTTTTTGTAAGAGGTATTGAAAAAATCCCGCCTTACGTTACAAAAGTTATGTTCACAAATGATATTATGTACACTGATAATGTTTTTGTTCTTATCAACAAAATGCAAGAAGCTGATGGCATTGATTACTGCGTGGAAAATGTCACAGCAGGATTGAGACTATTAAAAATTAATATCGGTTATATGGAAGTGTTGAACTTGAAAAAGATTTTGAAAGATGCCGGAATTGATGAGAAAGTAATCTTCTATGGAGAAGAAGATATCGCGACAAACAGTATCATTTGGAAAGTCTTTGCTGCTATCAAAAAGTTGAGTCCAAACTTTGTAAGTTTCTATGATATGCCGGCTGAAAAAGTTCATGGTGTTGTCACCAAAATTGAACTTGCATAAGATATCAAAAAATTATTTTGATGCAAGCATTTTTGATAGAATTCGTTTCGCAGTATTTAATTGACAATCATTTCTTGATTGAATATCTTTTACTGAAAAATCAACTTCAACATCAGGCTCAATACCTTTTTTATTAATATCACTGCCGTTAGGTGTTAAGTATTTTGCAATCGTCAAATTTAAGCCGGTTTCATTGGGAAGAGGAATGATTTTTTGAACCATACCTTTTCCAAAGGTTCTTGTTCCGACGAGTGTAGCTTTATGATAATCTTTTAAAGCACCGGAAAGAATTTCGCTTGCAGAGGCGCTTGTTCCGTCAACGAGAACAACAAGCGGCTTTTTGACTCTGTATTCTGTGTTTTGTGCTTTTATTTTGTATTTGTATCCGTTACGCCCGACGATACTGACTATATTTCCTTTTGGAATGAACAAGTTTGCAATGAAAACCGCATTCGGTAAAAGTCCACCTGTATTCCCTCTTAAATCAATGATTAAACCTTTTGCTTTTTTTGTTTTTTCGAGTGCATCTAAAAATTCATTTGGAGTTGTAGATCCGATAAAACTTGTTATTTGAATATATCCTATGTTGTTGTCCATAGAACTTTTTACTGTTTTAATTTTTATCTCTTTTCTCATAACATTTTTAACAAGTTTATCGTTGTTTCTGAGAAGAGTAATTTTTACAAAGGTATTTTCAGGACCTTTTACAAGCTCGGCAACTTTTGAAAGTGTTAATCCGTTTACATTTTTGTCATTAATTTTTAAAATTATATCATTTGGTAAAATGTTTGCAAATTTAGCCGGAGTGTTGTCAACAACATTCACTACCTGAATTTTCCCGGAAACACTTGTAATATTGACTCCAATACCGGTTATTTTTGATTTGATAGAATCGTTTTGGTCTGTATATTCTTCACTTGTCATATACCTTGAGTACGGATCATTAAGACTGGCAAGCATTGTATCAATTGCGATTTTTGCATCTTCATTCGTTTTTATTTGATGATTATAATGACTTTTCCATCTGCTCCATTTTTGTTTATTTAAAGAACTGTCATAATAATTGTCTTCAATAATATCAGCAGTATCATTAACAAGTTTTTGAGGTGTTACCTGTTCATGATTAACCAAGTCCTCAACTTCAGCAATATCAGTGCTATTAGGTTTTAATAATACATTATTTAGAACAAGTAATACAATTGTTAATAATAAAAATACAACTATCTGCAAACGTTTCATAAATAAATTAAACATCAACACAATTTTTTAATCAATATACTTTTTCATTAGTATATGTATTTATTAAAAAAAGTTTATAAATCATCAAATCCCGGAGAAGTTGACGGAAGATTTTTGTACCCTTCATTAGACATAACTGTTTTTTTGATATATCTGTTTGTGTATCCGCCTTTTATAAAAAGCGTTCTTAGAGTATCTTCACGGTTTACAAGCGGGTGCATTTTTTCATCACTTTCAGGATATAGTTTCAAGATTTCAGTCCAAACATCGGCTTCCATAGTCCAAGCATAAGTTTCTTCAGCTAGAGAGTTGTATTCGTCCTGATGTAGCGCTTCATGGGATAAAAGTGCGGCTAAGGCTCCCGGAGGGGCATCTTGATGACGTGGATTTATAAAAATATATAGATCTTTTCCTTTTTTCCAACCTAAGGCATCAAAATCTTTGTAATTTGCATTGATTGCACCTAGGTCTTTGAATTCTATTTTTACAGGCTTTAATGACAAGTTATTACCTAAAATAGCTTCTCTTGAAAATTCTCCGGTTGTACCTTGCAGCATATCAAGTGCGATACATACAACGGGTTCTTTTGAAACTTTTTTGTATAATGGCATAAGTTGTTGAACATAATCCACTGTATATTTTTTAGGTGCATTACGTGGCACAATAATTATTTTTGAACCCAGTGCATAGCTTGGAGTTAACGTAAATAATATAAATGTCGCAAGTATAGTTAATTTATTTGTTAAATTGATTTTTTTCAAATTTTTCCTCCGACTCTCAATTCCTGTATAATTATATTATAATTATTTTTGTATTGAGGACAAATTTTTAATAAGTTTATTTGTATTTTTTCTGTTTTGATTTGCCAGTTGAGAACATAAAATTTTATATTCAGTAGAATTGTCAAGGCTTTCAGCTTCTTTTGCATATTCTAATGCTGTTTTTATATCTGATTTTTGTTCATATATTTTGCTCATTTCAGAATAGTAGTAAGCGTTGTTTAAGTCATACATAATGGCTCGTTTCATACATTCAACAGCTTCATCCAAATCATTTTCTTCAATTCTTACTTTTGAGAGCCAAAAATATCCTGTTGCATAATTAACGTCAAGCAAAATGGAATTTTGTGCAAAATCTTTTGTTTTTTCAAAGTTTTTCAATTCAAAAGCTGCTTGCGCGCCTATTGCATATGCTTTTATATAATTTTCGTTAGATTCGGTTATTTTTTCTGCGATAATTAGTGCTTCTTTATATTTTTTTTCTTTTATATAAATTTTAGCAAGTTCTATTTCATAATCTAAGTTTTGCGGATTTTGTTCAATGACTTTATTTAACAGGCTTTCAGCTTTATCAAAAACTAAAAGTTCGCTGTACACCTTTGCAAGGGTCAAATCTGTAAATGCATCCTCAAATCCGGATTTTATGTTTGTCAAAAGAATTTGTTCTGCGCCTAAAAAGTCGTTTGATTCAAGTTTTAAAACAGCCTCCAAGGTTCTTGTGCGGTAATGATTTTCGTTTAAAGATAAAATGTAGTCGACTTCTGATTTTGATTTGTCAAAATTTTTCATATCGTAATATAAATAAGCAAGCGCATATCTATAGTCAAGGTTTTCAGAATCATATTTGATAGCATTGAGATAGCTTGTTGTTGCCTCTTTGTACCAGCCGTTAAAGAAATATGCATTACCTAAATTGTAATGATACAGCGCATTTGTTTTATCAGAAAGAAGCGCTTTTGAAAAATCTTTTATTGCTTCTGTAAAATCCAAATCATCAAGTGCAAACAGTCCTAAAAAATTCAAGACTTCTGGATTGTCAGTATTTTTGTCAAATGTTTGGAATATTTCTTTTGATTTTTCTAATTCATTTTTATCAAAATAAATTTTACCGAGAATAATTTTAGCAGCTTCATTGTTAGAGTCTGTTTTTAATATTTCGGTTGTAATTCTTTTTGCATCATCATCTTCTTGTAAAGAGTAATATGATTTTGCTATAGCCTCTTTCACTGTAATATCGTCATGGCTTTCTAAATTTTTAATCTGTTTGATGTCATGAAGTTCTGTATAAATTTTGATTGCATCAACGATATTTTTATTAGTCATATCAAAGGATAGAATTTTTTCAGAATATTCCAATGCTTTTTCATATTTTTTTTCATTAAAATATATTTGTCTTAGCATGTTTAATGCCAAAATATGTTTGGAATCATTTTTGATTACTTGTTCGAGATAGTGTACTGCACGTTCATAGTTGAACAGTAAGCAATATAATTCGCCGAGTTGAAATAGAATTTCTACATTATTATTTTCTATTTCTAAAGCTTTATAAAACATTTCAATTGCTTGCTTGTACGATTTATTCTTTTTTAATTCAAATCCTTTTTGTATGAAATTTAAAGCATTTCCCATTGTTATTCATCCTTTGCTGTATTTGTAGTTTCAGGCTGAGGTTGTTCGGTATCAGGTTTTTGAACCTCCTTTTGTCTGTGTGGGATAAATCTTTTAACGTGTTGTTTTTTGATATTACTTTCTCTTATTTTCTGCTGTTCTTCTTGCATCCGCTGTTGTTCTTCTTGGGCTCTTGCTTGCTCTTTTGGATCATTTATCAAGATAAGCACTTCATCTTCACCAGCCATTTTCAAGTTGTTTCTTGCAATACCTTCTAAGCTTGAAGAAGATGAAAAACGCGTAATATTTTGTTTAAGGTCAATATTTTTAGCTTCTGACATGTTTTTAATCCGTTCAAGTTTTGAAATTTTTGTACGATAAGAAATTGTTTTTGATATGTTAAGAATTACACCAAAACCTATTTGAATAAGACAAAACAACAAAACTAATGTAAGAAACGAATAGTAAAATTTTGTTTTTTTACTTTCTTGTTTGTTTTTTTCTTGCATTTTGGACATTAAAGATTCTACTTGTTTTTTTGCGTAACTTTCAACAACTCCTGATTCTTTTTTTTGATTTTCCGGCTCTTTATTATCCAATTTTAGTTCCTTCAATTAAGTACAATTTAATTATATTCTAAATAAGTATCTTAGACAAAAATATTTTTATAAGTTTACAATTTAAACATTGTTGAAAATCTTATTTGAGATTTGTAGAGAGAATTTTGTTGATCAAATGATTGTTTTGCCCCAAGTTCAAAATTCAGCCTGTCGTTTCCTCGTTTGGCAAATGGAGTTACCGACAAAACAAGTTCTGCGGATTTCAAGTTATATGTCATATTCGCAGAAAGTCTTTCTTTAATTGAAAAAATATCATTAAATTTTATGCCGGGTTCAAGGGAGAAGGTGTCACTGTATGCTCCGCTCATTGTTCCTAAAGTCCTGGAATATGCTGTTGCAAGTGAAAAACGTTTGTAATTGTATTTTGCAAACAGTCCTGAAGAATATTCTAAAGCCGAGGTATCCAAATCTGAACCGTAAGTTGTACCAAATTCCAAATGTCCTATTTTAGTTGCGTCTGTTGCGGAAAGAGTAGAAATTTTGTATTCTTCATTGTTGAATTTTGAAATATCTGTATATTTGTTTTGGAAAACGCCTGCTTTTTTTAGATTAATACTTGTGGCAGCCAATTTTTGAGGCTTTTTAATGTTAAAGGTAAAGTTGTTGCCCGTATCTTTCAAATATACATCATTAACTCCGTCCATATATTCTGCATAACCTTTTAGGATTGCTGCAGAAACTACATCATCGTCAGAAACTTGAACAAGAGGTAAATCTTCTTTATCCTTTTTATCTTTTCTGATTTCTTGAGCATGAACAATTATTTCTTGTGCTCGAAGTATTTGAGCATCTTTTTTATCTGCGCGTGCTTGAGCTTCATCGTCAGTCATATAATCACTGTCCGATGCATCTGCATTTTCGTCATCCTGAGCTGCCACAGGCTTTGTGTTCAATGACGGAGTTGACCATATAAAAATGTTCGGTAACTTTTCGTCATCATCAGCAAAAACTGCGGGGCATAACATTATTAGCAATAAAAGAATACATAAAGCTCTTTTCATGGTATTTACATTTTAAGTTTTTATTATTCTTTCGTCAAGTAAAATTTTCAAACTTGAAAAATGAATTGGCTTGTTGTATTCTTGTTATGCCGAAAATTAAGAAATTTGAAAGGAAATATAATGTCAGAAGTAAGAGTTAGAATTGCCCCTTCACCAAGCGGTAATTTACATATCGGAACAGCTAGAACTGCTCTTTTTAACTATTTATTTGCAAAGAAAAATAACGGTAAATTTATTTTAAGAATTGAAGATACAGATGCAGAACGTACAAGTCAAGAATATATTGATAATATTTTCGACAGTTTGAAAGCATTAGGCTTGAATTGGGATGAAGGTCCTGACGTTGGTGGGGATTACGGTCCTTATACTCAATCTCAAAGATTTGATATTTATCCTAAATACGCTCAAATCTTGCTTGATAAAGGGTTTGCTTATGAATGTTTTTGTACTCCTGAAGAACTTGAACAAGAAAAACACGAAGCCACACAAAACAAAAAAGCTTATGTTTATTCAAAAAAATGCGTAAATTTGACAGAGGATGAAAAAGCAAAATTGCGTGCTGAAGGTAGAAAACCTGCATTGAGATTTAATATCGAAAAAGCTCAAAAAGCTTTTCATGATAGTTCAATTTTGAAATTTACAGATATGGTAAAAGGCGAATTACATATTGATACAGACCTTCTTGGTGATTTTGTAATTATGAAATCCAATGGAACACCGACTTACAACTTTGCTGTTGTAATTGATGATATGTTAATGAAAATGACTCACGTAATTAGAGGTGAAGACCATATTTCAAATACGTTTAAACAAATTTTGATATTTGAAGCCTTGGGTGCTGAAGTTCCTCAATTCGGACATTTAGGAATGATTTTGGCTCCGGATAGAAGTAAATTATCAAAACGTCACGGCGCAACAGCTGTTTCTGAATTTTTGGAAAAAGGTTATTTGACAGAAGCTTTGGTTAATTTCGTTGCGTTGTTGGGATGGTCACCATCTGATGGTGAAGAACTCAAAACAGTTGATGAGATTGCTCAAGATTTTAGAATTCATGAATTGTCAAGTTCAAATTCAATTTTTGAATATGACAAATTGAACTGGATGAATGCTCAATATATTAAAAAATATTCAGATGAAGAATTGGGCGAAAAATTGAAACCATATTTAACTCAATACAATTTGGATGAATTGACGCACGAACAGTTTATCAGAATGATTGAAGTTACACGTGAACCTTTAAAATTGTTATCTGATATTACAGATGCTGTACCTTATTTCTTTGGTGAAGGCGTTACAATTGATGCTGATGCACAAACCAAAGTTTTGGATACTGAAGTTTCCCAAGATGTTTTGAAAACATTTATGGAACAGGCAAAAGATTGGGAATGGACGGAAGAAAACTTGCACGAAAAACTTGAAGCATTCCGTGGATTCTATAAAGAAAAGGGTATAAAACCTAAAGTTACAATGTGGGCAATCAGAGTTGCTGTAACCGGAAGAACTTGTGGAGCTGATATGACAGCTATTTTGGCTATTATCGGCAAAGAAAAATCTTTCAACCGTATCAAAGCAGCTATGAAAGCTAAAGTGTAATCTTAAAAAGATAAGTAACAAAAAAGCGAGGTTAAAATTTTAACCTCGCTTTTTTAATAGAAAATTTTAATTAATTATTTTCAGCAACTTCTTTTTGTTTATTAATCATATTTTGAAGTTTTTCTTTAATTTCTTCGCCTTTTTTTTGCATTTCAGATACGACGCCATCTGCTTTTTCTTGGATTTCTTTTACTGTTTCATCTGCGCGTCTTGCAATATCTTTAGATGAATCTGCAAGCATTGCACGAGTTTCTTCGCCTGATTTTGGGGCAAGCAAGATTCCTGCAATAGCTCCTATTGCGCCACCTACTAGAAAACCTGCTAAAAATTTTGTTCCTGACATAATTTAAGTCACTCCTTTTCTTTTTTGTATTTAATTATTTACATTTTACGGAAGTTTTCATTCCGCGTTTCGGCTATTTTTTTGAAAACATTTTGAAAGCGGTCATAAATCCTTTTATTACTCCGCCAAATATTGTTTCTGTCAAAACTTTGGTTTTACCAAATGTCTTTTCCACTGCTGATTTAAAGTTATCAACACCTTTGTCTGTGTTTTTGATGATGCCGTTTACGGCAGCAAGAGTTTGATTAAGTTCATTTAATGTCGGTTTTAATTCAGTATTCAATAAAACTGATGTATCATTAAGATTTTTTGTCAGTGTTGATAAATTTACCAAAAGTTTTATTAAAAATCCGCCTATAACAAGAATAATTATACCTGTTGCCCAAGCGAGAAAGGTCAATCCTTGATTTAGAGCTATTTGTGACATGTCCATAAGCTTAATTCCTTTTTATTAATAGTTGTAATCGTCTGTTAATTCTTCAATTTCTTTTGCTTTTAAAAGTTTCTTTGATTTAATCATATTGTTAAATTTTCTGAATTGTCTTTCTAACTTGTATCGCATCAAATCAACTGATTCCATAGCTTGTTTTTTAGCATCGGAAATTGCCGGTGAATTTTTTTGATATAACTCACAAGCTGCTTCTTTTAATTTTTTTCTGGATTCTTCACCCGGTTCAGGAGCAAGAAGAACTCCTGCAACAAGTCCGCCAACTACGCCGGCGATAAGACCCATCCCAAAGGCAAATGCTTTATTGTCACTCATTTTCGTTTTTCCTCATCTTTCATAATAATTTTGTAACAGTATAACATATTGTTACTTAAATTACAAGCTAATTCTCGCTATCGTGCATATAGTCATTGATTGCGACCATAAGCTGAAATACTATTGCGGCTTTTTTGTATTTACCTTTGCAAAATATCATCAACGCATATAGAATTACCGTCTGCATTACTTTTAAACTGTATTCTCTTTTTTTTCGCTTTATAAGGTCAATTAAAGTGTTGACGCCTGTTCTCAAATTTAATACTACTTTTTTTATATCTACAAGAATTACAGCTGCCGTGTTTTTACCGGTAATTATTTTTGTATTCATTTCCGTAACATATCTGTCCGCCTTTACTATACTCAATATCAGGGTTAAGGCGATAATAAGTTCTGCTATAAAAACTATTGTTATCAATAAATACATTCTTAATTTCTTACTTTTGTATTATAATTTTCTAGTATAGTATATATTTTATAATTTTAGAATACGTTTAAAGGACTATTTATGAAAGGAAATGTGAGATTTTATTTTTCATTGGCTTGGGCAAGGTTGACATACTTGGCTATTCGACTTTTGAACAAGTCGTCAGGCACTTCATTTATTGGAATGGAAGTCTTAAAAATATGTCCAAATTTTCTTTCTCATTGCAGTAAATATGTAAAAAATAAAATTCTGACAGTTTCCGGAACAAACGGTAAAAGTACGACATCCGGACTGTGTGCTCATATGTTAGAAGTTGCAAATCAGACTGTTATACACAACCTTAAAGGCGCAAATATGTTGACAGGTGTTGCAAATGCTTTTGCGCTTGAAGTCAGACCGTTTAAACGCTATGACTATGCTGTGATTGAATCGGATGAAGCATATTTGACCAAACTTTATGATTTTATAAATTCGGATTATTTGATTGTTACAAATCTTTTTAGAGATCAATTAGACAGATACGGTGAACTTGCAACAACTGCAGGTTTTATACAAAATGCAATTGATAAAAATAAAAATTTAACTTTGATTTTGAATGCAGATGACCCACTTGTTACTAATTTTGGGCAAAACAGAGAAAATGTCGTTTATTTTGGGTTTGAAAACGTAGAAGAACTCTGTGATTATGAAAAATCATCGGCTCCGACAGAAGTTTTTAATTGTCCTTGCGGGAAACCTCTCGAATATTCAAAAACATTTTTTGCGCAAGAAGGTCATTATTATTGTTCTGCTTGTGGATTTAAAAGACCTAATTGTAAATACAGTGCAGATGCCAAAATTTATAAAGATAAGATTGAATTGAACGTAAAATTTAATGACGTGGATTATAAATTTACTGCAGGACTTGTTGGGCTTTATAATGCTTATAATGTTTTGGCAGCAATTGCTTTCGGGTTTGAAAATGGTTTGAATCAAGCTGAAATCCAAAAAGCTATTTCAACGTACAAATCTATTTTTGGGCGTACTGAAAAACGTCTTATAAACGGGCATAACACACTTATTCAATTGATTAAAAATCCGACAGGAGCTAGCGAGGTTTTGAAAACCGTCGATTTGAATTCGAATATATTAATTGCAATAAATGATAATTATGCAGATGGTAGAGATATTTCTTGGCTTTGGGATTCTGATTTTGAGCAATTGAAAAATGCAAAAAAACTGGTTGTAACATCAGGTGTCAGAGCTCTTGATATGGCAACAAGATTGAAGTATGCCGGGATTTCACAAGAAAAAATTGTTGTAGAACCGGATATTAAAAAAGCTATAAATATAGTTACAAAAGAGGAAGAAAATCCTCAAAATGTTACGATTTTACCATCTTATACGGCGCTTTTAAAAATTAATAAAATGAAATTTAAGGAGAAAATATAAATGTTATTAGGTGTAAATATAGATCATGTAGCAACATTGAGAAATGCCAGAGGCGGAGTAGAACCTGATGTAATTAAAGCTGCCGATATTTGTGAAGCAAACGGCGCATCATCTATTACCACACATTTGAGAGAGGACAGACGCCATATTAAAGATGATGATGTTTATACTCTGATTAAAACTATTAAAACGAAATTGAACCTTGAAATGGCGATGGCTGATGATATTCAAAAAATAGCATTAGAAATTAAACCTTATTCAATTTGCCTTGTTCCGGAAAAGCGTCAAGAAGTCACAACAGAAGGCGGATTAGATGTTGCAGGACAGCTTGACAGA
The DNA here is from genome assembly GCA_022641775.1 of Clostridiaceae bacterium. Lineage (GTDB taxonomy): Bacteria > Cyanobacteriota > Vampirovibrionia > Gastranaerophilales > Gastranaerophilaceae > RUG14219. Next base: position 66,703 of record JALCDS010000002.1, read on the forward strand.
ATTACAAAATTTATCAAACCAATTTTGGATAACGGTACAATTGTAAGTTTATTCATTGACCCAGAAGATAAGCAGGTTGAAGCATCGGCTAAAACAGGTGCTCAATTTATTGAAATGCACACAGGTCGTTATTCAAATGCTTTTCAAACAGATAATGAAGAAAAAGAATTTTTAGCTCTCAAAAATGCGGCTAAACTTGCTCAAAATTTAGGTTTGAAGGTTAATGCAGGACATGGACTTAATTACGAAAATGTTTATAGAATGCATGAAATCCCTGATTTGAAAGAATTGAATATCGGACATAGTATAATTTCTCGGGCTGTATTCACCGGATTATCTCAAGCAGTACAAGATATGAATGAGGCTATAAAATGAAATCAAAAGAAGAAATTGTAGAAGAAATGCAACAGGTCGTAGAGCAAATGCGACTTGATGATATTGAAGATAACCCGGATTGTATTGATGAAATGTTTGAATGTGATGCCTGTGGCGAACAAAAATGCGTTGCAGGTTCTATAGAGTATGAGGGATATAGGCTTTGCAATGATTGTGTTTTGATTGCAGAAACAGGATTTGCGATGAATAAAATAAAATCAGTAAAAGAAGTTATTGATGCGATGGAGCCAAAACGCTTGGAAGCCTTGTGTAACATTGTAAAAGAAGAAGAAAGAAAACAGAATAACTAACCTTTTAAAACTAATACTAAAGAATTAGAAATATTTCTTAACATGTAGTTATAAAGTATTAGTTTGTTGGCATAATATATCTAACATAAAAAACATAGAGTTATTATGAAAAAAGAAAGGTGTATTACTATGACAAAAAGATTCGGTTTTACTTTGGCAGAAGTATTGATTACTTTGGGTATTATAGGTGTAGTTGCTGCTATGACTATGCCAACATTGATGAACGCTACAAACGGTGCACAGTATAAAGCTGCTTACAAAAAAGCATTGTCTGCGTTGTCTCAAGCTGTTGTATTGAACGTTGCATTGGATGAATACAACTTGGCTGATACTACTGATACAACAACAACTGCTGATGCCACTTCAATTTACACAATGTTGAATAAAAGAATGAACGTTGTTAAAACATCAACAACAACTACGGGTTATACAATCAATGGTGTAAATCAAGGTACAAACTATACATTGTTCTTCAATGATGGCTCTGCCTTTTCATTCCCTACAACCTCAGAAGGTTGTACAATGGATGCTACAAAGGGTGGAAATGGCGCAACTAAAGCATGCAGAGGCTTTATTGATGTAAACGGTCAAAAGAAACCTAACAAACTTGTAAAATGTGACTCTGGTTCCGGCACAAATTGCGAAGTTACAAGTCCATCAGATGTATATCCGGTATTAATGTTTGACCAAACAATTATTCCAAACAGCCCAGCAGCAAGAGCCGTTCTATACGCTAAGTAGCGCGAACGAGCGTAGAGTGAAGGGGCTTTGCGATAGTGATGAAATCACAAGAGCAAAGTCCGAAATCTCGTAAAACGCGAGTGAGTAAGAAGCGCGAACGGGCGTAGAACGAAGACCGAACTCTCGTAGAACGCGAGTGAATAAGTCAGCAAAAGAAAAATCAAAGTATTACGCAACCCAAAAAGAGATATTGAATTGATTTCAATATCTCTTTTTTTAGTTAAAATCTTGCCCTGAATACTGTTTTGAGATATTATTTTGGTATGATAAAGCAGCTAAAAATACAAAATTATATATTGATTGACGATTTAACCTGTAATTTTGATGAAAAATTAAATGTAATTACGGGGGAAACAGGTGCCGGAAAAAGTATTATCATAAACGCTATTGACTTGGCTTTTTCAACACGTGTATCAAAAGAAGTTATCAAAACAGGTTGTGACAAGGCTATTATCGAATTGGTAATTGAAAATAACAAGCATGATTTAAAAAACTTTTTTGAAGAGAATGAAATTGATTATAATGGTTCTGAAATAATTTTATCAAAAGAAATTACTCAAAATGGTGCCCGTTCAAGAGTTAACGGTACTGTCGTGAATAGCGAAGTTATAAAATACTTGAAAAGTTTATTTTTAGATATTCATTCTCAACATCAAACATATACGTTTCTTCAACCTAAATATCATATTATTTTGTTAGATGAGTATGCCAAAAACTTTTATGGAGAAAAATTAGACAAATATAAAACCGAATTTTCTTATTATGAAAAATTGCAGAAAGATTTGGAAGATTTGAAAAATTCTGCTCAGATGACAGAATCTCAAATTGAATTTTTGAAGTTTCAAATTGAAGAAATTAATGGCGCGGAGATTGTTTCATCGGATGAAGATGAGAAACTGAATACAGAGCTTGAAGTCTTGGAAAATTCTGAAAAATTGAAAGAGCTGACGGGTTCTGCATATTGGGCAATTAACGGAGATGACGGGTCTATATTAGAAGCCCTTGGAAAAATTAAACAAAATATTTCCAAAGCAGCATCAATGGATGATAATTTGGCAAATATAGAACAGTCATTTGTTGACATAATAGACAACTTGAAGGGAAGCTCTTCAGAACTAAGAGATTACAGTCAAAATCTTGAGAATGATGCCAACAGATTAAATGAAATTCAAGAACGCTTATTTTTATTGGATAAATTAAAGCACAAATATGGAGATACTCTTCAAAATGTTATTGAAAACGGTAAAAAAATTGAAGAGGAACTTTCGCAGATAGAATTTTCGACTCAAAATATTGAAAATTTGGAAAAAGAAATATCTCAAAAACATGATGAATTAGAAACTATAGCAAGAGAAATAAGTGAAACAAGAAAAAATTATGCACAAGTTTTATCTGCGCTTGTGGAAGAAAAATTGCAAAAATTAGAACTTCCAAAAGCTCGATTTTCTATTAATATCACAGAAAAAGAATTGTCACCTGACGGAATTGATAATGTGGAATTTTTGATATCTACAAATGTTTCAGAAGATTTGAAGCCTTTAATTAAAGTCGCATCCGGTGGAGAAATATCAAGGGTAATGCTTTCTCTAAAATCTATTTTTGCCTCAAGTGATAATATTGATACTGTTATTTTTGATGAAATAGATACTGGTATTTCCGGTAAAACCTCTCAAAGTGTTTCTGACGAAATTGCCGAACTTGCAAAATCTCATCAGATAATATTGATTACACATCAGGCAATTATTGCATCAAAAGCGGACAAGCATTTTTACGTCAGAAAATCGCAGACCAATATAACGAATGTTGAAGTTTACGTTTTGACCGGCGAAAATAGAATAATGGCATTGGCAGAACTCGCAGGTGGCGAAATAACAGATACCTCTATAGAGTTTGCAAAATCATTAATATAATTGAATTATAAATACTTAAAAAGGCTTAAGCTTTCCGCTTAAGTCTTTTTTTCAACTATCCTTAAAACTCCCTAAATCTCCTCACAAATTTTTTAAATCTTTTTTAATCAACTATTATTATAATCTCAACCATATACAGAAATATCCCTAATCTTCCTCTTTAGCAAACCTTTTTCTTGTGTCAGGCTGCTTGTTGCCATCACCTCGATTTCTTCTCTTCAGACTATTTAACTATTTACAAAGAATTGTCCGGTAACCGTCACTTAGCTTTTGTAACTTTTTCCGTTCCCCAGTATTTATAATCTAAAACTAACGTATTATACTGGCAAGTAAAGATATTTAAAAAAAAATTTACAATTGACCATGCCCCGCAACTTTACGCTAAAAAATTCGTGTTCTTAAATCTTAATGAAGAAAACTTAATGAAATTAAGTAAAAATAGATATTATTTTGATTGACAATTATCTTTTTTTTTACTCATGCCATTTTCCCATGCTTATTTACAATTTTACTATTTGAAAAATTTGTTATATTCTCTTAGATATCGAGGTTATATGAAGGAATTTATAAAGAATAAAACTGTTACATACAATTTGATGTCTTTTACTGGATTTAAGGCATTGATTTTATTTTCATTACTTTCAGAAGCTCCTCGTTCGTATGAAGAAATAAAATCATATTTTTTAAATCATCCGTATTTAAAAGAAAAAATTTCATTAGATACTTTAAGAGTTTATTTAACATCAATGAAACGTGTTGGTTGTGTTGTAAAAAGAGAAAGAATAAATGGAGTTTCTAAATATAGTATTGTATCAAATCCTTTTTCTTTAGAAGTCACGGAAGAACAAATAAAAACGTTAGTTAAACTTTATAAAATAGTTGTAAAATCTATTGATATCAGAGAGTTGTATTCAATTGAACATTTTATTATGAAATTAAGAAAATCAATAAAAAATCCCGAGACATTAGATTATTTTAATAAATATTCTCTCTTAAGAGGTGTAGATTTGGATTTGTTACAAAATCTTATTTCTGCAGTAGATAAAAATGAGCAAATTATGCTTGAATATAATTCTCCAACTTCCGGAATAAAAGATGTTGAATTGATTACAAAAAAATTTGAGATAAAAAATGATAAAATTTATCTTAGAGGAATTACTTTGGAATATAAGCCATCAGGGGCTTTTTTGTTGAATCGAATTCTAAAAATAAAAACTGTTAAAATTGTCCCTGAAAAAATTGATTTAAAACCAATGGTTGTTGGAGTTGAATATTATGGTGACTTGAAGGGCCTGAACTTGCAAGACGGTATGAAGATAATTTCTCAAGAGGATGGTAAGGCTTTATTAGAATTAACATCAACGAACGAGTTTTTATTGCGCCAGTGTATTTTGGAAATGGTAGATAATGCTCGAATCGTTTATCCGGAAAGCTACAAAAAACAATTTGTGCAGAATTTAAAAGAAATAGAATCGGGGTATTCTGATGACTAGAATTTCCAATAAATATAACGATTCTTGTATAAAAATATTTGAAATTCTAAAACTTCTTTTTTCTGATTCTGCTACATATGAAAGGGTTTTAGAAATCATAGATTCCGGCAAAGATGAAAAGCTCACGGCTGCTGTAGTTTTGAACAAGTATTTAAATACTTTAAAGGTTTTTGGTATAAATGTTGAAAAAAGGGGAAATAAGTATGAATTAGTCAAATCCCCATACAAAATTGATTTTGAAAAACCCGATTTAGAATCATTAAAACTTTTGATGAGCACAGCGCAATATATAAGCAGCAGCAAAAGTCGGGATATTGTTGAACAATTTTTAAAAATGTTATTTTTAAGGTTGAATGATGCTGATAAGGTTTATTTGAATAATGTCAAATGTGGATGTTCTACTGATTTGAGTTTTTATTATAAACAATTTAAAGACCAAATTGATATTTGTGAAAAATTATGTGTAGAAAAACAAAAGATTGAGATTTCTTATTCGGATACAAAAGGTTGTGTAAACACACTTATAGGTATTCCGATTGAACTTAAATATCAAAATAGAAAAATTTGTTTTTCTATGCAGAGTGCAGGTATAATTCATGATATTCCGATTAATAAGATAAATTCTGTAAATCAATTGCCAAATATAATAGCTTCGTATAATTCTGTTATTACAGTTGTCTTTAGATTAAAAAAACGGTTGGCAAAATCTTACAAATTGAAAGATGGTGAATATATTCAAAATATTGAAAAAGACGGCTCAATTATTGTGGTGAATAAAGGTGAAGATATAGACAAATTAATTGCAAGGTTTATACGTTATCAAAATAATTGCGAAGTTATTTCCCCAAAGTTTTTTAAAGAAAAATTACTTGAAACTCTTTCAAAGATGATTGCGCGATATAAAAATTAATTTTATTTAACATAACACCTTTTTTGAAATATAAACATGATACAATTAAGCTATGGGAAATAACATGCAATACGTACCGTTACACCTTCACAGTGAGTATTCTTTGCTTGATGGGGCAATAAAGATAAAAGATCTTATAAAGTTTGTCAAAGAAAATGACATGCCTGCTGTTGCGTTGACTGATCACGGTGTTATGTATGGCGATATGGAACTTTATACTACTGCATTGGAAAATGGGATAAAACCTATTTTGGGTTGTGAATTTTATGTTCATAACGGAGACATTGAAGAACGAGATAAGATGAATAATCCATGTTATCACTTGGTTTTACTTGTAAAAGACAAAAAAGGATATGCAAATCTTGTAAAATTAACTTCAATAGCTTGGTGTAAAGGCAGATATGTTCACCCTCGTATAAATTTTGATTTAATAAAAGAACATCATGAAGGTTTGATTTGTCTATCGGCATGTTTAGGCGGAGAAGTTTTGAGAAACCTTTTGCATGGTGATTATGAAAAGGCAAAAGAAACAGCTTCAAAATATAAAGAATTGTTTGGCGAAGATTATTATCTTGAAATGCAAGACCATGGTATGGATGAACAAAAGAGGACAAACCCGCAACTTATCCAACTTGCCAAAGAATTGAATATAAAACTGGTGATAACAAACGACTCTCACTATTTGAATAAAGAGGATGCTGATGCCCATGATACTTTGTTGTGCATGAATACTAATTCTGATAAAGATGATCCTAACCGTTTTCATTTTCCAAGCAATGAATATTATGTAAAAACTGCTTCTCAATTGAGAGATAGTTTTAAGTGGCTTGATAGTGAAACATTTGATGAATGTATGAAAAATACATGTGATATCGCAGAAAAATGCCACCTTGTATTGGAATTAGGCAAGAGCCCTCTGCCGGATTTCCCTGTGCCTGATGGTTATACTGTTGAAACATATTTGGAATATTTGGTATTTGAAGGTGTTAAAAAACGCTACGGTGAAATTTCTAAAGAAATGAAAGAACGTGTGGATTATGAACTCGGTGTAATTGAACAAATGGGATTTGCTGCGTACTTCTTGATTACTTGGGATTTTATCCACTTTGCCAAAACTCATGGAATTCCTGTAGGACCCGGACGTGGTTCTGCTGCAGGTTCTGTTGTAGCGTATTCTCTTGAAATTACCGATTTGGATCCGATAAGGCACAAACTTTTGTTTGAAAGATTTTTGAACCCTGAACGTTTTACAATGCCTGATATTGATATAGACTTTTGTATTGAACGTCGTGGTGAGGTTATTGATTACGTTACCAGAAAATATGGTGAAGATAAAGTTTGCCAGATTATCACTTTTGGAACATATGCTGCTAAAGCTGCAGTTAAGGGTGTCGCAAGAATTTTAAAAATACCTTTTGCAGAAAGTAACAAAATAGCTTCTCTAATCCCTAGTGAACCTAAAACTGTTATTGATGATGCGCTAAAAGACGGTATGGAACTCAAAAAAATGTATGATGAGGATGAACAAATTGTTATTGATCCTTTTATACATAAAACTGTCGGAATGAAAAAGCTGATTGATCTTGCAAAAGCGATAGAAGGTATAAAAAATAATACTGGAACTCACGCTGCAGGTGTTATAATTTCTCGAGTTCCATTGGATGAAATTTTGCCGGTTCAACCTTCAAAAGATGGCATTATTCAAACCGGATATCCGCCACATGATGTTACTGAAGTTTTAAGTCTGTTAAAAATGGACTTTTTGGGGCTAAGAAACCTTACAACTATCTACAAAACTGTTGATTTGATAAAAGCAGAACAAAATGTAGAATTGGATATTAATAATATTCCGCTTGATGACAAACCGACATATGAAATGCTTATGGCAGGTGATACGGATGGCGTATTCCAACTTGAATCTTCCGGAATGAAAAATCTGGTTAAACGTTTGAAACCGGATGTATTTGAAGATTTGGGTGCGTTAGTAGCGTTATTCAGACCGGGGCCGTTGGATTCCGGCATGGTTGATGACTTTGTTGAAAGAAAACATGGACGTCAAAAAATTACATATGCACATCCTCTATTAGAACCTGTGTTGAAAGATACTTATGGAACAATTGTTTATCAGGAACAAATTATGCAGGTGTTCCAGGTTTTAGCTGATTACTCACTTGGCCAAGCCGATATGGTTCGTCGTATGATGGGTAAGAAAAAACTTGATGAGATGGCAAAACAGAAAGACAAGTTTATTGAAGGTTCTGCACGCCATGGAATGAGTGCAAAAGATGCATCAACTCTATTTGAACAGATTGAAAAATTTGCTTCATACTGTTTTAATAGGTCACACTCTGCAGCATATGCATTTGTAGCATATCAAACAGCTTATTTAAAATGTCATTATCCTGTTGAATACTTGTCAGCATTGTTATCGAGTGTTGCGAGTGATCAGGAAAAAACTCAATTATATATTGAAGAAGCTCAGAAAAAAGGCATAAAAGTCCTTCCTCCTGATATAAACCATTCACAGGCTGTGTTCACACCTGATGAAGGCAACATCAGATTCGGACTTGCCTCTGTAAAACAGGTTGGAGAAGTCGTTGTTGAGATGATTATAAACGAGAGAAATGAGAATGGACCTTACAAATCAATTTATGATTTTTGTAAACGAGTTGATTCAAAATGTTCTAACAAAAGAGTTTTGGAAGGTTTGATAAAAGCAGGTGCTTTTTCAAATATTGAAAAAAGTAGAAAACAACTCCTTGATAACCTTGAATATATTACAACAATGGCGGCAAAGGAAAATAAGGCAAAAGAACTCGGTCAATGCAGCTTGTTTGACGGATTGGCTGCAGATGATGACAATGCCGGATTTAATGAGTTTCAACTTGCCGGTACTGATGAAGAATTTGATCAAAGACAATTACAGATTTTTGAAAAAGAATTTTTGGGCTTTTATGTAACGAGTCACCCTTTATCTTCCATTCGTGATAAACTGCCGTTTTTAAGAACTCATAAAGTATCTGAAATTGCTGATACTCCAAATGAAGTTCCTGTTTCTATTTGCGGGTTGATAACTGGTGTAAGGCAAATCCCTACGAAAAAAGATCCGACGAAATTTATCAGATTTGTTACTGTTGAAGATTTGACGGGTAAAGTTGATTGTCTTGCCTTTAACGGCAAAATTGCCGAATATGGAGAAATGCTGGAACCTGAACAACGAGTTATTATTTCCGGTAAGGTTAGCAAGCGCTCAGAAGAAGATCCGGCAAGTGTTTTGATTGATACGGTTAAAACTGTGGATAATTCAAACATTTTCAATATAAAATTGGTTAAAGAATTGAAGTATGAGGAATTGTTTGCCCTGAAAAACATTTTATGCGGGTTTAAAGGCTCTGACCCTGTAACATTCAATGTTGATGACAACGGCGTTGATACAAAAATTTTAACCTCATCTATTTTTTGGGTAAATTCATCAAATGACTTGGTGAATAAGTTGAATAAACAATTTGAGGGGAAATTGAAAATAGACATTCGTTCAATGGATGCAAAAGATGAGAATGAAAAAGTACTTGCAAAATAAAATTGTGCATGTATAATAAGAAACGTACCGATTGCGGGGGTAATTCAGTGGTAGAATGCTTCCTTGCCAAGGAAGATGTCGCGAGTTCGAGTCTCGTCTCCCGCTCCATATATTAAATCTAAGAGCCTATTATAATGAAGCACTTAGTTTCATAACATGATGCATTTAGTTTCATAAATTTTAAAACTTTTTAATTTTACTTGGAACAATTATTAAATTAAATGTGTCACACTTAAAATAATAATTATTTTTTACCACATTAAAATAGTTATATTTTAATAATATTTTCAGATAAAATAAGTTCTACAAAATGATTTATTCCAGCTATATATGCGAGATGAGCACGGTTTTTAGCATTAAGCTTTCGCATAATAGCTTTTACTTGTAACTTAATACAGTTATCAGTACAACCTCGCTTTTGTGCGATTTCTTCATTTGTAAGCCCTTGTACCAGCCAATATAGAACTTCTTTCTCTGATTGTGTCAAATGTACTTTATAATAAATATTGTTGTCCATTTTATCCTCTAATTATTTTTGAATATTTAAAAACAGGAATTTTAAAAATACATATTTTTTTTAATTTTTGATTACCTTTTTTATATGTAAATATTTCAAAGATAGGTGATAAGCCTTGTCTTTTATAACAAACTCCATCTTTATCAAATTTAAAATATGAAAAATGTTTTTTATAAACGAAATCAATTAATACACTTAAATCATCCGGCATTGTAGGTTCTGTTTCATTTTCCAAATTATTTGCTTTATGAATTTTAGGCGTTTCTTTGAGTAATGCTTCTAACCTTTTTTGCCAAGCTTCTTTTGTGCATTCATCTTTAAATAGTTCTTTTTCTTCGTCCAATATTTTGTCAGCATAAGTTTTTTCGTTTAATATTTGTTTAGCTTTAGTTGAAAGATCATCAATAGAATTACAAAAGGCTTCGGTTTTTGATACAAAATCCAACTGACCTATGGTATTTGTACCTAAGGTTAAAAACGGAATATTATGTGCAACTACATCTATTGCGACAGTAAAACCGCACATAGGATAAGAGTCAACAACTAAATCAGCAGCTGCTAAATATTTCAAATATTCATTTTCATAATCGAGTTCACCTGTGATAATTAATCTATTTTGATACTGTTGTTCAAGTTTCTTCCAAAAAAGTTTACTCTTTTTTGGGCCAATAGCATAAATAACTGCATTAAGATTTTCATCTAATATCCTTTTTAATATTGGTTCTATATTATCCCCCATTATAGGGTAATATTTTGGAGCTCCACCAATAGTTAATATTACTTGTTTATCCTCAGGTATTCCAAGAATTTTTCTTGCTTCATCTTTTGTAATTGTGTTTTGTATATCATCAGCAAGTAATCCAAGATGAAACGGATTTTTTATATTTCTTTTGGTTTTGGAAATACTTGTTTTGTCCCTTATATCTGCAACTTTGTCTGCTATACTTTTGCCAATCCAAAACATGTGGTCAGCATGATTAAACAAAATAACAGGACGAGTAAATTTTTCTGTTCCAAAAGCTATTGTTGCAATAGGATCATACATGTGTGTATGTAAAATTATATGTTCATAATGCATCCCAAGTTCTCGAAGTTCTAATGCCCTTTCAATTTGAGATTTCTTTTTATCAAGAATAATTAATTCCCCGTTTTTATCTTTTATATTTTTTTGTAATAAATGTGGTATTTCTCCTTCATGATTTAATAAAATAACAGAATGTTTTTGAGTTGAGTCTGCCTGATTTATCCAACGTTCAACTATTCTTGTATGTCCGCCTGTCATATAACATTCCGTCATCACATGCAAAAAAGAATTTTTATATGGTTCAATATCGTAAGATTTTATATCATACTGCTGTGCCAAATTTACGAAAAACTTTTCTAATTCAATAGAATAAAAATATCCTGTTCCTCGATGAGAAACATAACTTAATGCATTATTAGCTATATCCAATTTCTCATCAAAAGAACGTAATGGATCCTTTATCGCTATTAGTAATTGCTCGAAAATTTTCTTGTTTTGTTCAATTGTCGGATAATATTTTGAATATTTATTCATAATTATTAATTACCTCCACGACTTTTTCAACTTCATCATCTGTCAGAACAGGAGAAATCGGCAGACTTATTATTGTCCTATGAATTTCCTCACTTATAGGATATGATTGGTTTGCCCACTCACTATAAGCACCTTGTTTGTGTGGTGGTGTCGGATAGTGAATGTTTGTTTGAATTCCGTTTTCTTCTAAATATTCTTTGAAATGGTTACGGTTTTCAGTTCTTACGGCAAAAATATGCCAAACATGTGCCTTTTCATCATAAGTTTCCGGCAAAATAATTTTTGGATTTTTTATATTTTCTCTGTAATATTTTGAGATTTCGCGACGTTTATCGTTGTCAGAATCTAAATGTGGAAGTTTTACATCCAAAATAGCTGCTTGAATTTCATCTAACCTTGAATTTGTACCTTTATAAATATGATGGTATTTTCTATCACTTCCGTAATTGGCGAGTGCTTTAACTTTTTCATACAATTCTTTGTCGTTTGTCGTAACGGCACCACCATCACCCATACAACCTAAGTTTTTACCCGGATAAAATGAAAATCCACTTGCATCTCCTAAAGAACCTGTACGTTTCCCCTTATAAACTGCACCATGAGCTTGCGCACTATCTTCTATAACTTTCAGATTATATTTTTTTGCCAAAGCCCAAATTTTTTCCATTTGAACAGCTTGACCATAAAGGTGAACCACCATTATTGCCTTCGTTTTCGGTGTAATCTTTTCTTCTATAAGGTCAGGATTAATATTGTATGTATTAATAGACGGTTCAACCAAAACAGGAGTGCAACCGTTTTCACTTATCGCAAGAATTGTCGCAATATATGTGTTTGCAGGAACAATAATTTCATCTCCAACACCAAAACCGTAGGCTTTGATAATCAAATTAAGTGCGTCGAGGCCGTTGGCTACGCCAACGGCATATTTTGTACCGCAAAAGTTTGCAAAATCTTTGCTGAATTTATCGTTATATTTACCTTGTAAATACCAACCGCAATCTAAAATATCTTTGATTTTTTCATCAATTTCAGTTCTAAATCTGTTATTAACTTTTTCTAAATCTAAAAATTTTATCATTTTATCCTACCTATTAGTAAATATTTTTACCTTATTATTATCTTTATATTTTTTTAATTGAGGTAACATTTCTAATAATTTTTCTTCTGAAACGCCATAACTTTGGAAACAATATTTACATACACTCAAGTTATTGTTAGAGAATTCACTTCTAACCTTATTTAAATTTTTATTATTTTGGAATGTTTTATATAAATTTTTGTAATCCCCAAAATTTATATCGATATCAAAATCAGAACAGCATAGAGCCAATTTCCCGTTTGGTCTTATAACTATTGTTGTAAATGGTTGTGAGCATTTCATATTTTTTATTTCTATATCACAATTTATAATTTTATCTTTTATTTCATCGTTATATTGTAAATCAAATCCACCTTTTTCTTTATTCCAAAGCATTACAGGTAAAATGGGTGCAACCCTTATCTCATCAACGTAATTGCTCCATAGAGAAATAAATTCATCAATATTTGAATTTTTTGTTGCAATAAAGTTTAATATACGTTTTGGCGTTTTATGCCCATTCTTTCTATATTTATTTATAATTTTATCAAAGTCTTTAACATTATTAAAGGTTGTTTCAAAATTTAAATTTTTTCTTAATGTTTCGTACTCAGATTTATTAGAACCTTCTATTGAAAATATTATATAATCTGCTTTTAACATAGACTCAAAATGCTTATTTGCAAGAGATAAATTTGTTGGGAAATTGACTTTATAACCTGCATTAGTTACTATATCTATAAACTTGTCAAAAGAAGGATGTAACATTGCTTCACCCCAAGCAGCAAGAGCTATTTCTTTGACAGATTTTATTTTTTTTATTTGTTTCATTATTTCAAGAAACATATCTTCTGTCATTAAATCATTTCTTTTAACTGCGGAAAGTTGTCTTGCACAAAATTGGCATTGAGCATTACAACGGTTTGAAATATCAATTATAACAGTTGTTGGTTTAATTTTCCTTTTACTTTTAATTTTTTTTAAAAAGTCGAATATCATTTTTCTCCAATATTTTATATATTTTCTATAGAATTTTTTATAATATTATATATTTTATTCCATGTATTAGCTTTTGCTTCTTGTATTAATATGGTTTGATAATTTTTATCTTCTTTTAGTTGAACGGCACTATTTAAAAGTTTTGAAAATTCTTCTTTTGTTTCTGCAATATTACATGATTTATATAATTTACATTCAGGTAAAGCTGTTGTAACAATCGGTAATCCTTGAGCCATATATTCAAAGAGTTTTACGGGAGAAGTAGCTTTAGAAATGTCATTTATTTTAAATGGTATAATAGCCACAGAGAAATTTCTTGAATAATACTTTAATTCATCCAATGGCATTTTGTCTAAACATAAAAAATTATTATATTTCATAAAGCGATTTATTTCTGATTGATTATGAATTCCAATCAAAACAAATTGTAATTTTGGATTTTGTATTATCGAATATTCCAAAAGATCAAAATCAAACCAGTTCCCTGAAATAACGCCATAATAACCTATAATTGGTCTACCGTTACATATAAATTCTTCAAATTTTGGATTTAAATTTTTGTTATTTTGTTCCAAATTTTGAAAATATTCAAAATCTACTGCATTTTTTGCAATTATAATATTATCGTTGCCTTTTCTCATACAAACTGCTTGTTCATACAATTTATCAGAAGTCGCAGATATAATAATTTTGTTTTCGTTTGCAATTGATTTTAACCTTTTTGTCAATATTTTTTGCATTTTTTTATTATTCAATAAAGCAATATCGTCCAAGTGCTCAAAAACAACGGGAATACCCATTCTAGAAGCTTGTAGCAATGACTTTTCTATTCCATTACATGTTAAATGTGTACTTATTGACATAACAATCTTATTTTTAACAAATTTATTTAATATAAGTGCAGATGTATCTTGCATCGGATATAAATATATATCATTTGATACCTCGACAACTCTTTTTATCGCATTCTCCGCCCATAAGATTTTGTAACCATCTTTAATAAAACATTCAAAAAGATGTTCCGGCCTTTGTTTAAGATTTCCGAAATATGAATAAGATGATGCAAATATCAAAAACTTATAATTTTTATCTCTTGATAATCTTTTAAAAAATTTAACTGTAGGATTAATTTTTTTATCAATAAAATCAAAAATATTTTTTTTATTCTCTTTGTAAAAGAGTTTTTTAAAATATAGTAAGGATTCTTGAGTGAAATTGCACTTATTAAAATTAGTTTTAAATAAATTCATTTGTTTGGTAATATTAAACTCTTCTTCAAAGTGGTTAATAGATGATCGAGAATAAAATTCTATGTTATTCATAAATTTATCTAAAATTATTTCTAAAGATTCTGCTTCTATATCAAATTTTTTAAAGTTTAAATCACAGCCTACCAAATAATTTTTTAAATTATTAGAAAAAGCAAATTTATTGTTTGTAAATTTGTCACAGGAAAGAAATGTTAAAACTGCAGGGATAGCAAGACGTTGTGCCTCTATTAAAGACATTCCCATTCCAAATAAGATATCAATATTATTGGAAAGATAATTCTGCAATTTTTCATTTACAATTGTTCCTAAAAATTTTATATTGAAATTACTTGAATAGTCTTCTGCTTTTATTTTATTTTTTGCGTTGCCTTCCCCAATAATATGTAAATTTATAATTTTATCTGTTTTAATATTTTTTAAATTGTCCATTAAGTTAATTAATGACCAAATTTTATCATTATCTAATCTTCCTAGCCAAGCAATATTTAATTCCCTATCTTTTATTAAGTTCTCTCGGATTTTATATTTTACTTTTTCCATAAATAAAGATGTATAATTTTCTTTTGAATTTTTATAATATTTTTTAGCAGTAGCAAATGTTGCAATATCTTGGTTTATCAGACCATTTTTTTCGTTTAAAACCTTTAAAAACCTTGTAACTTGAAAAAAGTTTAAATTAGCCCCTTGTCTCATCCAATTTATATTTTCAGGATGTAAATTCCAAAATAAGATTTTTATATTTTTGCCCTTAAATTTTGGTAATTTAAAGGCTAAAGAAACCGGAGTAACTATTGTACAATTATCATCTATATTAATACTTTTCATTTGTTCTTTATATTGAACAAATTTTACAATAGAATTGTTTAACAGATTTTTAACGAATCCATCTTTATAATCAATGTAAAAAATCTCGAAATTACAATTTTGGCTTAAATATTTTGCGACTCTTGCAAATAAGAATTGACATCCTCCAACGCTGTAACTTGGCATAAAAAAGCATATTTTGTTTTTTCCCATTGTCATTTTTAAAGCCTCTCAATTAATAAATTTTCTGATAAATTTTTCATTATCTTTAACATCTTTTACAACAACGCTACCTGCACCGACAAGTGCATTCTCTCCTATTGTTACCCCAGGCAAAATAGTTGCATTCGCGCCAATTGAGGCTCCTTTTTTTATTAAAATACCTTCCATTTTGAAATTTTTATTTTTGGATTTTGGATATTTGTCATTACAAAATGTTGCATTTGGTCCGATAAAAACATCGTCTTCAATTGTTATTCCATCATATATTGAAACTCCGTTTTTTATTGTTACATTGTTTCCAATTTTAACTTCATTTTCAATAAAACAATTTGAACAAATATTGCAATTGTCCCCGATTTCAGCATTTGGTAAAACTACACAAAATTGCCATATATTTGTATTTTCGCCGATATTTTTGCTTTGAACATCTGAAAGCTTATGTATCACGAATTTACCTCTTTCAAAAAATCATCATAATTTCTTATATATTCTTTTTCGTCGTAATAGTCACTTGCCAAAACCATTAGTTTACAACCGTAAGAAAAATGCCGCATTTCTCTCCACATATTCTTTCCTATATAAAGTCCGACATCAGGTCTGTTCAGCAAAACTTTTTCACGGGTTTTCCCATCATCAAGCACAAATTCACACGCCCCGTCCATTGCAACAATTATCTGCTCCATATTTTTGTGTGCATGCATCCCTCTATCTTGATCAGGAAGAGTATCAAATATGTAATAAACTCGTTTGATTTCAAATGGGATATTTTTATTCCCTTCAAGTGAAACCAGTTTCCCTCGCTCATCGCCAAAAACTTTCATATCTACAAGTTTATAATTCATCAACCCTTTGCTTTCTACAAATAATATTTTAAATAGTCGTTTACGACACTTTATTATATGTTAGTATAAACAATGATTAATAATACAATTTGTAAAAAAATATTACAGAATACGACAATTTATTTTTTTGTTACATCATGCGGAGTCTTAAATCCAATAATAAGATAATAGAATGGAGACGTATGGTATATAACGATAAACAATTTATTGCACAAAAAATCCGGCTCTTTCGCAAAAAAGCTGGGCTCACTCAATCTGAATTAGGTGAGAAAATTGGCATTACCGATAAACATATTTGCAAAATTGAAACAGGGATGTATGCACCTTCTGTAGAAACTTTTTTAAAGCTAGTTGATGTTTTGAATATTGATTTACAAGAATTTGGGATAAACAAAGCTATTCAAAATAATAATTTTCAAAGAGAGTCATTTATCAAACTTTTGTATTCTTTAGATAATAAAAAAATTGACCTACTCTATTCCAATGCAAAAAATTTACTTGAAATACTGACCAAGTATGAGAAAAATACTTAATTTTGAATAAAATATCTTTTTAATATATCAATAATTTAAAGAGTTTTTCTTCAATTAAATTATCAAAACTTTTATCCATTCGCCAAAGTTGTTCTGCAATGTGATATGTCAAATTGTTTTCCATTGTGTTGTGTGTTATTTTTCTTGTCAATTTTAGATACGTTTTTCTAAATTCTTTGTCTTCAGTTTTGCTGAGAGACTTCTCCGTTTTGTTTGTTTTTAATCGGATATTTGATACATGCATTACCGACTAACATGGAAATATTTACGATAATATTTCAAATGTAATCGAAAATTTGTAGAAATTTAACTGCTAAAATTATCAAACATTTTAGGCAAATCCACTAATAACTTGATTTTTTATAGAAAAACCGTCAATTTTTTGGATAAGAAAACGTTAATTCCGTTAATTTCAATTACATATTTATGAAACTGATGGAAGTACGCAAAATGCAAATATACTTTGACATTTTGGCATTATAAATCAATTACTTTTTTATGAATTTAACTGAAAAGTTATACCTATAAGGCTCTTTTTAAATTTAGTAACATAGGGTAGTTGTGTAAATATTTATTAATTGTCATACCAGACAATAGCAAAATATATTATCATGTATTTTTATAATTGTACAAAGGACACTAAAAATGCTTATAAATAAAATTCAATCAAATTATTTGAACAATAATAATTATATAAAATCTAATAACTCTGAAAGGGTTAGCAGACCGGCATTTCCATTTTTTGGCTGCGCCATTCCTAGAGATAAGTTGAAGAACTTGGGATATAAATATTTAACTGAGATTGAAGGAACGAGGGATGAAAAAAGCGTTTACGCAATTGTAAAAGAGTATTATTATAGCAAAGTTTTACCTTTGGTTGCGCCTAAAAAAGGTAAAGTATATGAGGACAATGATTTGTTGCACTTATTCAGGCATGAATTGGTAAATCAAACCGGTAGTCCTTTGGAATTGAATATTAATCCTGAATACAAACAAATGGCTTTGGAAATGGCTGGATTTCCAAAACGCGTAAAATATGTTTCTCACCAAAAAAAAGTTTTCAGAGAAATTGTCGGTCAAATTAACAGATTGGCAAATCGTTGGGGAAAAATAGAGGACTGGAAAGAAAATCCACATAAAACAGTTCAATTTTCCGAATTAAGAAAAGTCTTAGGTTCGATGAATGGAATTGCAGAAACCAAAGGTGTTAATGTGATTATTACGGATAGTATTCCTGAAGGTAAATATACAAAGCATGCTTTTGATTTGTATAATCTTTTATCTCAAGTTATATTGAACGGAATTAAATATGCAAAAAACAGACCTGTTTATATAAATTTAGCAAAGGCTAAAAATGGAGCCAATACATATTCTTTGACAGTATTGAATGACGGAACAAAAGCTATACCTGATGCAGATATAGATAGAATTTTGCTTGGTGACGGATATAGAGGTGCTCATAATGATATTCAAGGCACAGGTACAGGTTATAAGGAAATTATAAGAATATTAACTGAACAAAATAAAGGTTCTGAAATCCCTAATTTAATCGAAAAGGGCAGAAGATCAGGCGTTAAAGTTACGGTTCCATTTGATTTGAATCATTAGACAAAATGGTTGACAATGGAAATTTTTTTTAATAGAATGGAGATACGCCGGCATAGCTCAAAGGTAGAGCAACGGTTTTGTAAACCGTAGGTTGTAAGTTCGATTCTTATTGCCGGCTATTTTATTGACAATTGAACTTATGAAAAGATTAGCCCTTGTGGCACAGGGGTAGCGCACTCCCTTGGTAAGGGAGAGGTCACGAGTTCAAATCTCGTCAAGGGCAAATTTATTGTTTAAGACGGAATAAAATATATAATGAAAGTTTAATAAAGCACTATTTTCCTAAGGGCATAATAGATTTTATGGGTAGGTGCCCGAGTGGCTAAAGGGAACAGACTGTAAATCTGTCGGTGCGAGCCTACGGTGGTTCGAATCCACCCCTGCCCAAATTTAAAATAAAAGAGGTTAGAAATTTTTATCTAACCTCTTTTTTAAATATTAATATAAAGTGGATGAGAACCACAAAGCGATAGCTTTGTAAAAGGTTCGAGCGGGAGCGAGCTGAAGCCGGAGATGTTTCGTTGAAGTGATGAAATCACAAAAACGAAACTCGAAATGCTGTTAAACGCGAGCGACTAAGACAATCCACCCCTGCCCAAATTAAAAATAAAAGAGGTTAGAAAATTTATTCTAACCTCTTTTATTTTTAATTACAATTCTTCAAACACAAGTCTTACGTAGAAATCCGCTTTTTTATATGGTGTTATAGGTTTCTTTTTCCATAGTTTTAGAGTTATTTCAGCAGGCAGATTATTTATATTATAGTCAAATTCTGTTTGGTGTGGGGAAATATTGTTGCATCCTCCAGGGTATTTGCAGCTGCCACCGACATGGATATAATCTCTTATTAGATAATCATCTTTGGAAATATTGTCATATTCCATCATATTAATATTTGTGAGTTTTGATGCAAATATATAATTGTAGCCAAAATCTCTGGCGTTTAATCCTGTTAAGTTCAAAAAGTATGGTGAAGTGTGTCCTTGCCAATTTATTCTTGCCTTTAACATTTTTTTATCAATCGGGAATTTTGCAACTATAAGATTTTTGTCCTTTATGTACCACAAATCAGTTGGTATTAATTTGGGATATTCGGCTGTGCAATATCCGATTTTATCGTATTCAATAAAGTTGCTGAAAGGAAACATTGTAGTTACTAACAAATCAGGGTTTTCTATGTATTTGCTGACTGTAGAAACTCCTTTTGTGTTGTCAGGAGTTTTATCTTTATGGTATGAACAAACGCTTGATTTTATTCCCCACCAATGTTTGCCACTTTCAATTCCGCCAAAGATATCTTCGTTGGGTTTGTAATCTTTTGTATAAAATATTGAATTTTTAACTGCGGTTTCTCTTATATTGTAAATTTTTTGTTTGCTGAATCCGGTATAGTCTTCAGGCATATTAATTTTTAATTCTGTATAATCATTTTTGGTTAAATTTGCTGTTTCCGGAAGTTTTGCATCAGAAAATCCGAAATATACTATAGGGAAAAGATAGTATATAACAATTGCAAAAATAATTAATTTTAAACCGATAATTTCAAAAATATTCAGTTTTTTGAATTTTGATGAAAAACTATTGTCTTCATATATAGTTACAATGTTGTTTTCATTATTTGTTTGGTCATATTGATTGGACGTTATGTCGTCATAATTTATTTTTGGTGTTGGTATGTCATATTTTTCGATTAAGACACTTATAATATCAAGTATTATTGAACCTCCGATAAAATACGATGGAAAACTAAGCATAAATAAAGTTTCGGCCGGCGAAAACCCATTGGCAAATCCCTTCATCGCGTATGTATAAATCAAACCACCTACGAATATAAAAGCTGCAAAAACTTTAATATCGGATGCTTTATTGAACCCTATGTGACATATCATAAAAAACCACCTTTTTGCTAATTATAACAGTATTTTTAAAATTTGCAATTTTTAAATATATAAATTTATTTACCTTAACACTTCTATATAATTTGTTGCCAAGTTATTTTTTTTAGGTAGCATGATTATTGATTAGAGAGTGTAAGGAGATAAATTTATGAAAAATTTAATTAAAGGCTTGTTAACAGTTGTTGTTGCATTGTTAACTACAGTTCCTGTATTTGCTTTCCCTGATGTTGCAAAAAACCACTGGGCAGCTTCGCAAATAAAAATATTATCAGAAGAAGGTGTTATTGTCGGATATCCTGACGGAACTTTCAAACCTGATGACAATGTTACAAGAGCTGAATTTGCTTCAATGGCAATAAAAGCTTTGGGTCAACAACATACAAAAGTTGCACAACCTGTAAACTTTACAGATATTCAACCCGGATATTGGGCATATGATGCTATTCAAAAAGCATTGTATTTTGATTTAATTTCTTGCCCGCCGGCTGGACAACCATTCCGTCCTGACGATTCTGTTTCTCGTGGAGAATCAATTTCTGTTGCTGTTAACGCTTTAACAACTGAACAAATAAGTTCTGCAAAAGCGAAAGAAGTTTTGGCAAGAAAATATTCTGATGCGGATACAGTTCCTGAATGGTTTGTAATTCCTGCGGGAAAAGCTGAGATATTGGATATGTTAATTGTAATGCCGTCAGCGAATAAGGCAAAAATAGAAGCAAATCGTCCTGCTACTCGTGCTGAAGTTGCTGCAATACTTTATGCAATGAGAGAACAAGCAAAATTGAATCCGAATGCAAAATTAGCTGAAGCTATGAGAAAGAAAACAGGTGACGGTTTTGTTGTAGAAGGTTCAACTGTTCAAGGTAGTGTTGGTACAATCCCTGCAGGTGCAATTGTTCCTGTAGCTTTGACATCAGCTGCAAGCTCACAAAGTTCACAAGCAGGTGAAATTTATACAGCTTCTGCTGCTCAAAACTTGATTACAAAAGAAAAATTCATTCTTGTACGCCAAGGTGCCGCATTTAAGGGGCAATTGTTGGATGTAAGAACAGGAAAATGGTTTGTAAGAAACGGCGTTTTGGTATTTGACAATGCTTTGATTACAACCGATAATGACCAGACTACTCAATTTAGCGGTGTTGCTGAAGTTACAAAACATAGAAACTGGTTTATGAAATTTGTTCGTGCAACATTGAAGGGTGAAAAGCTTGATGTAACAAAAGATGGAACAATTTATGTTAAACTTTTGAAACCTGTTAAAATCGATTTAACAAACGGTTGGATATATGAATAATTAATAAATTAATCATTTAATTAAAAGGCGGAGAATTTTATTTAATTCTCTGCCTTTTATGTTGAAAAATATAGGATAATGAGTTATAATAAAAATGGATATGCATATTAAAGAGGATATATAAAATATAAGATGAGGATAGTTGAAAATACAAGTAAAACAGCATTTACTTTAGCAGAAGTATTGATTACTCTTGCTATAATTGGTGTCGTTGCGGCATTGACACTTCCGTTATTTTTTAATAATTATCAAAAAAAAGTCTATTCTAATCAGTTAAAAGTTTCATATTCAATTTTGAATACAGGCTTTAAACAAATGCTATCAGATTCTGCTGTGACAAAGTTTGAAGAAAGTGAAGCTGCAGGAATGTTAGGCTTTGATACTACTAATAACTGGACAGATGAAGATGAAGCTGCAGTTTTTAAAAAATATTTCAGTGCATTAGTGTATGTACCATATTCTCAACAGGTAAAAGAAGGCTGGCCTAATGGTAATAATGTATATACCGGTGATACTTGTAAAAAATTCGTAGGTAAGGGTAGCACATGGTATAAGAGAAATAACAGAACAACTTGTATCGGATGTCGTCAGGAAGTTTATAAACTTGCAAATGGGGCATTAATACGTATGGGGTTCTTTAGCAGTTTCCCTGAAATGCAAAATACCGGACGTTTAAAACGTGTGGTTGGTGAAATTACTATAGATGTAAACGGCGAGAGAAAACCGAATGTATTTGGTGAAGATGCATTTGAATTTGCGTTAGGTAATGACGGAAATTTATATGCATGGTGGGACGATAGTTTTGCAAAGTATTTTTCAGCAGTTGAGAAGGGTGACTATTGGGATTACTATTACAAATTGAAAGACGGTACTAATTTGTGTACTGACCAGCGATATAATGGCAGAGCTTGCGCTGCATATGCAGAAGAACAT
Organism: Clostridiaceae bacterium; assembly: GCA_022641775.1. GTDB lineage: Bacteria > Cyanobacteriota > Vampirovibrionia > Gastranaerophilales > Gastranaerophilaceae > RUG14219. Next base: position 89,583 of record JALCDS010000002.1, read on the forward strand.
AACTGGGAAGTGTATTAAGTATAATTAAAAATTTTGACGATATGAATGATTGCGATATAATATTATATTAATTGGTAACTATTTAGAGGATAATGGAACACACTAATCAAATACTTTGGAAATCAAAAGCATTTACTTTAGCAGAAGTGTTAATCACCCTTGCTATAATTGGTATTGTTGCGGCATTGACGCTTCCGATATTTTATAATAATTATCAGAAAAAAGTTTATTCTGAACAGTTGAAGGTCTCATATTCAATTTTAAGTACCGGATTCAAACAAATGTTGTTTAATTCTGAAGTAACAAAATTTGAAGAAAGTGAAGCTTATGGGGAACTTCAGAAAAAAGGGTTTGATATAAGTGGTTATGGTGATAGTAACATAGTTGAAATAGAATTAATGAAAAAATATTTCAATGCCCCGGTACAGATTTCATATTCTCAACAGGTGAAAGAAGGCTGGCCTAATGGTAATAATGTATATACCGGTGATACTTGTAAAAAATTTGCAGGCAAAGGCAGTACATGGTATAAGCGTAGCAGAAAATCTTGCATAGGATTAAGACAAAATGTCTATAAACTTGCAAATGGTTCATTGGTGAGGATGGGTTTTCTTGATGCTTATCCTGAAGTCGAAAATAGTGGTCATATGAAACGTATGATTGCAGAAGTTACTATTGATGTGAATGGAGAAAAAGGTCCGAATGCTTTTGGCTCTGATGCGTTTGAATTTGCATTGGGTAATGACGGGAATTTATATGCATGGTGGGATGATAGTTTTGCAAGGTATTTTGCGGCTGTTTATAATGATGATTATGCCAACTACTATTATGTGTTAAAAGATGGCACAGATTTGTGCAAAGATTTGCTATATAACGGTAGAGCGTGTGCTGCGTATGCAGAAGAACACGATTGGGATTTGTATTAAACCCTAAGCGGTAAACCCTGTTCTTACAATATTTTTTCCAAATTTTGCCTCAAGTTTGTCAAATGCTTGTGCCAATTTTTTTCGCTTTTGAACTTTTTCATCTTCAAAGAGGTTCAATTGAACTTTTGAATTTTCAATCAAGTTTTCAAAAATTACACCGGTACTTCTATATAAAATACCGTTATCAAAAATTTTATCTAAAAGATTGAGAATAATATTTGAAATTTCTATTTCAAAATCAGTAGGTTCGGTTAATTTCTTTTTACATGTATAAATTTTAAAATCTTTTGTTCGTAAAAACAATGTCACAGCGGAGGTTTTGCAGTCAATTTTCCTTAATCTTGAACAAGCTACATGGATATGATAATTGAGATTATTTTTAAGATAACTTTTGTCTGAGGAAAAAGTTTCTAAAGCACTTGTTTCTTGAATTGATTTTGGAAGCTTTACTTCATTTGTTACTTGAGAAATACATTCACCTAAAAGTTCATGTTTCATTTCTATTCCTCGGATTCCTATTGTTTTGTCTAACCAGGAATCTGATTTTTGAACCAATTCTGCTGTTGTTAAAATTCCCGACTTGTGAAAAAGCTTTGTCAGATTTCTACCTATTCCCCAAATATCTTCTATCGGAGTTTTTATCAATTCTGATTTAATTTTGCTTTGCCCGATTGTATAAATCCCTGAATTAATCACTTTTGCTTTATCTGATGCTAGTTTTGCGAGAGTTTTTGTCTTGCTGATGCCGATAGAAACCGGTATATCAAGTTCATCCAAAATTATTTGTCTTAGCAAATTTCCCAGTTCTCTGTAATTTTTTTTATAAAGTTTTGCAAGACCGGTGAAATCTACGAAAGCTTCATCTACGGAATAAACTTGAACGGTTGGCGAAAAATCTCTTAGAATTTGCATAACATTGTTTGATATTTCTCTGTATAAATTGTGGTGTACATTTATATAAATGCATTTCGGATGTTCGTTTTTTGCCATAAACATAGGTTCTCCCATTCTGACACCCATTTGTTTTGCTTCTATTGAACGAGATAGAACGCAACCGTTATCTCCTGATACAACGCTTACAGGTTTGCCTTTTAAATCCGGATTGACTTTCCTTTCACACGACACAAAAAAACAATCACAATCAACTAATGCTATATATTTTTCTTTTTCCATAAAACCAGTATGGATGATTTTTGATTTTTCGTCAATAAAAAAGATGCACAAAATATTTTGTACATCTTTTTTATATTTTTTGTTCAACTATTTTTCACAAATATAATTTAATAAAGTTCTAACTCCCATTCCAGTTGAGCCTTCAATAAATTCATTATGTGGTTTTTCAATAAAGGCAGTTCCTGCAACATCAAGGTGTGCCCACTTAACTTTATCAGTTACGAATTCTCTTAAAAATACTCCGGCAATTGATGCTCCGCCTTGACGGCTTCCTGTATTTTTCATATCTGCGATATTACTTTTTATACTTTCAAAATAATCATCATACATTGGAAGTTCCCAGAATTTTTCGCCTGATTTTTTACCGATTTGTATTAGTTTTTGGACTAATTTTTCGTCATTTCCCATAATTCCTGAAACTGTTGAACCCAATGCAACAACACAAGCACCAGTCAAAGTTGCTATATCAACAATTTCATCAACTCCGAGTTCTTCTGCAAAGCATAATGCATCAGCCAAAGTCAATCTGCCCTCTGCATCAGTATTATCGACTTCAATCGTTTTTCCGTTTTTAGCGGTTAAAACATCACCCGGTTTGTAAGCCTTACATCCAGGCATATTTTCACAAGCTGCAATAATTCCGTTTACTTCGATATCAGGATTGAGTTCGGAAAGTGCACTCATCACACCGAGGATACATGCAGCTCCTGACATATCATCACGCATAGTTAACATACTTGACGCTGGTTTCAAATCAAGTCCGCCGGCATCAAAGGTCAATCCTTTTCCGATAATCGCAATTTTTTTAGTAACTTTTTTGCCTGTATATTTCATATGGATAAATCTTGGTTCTTGATGGCTACCTTGACTTACAGCTAAAAATGCACCCATTTTTAATCTTTTTATTTCATCTTTGTCGTAGACTCTTGTTGTAATTCCTTTCAAGCTTTCAGCAACTTCTGCCAATTTCTTTGGCGTAATAACTGCAGCAGAATCATTTGAAAGATTTCTTGTAAAGTCCATCGCGTTTGCAAAAATATTTCCTTCTTTAACTTCTTTTTCAGAAAATTTAGTGAAGTATATTTTTTCGACACGAGGCGCTTTTTTAGATTTGTATTTGTCAAATGCATAATTTGCAATTGAAACACCGAGTGTTGCAGATTTTCCATAATCAAGTTCTGTAGCCAAATCAAAGCAAGCACTCTTGCAGTGAATTTGTTGTAATTTTTTTGTAGCTTTTGAAATTGCTTCACGGCATCTATTCGCATCAAATTCTTCTCTTTTACCAAACCCGACAACCAAAATTTTGTCAAATTTTTCTTGTCCTAATGTGTGCAAAAGATAAGTGGTACAAAACTTTCCCTCGAATTTATCTTTTTTAATTGCAAATTTATTTGCCAATTCTTGTGTTGTTTTTTCATTTTCAAACATATTGATAACTAAAACTTCAAATTTTTCGGAATCAATGTCTTTAATCGCTTTAATTTCCATAGCTTCTCTCTCCTTTTTTTGTTTTATTGTAACACTTATTATATATTTGGACAAATTTATAAAGTTTTACTATACAAATTCAAAAAAATATGATACTATAGTATCAGATGTAGTATAGGTAAATATTTTTGAATATATATGCAATAAAAGTTGTTTAATAAAATAAATTAAATAAAAGCTCGATAGGTTAAATGTATCGGGTTTATTGCGTATATCATAAAAAATAGAAAAGGACAAGGTAAAGGCTTTATGATGAACCTTTGGTTAATCGTAGCGATTATTGCGGTAATAGCTTTGATTGCAGTGCTTTACGTTCAGCACAACAAGATGAAGACTGTCATGGCTGATGTCGACAAGGACAGAAAAGCTCTTGAGGACAAAGAAAAACTCCTTTTAAAAGAAGCTAAAATTAAAGCTATTGATGAGCTTCAAGATGACAGAGAAAAATTAAACGAAGAAGAAAGAGAACGCAGACAAGAACTTACAAGACAAGAACAAAAAATTGCAAAAAGAGAAGATGATCTTGAAGACAAAATTCAAGAATACACGGACAAAGATTTACAAGTTCAAAAGAAACTTGATGAATTATTAGAAAAAGAAGATTATTTAGCAGAGATTGTTCAAAAGCAAACTTCCGAATTGGAAAGAATTTCAGGAATGTCAGCTGACGATGCTAAAAAAATGTTATTGGAACAATTGAAGCATGATTTGGCTCAAGAACAAATGACTTTGATAAAAGAAAATGAAGCCAAAATAAAAGAAGTTTCTTTAGAAAAATCTAAAGAAATTCTTTCAACTACAATGCAAAGATGTATGATTGAACAGGTTGTTGAAACAACAGTTTCAGTTGTAGCATTGCCGAATGATGAAATGAAGGGTCGTATTATTGGTCGTGAAGGTCGTAATATTAGAGCGTTAGAAACCTTGACCGGTGTCGATTTGATTATTGATGATACTCCGGAAGCCGTTGTATTATCAAGTTTTGACCCCGTACGTAGAGAAATAGCAAAAATTGCTTTAGAAAAACTTATTGTTGACGGTCGTATTCACCCTGTAAGAATTGAAGAAATGGTTGAAAAGGCTCGTGAAGAAGTTGATAAAAAAATCTGGCAAGAAGGTGAAAATGCCGCTCTTGAAACAGGTGTTATGGGCTTGAACAAAGAATTGATTAAAACATTGGGTCGTTTATATTATAGAACAAGTTACGGACAAAATGTTTTGAAACACTCATTAGAAGTAGCTCATATTGCAGGAATGTTAGCTGCTGAAATCGGTGCAAATGAACGTATCGCAAAACGTGCCGGTTTGTTACACGATATCGGAAAGGCAGTTGACCAAACACAAGAAGGTACACATATTCAACTCGGTGTTGAATTAGCAACTCGTTTTGGTGAAAGTCCTGAAGTTATTCATGCAATAGAAGCTCACCATGATGACGTTGTGGCAAATTCTATTGAAGCTGTTCTTGTAAAAGTGGCTGATGCAATTTCAGCAGGCAGACCTGGTGCAAGACGTGATACTTTAGAAATTTATATCAAACGTTTGCAAAAAATAGAAGAAATAGTAAACAGCTATGAAGGTATAAAACAATCCTTTGCTGTTCAAGCAGGTCGTGAAGTTAGAATTGTTGTTGAAGCTGAAAAATTTGATGATTTAGCTTCTCAAAAATTGGCTCGTGATGTTGCAAAACGGATTGAGGATGAACTCGACTATCCGGGACAAATTAGAGTAACGGTTGTTAGAGAGTTCAGAACAACAGAAATTGCAAAATAAAATTCTCGTGAGAAGTAAGTTTTTACTTCTCACGATTTTATGGTAAAAACAATGACAGACAAAGTAAAGGTATTATTTTTTGGAGATTTGACAGGAAAACCGGGAAGGTTTGCCCTAAGAGATTTTTTGTCTGATTTAAAATCCAAAAATCAATTGCCTGATTTTGTTATCGCGAATGTTGAAAATGCCTCTCACGGGTTTGGTTTAACTCCAAAAAATTATGGAGAACTCTTGGAATATGGTGTTGATTGTATGACGTCAGGCAACCATATTTTTGATAAAAAGGATTTACTTTCTATTATTGAGGATGCAGATAAACTTGTTCGTCCAATAAATTATCCGAAAAATATGACATATGGTAAAGGTAGTCGTATTTTTGAAAAAGATGATTATAAAATTGGGGTAATAAATGTATTGGGCAGAGTTTTTATGACTCCTGTAGATTCTCAATGGGAAATAGTTGAAGAAGAAATAAAAAAGTTAAAAGAAATTACGCCGATTGTTGTTGTTGATTTTCATGCAGAGGCAACGGCAGAAAAAGTTTGTTTTGGAAAGTTTTGTGCAAAATTGGGTGTGAGTGCATTTTTAGGCACGCATACTCATATTCAAACAGCAGATGAACATATTGAAAACGGTATGGCATACATTACAGATGCCGGATTTTGCGGATGTATAGATAGTGTAATCGGGATGGATTATGCAACGTCCTTGAACCGTTTCTTAACTGCTTTGCCTGAACGTTATGAAGTCGCCGAAAATGGTTCTGTTCAAATTAATGCGGTTGAATTTGAAATAGATAAAAATACCGGATTTGCCACTTCAATAAAAAGAATTTATAGTATTAGTAAAGAAGAAGAAAAGGACAAGGACAATGAAGTGTGACTTACATATTCATACGGACTATTCTGATGGAGTGTTTACGCCTGAAAAAATAGTTGATACCGCAATTGATGTTGGTCTGGAAGCTATTGCATTGACAGATCACGACAATGTCTTATCTGCGGATGTTGCAAAAAAATATTTGCAACAGACAAATCAGTCAGATAAACTAGAAATAATTCAAGGTGTAGAGGTTAATACACTTTACAAGGGTAACGAAGTTCATATACTTGGTTATTTTATGGATGTAAATAACAGTGATTTCCAAAATTTGTTGAAAGCACAACAAAAGGCAAGAATAGTTCAAACTAAAGAAATAATTTCATTATTAGCAAAAAAAGAAGGAATAAAAATAAAGTTTGATGATATAGTAAAACAGGTTGCTCCGGGAGGAAGTATAGGCAGACCGCATATTGCAAAAGCGATTACACTTGCCGGCGGAACATCAAGTGTTATTGAAGCATATGCAAAATATATTCATGAAGATTCCCCAGTTTATGTGACAAGAAAAACTGTTACGCCTCATGATGCGGTTGAAATTATATATGATGCCGGCGGTGTTCCTGTTATTGCGCACCCTCATGATTTAGATATTGCAGAAGAATTGATAAAAGAATTGATGACCTATGGGCTAAGAGGAATTGAAGCTTATCATAGAAAACATTCTCCTGCTTGTGTGGAATATTTTTCATCAATGGCTGAAGAATTGGGACTTATTGTTACTGGTGGTTCTGATTTTCACTCCCCAAATATTATGAATGGACAAATTGTTTTAGGGAAAAACTTTGTACCTGAATGGGTCTATGACAAACTTCTTGAAGAAAAAAAACGTATAGATATGGCAGGTTAGAATTTATGGCTAAAAAAAAGAATATTTGGAAACTTGAATATACAGTTACATTATTTATTATAGTAAGCATAGTATTAATTTTACTGCCCGTTTCTCTTGGGGGTACAATGCAGGCAAATTTGATTTCTAAATGGAATGAAAGATTTAATCGTGTTGAATATATGGCATCTGTTATCAAAGCAAATATGGATTTAGAAACTGAAAAAACTTTTGAAAAAGCTAAACCTGAAGATAAGGATACTTTGGTTTTGCAATTGTTAAAGCCATATTTAAGGATTGATACATCACGTCAGGTTCCGAGACATTATAGACAACGTTATATGGATAGAACCAGAGTTTTGAAAGGTCAGGAATATTATTTCAGCGATGTTTATTATGCTGAGAATAATGTTTTGGTAGGAATTAAATATTTAAAACCAGAATCTAAAGATGAACCTAATTATATGATGATGTTTGATTTGAACGGAATTTTACCTCCAAACACTTGGGGAAAAGATATCTTTGGCGTTGATATATATTCTGATATGTCAGTAAAACCTTTCGGTGATGGAATGAGTATGGATGCGTTGAGTTCTGATTGTTCACCAAAGGGAACCGGCGTAATGTGTTCTTATTATTACAAAATCGGGGGTGCTTTTGACGACAAGAAATAGACGCATTTGTGTTTTTGCATCATCTTCCAATTTTTTAGGAGAACAGTTTTATACAGATGCAAAAAAGTCAGGTGAAATCTTAGCTCAAAACGGTTTTGATATTGTTTATGGCGGAAGTGCTCTTGGAATGATGTATGCTTGTGCCGGTGAATTTAAAAAATACGGGCAAAAAATATATGGTGTTATGCCCGAAAAACTTAACGATTTTGGTGTCTCTACAAAAATTTGTGACGAGTTTTTTCTTACCAAAACAATGAGGGAGAGAAAAGCTAAAATGGATGAATTGTCTGACGGAGTTTTGGCTCTTGCAGGAGGATTCGGAACACTGGAAGAATTGAGTGAAATGATTGTTCAAAAGCAACTCGGATATAATAACAAACCTATTGTATTATTAAATACAGATGGATTTTACAATACCTTGTTAAAGTTTTTTGATGAATTGATTATGAAAAAATTTGCAAATGAAAATGTTAGAGGGTTGTATTACGTTGCAGAAACGCCTGAACAAGCGCTAGAATATTTTATTAAATATGATTATTCACTAAAAGAAAGAACTAAAGAAGAAATTTACAATAGATAAAGTTATAAAACAGCTTTTATCGCTTCTATCATTCCTGTTTCATTTGCAATATTTTTACCTGCAATATCAAAAGCTGTTCCATGTCCCGGAGATGTTCTTATGACATCCAATCCTATTGTCATATTTACTGTTTTATCTCCAGCAACGGTCTTTATCGGAATAAGCCCTTGATCGTGGTAGTTTGCGATATAACAATCATAACTTGCAGTTGAATTGTTGAAATATTCTTGTGCGGCTTTTACAAACAGCGTATCTGCAGGTAAAGGATTTGTAATCTGTATTCCTTCACTTTTTAAAATTTCTACTGCGGGTTGCAAATATTTTATTTCTTCTTGTCCGAGAATTCCGTCTTCACCGGCATGTGGGTTGAAGGCACAGAGTGCAAATTTTGGATTGTAAATCTTCAATCTTGTTGAATAAAATTCTTTTAATTTTTCTATTTTTTCAACAACTAGTTCTTTACTGATTTTTATATCTTTTAATGCGCAATGTCTTGTTAAAAGTAATACCCTGAAATTTCCGGCAACAAAAAACATTTCTGCAAGTTGCCCATTATGAGCTAAATATTTTTGTAAAATCTCTGTTTGTCCGTTAAAATTGTGTCCAGCCATATACATTGCACACTTTGCCGTAGGTGCTGTGACTATTGCGGAAATATTTTTGTTTGTTGCATATTCGCAAGCTTTTTTTACGGCATTAAAAGAAAATTCTCCGCAAATTTTGTCTATTTTTCCGGGTGTAACTTCAACATCAAATGGTATTTCTACGATTTCGTAATCTTTATCAAGTTCTCCGTAAAAATCAATTATTTTTTTATTCGTAAAAAGTACAACTTCATTTTTAGGTAAATCTAACGTTTTAAGAGCTTTTATTGTTATTTCAGCTCCAATCCCGTTTGGATCTCCAGTTGTAATACCTATTTTTCTCATAAGGTTTAGTCCAATTCGTCGTGATTTTGAAAATATTTGATAATATCAATCAAAGTATTTCCGTTTCCTAAATTTCCTGATTTTGTCACAATCCATTGTGCATTCAAATCCATACATAAAGGAATTGCAGGTGCAACTTCATCAATCAACTGTAATTGATCGGCACCGATTGCATGACAGCATTTGTAAGAAGTTTCTCCACCGAGAGTAATCAAGATTAATTCTTTTTTTTCGGTTACTCTTTTTGTAAGTTCAGCCAAAAAATCAGTGATTGTTGTTGCTAAATTTGCTTTTGTTAGTTCTGCATCAAGCGTTGCATCAGAAAAACCATCAAAATTTATTATTAAATGAGAAGTATTTACAACAACGATGTTATTCAATTCCAAGTTGTGAACGCAGCGTTCTACGAGGTCATCGGTTACGCCCTGTAAAACTGTTTGTAAATCTAAATTAATCATCAAAATATTGTCAAAATCATCGCAATTGTCTAGTTTATCTATTTGACCTGCAGTAATTTGGGTTGCACTGCCGGATACAATAAATTTAGGTAATTTCGGAAACTGTTTTTCTGTAACATGATTTTCAATATCGGATAACCAGTATTCGCCCATAGCTTGTGCCAAGGCTGCTGAACCTACAGGAAGTATTTTGAATTCAGATTTGTTTATTGCGAGTGCAACTTGTTCAACATCTACGGTTGAAACACTATCTGCAACGATTAATTTTTTACCTTCTTTTATAAGCCTGTTAATTTCTTGCAAAATAGGTCCGGCTCCGCCCATTACAGTCTTAAATTCAATTATTCCTATAATATCTTTGTATTCAGGATTCAATTGCTTTTGTAAAAGGGTAGGAATATGTGATTCCATAATAGGATTGTGTGGATCACGAGCCATTTCACTTCGTTCTATCGGAATACCTTTTAGCATATGATAGCCACCGATTGTTATACGAGATTCCGCCGGAAAGGCCGGACAAATAATGGCCGCATCCCAATTTAAAGTCCCGAGCATAGCCAGAACTTCAACTGCAATATTACCTCTTAATGTCGAATCTATTTTTTTATAAAAATGATCCGGATTGAAATTGTCTACAAACATTTTAGTAGCATTTATAACTTTTTCAAATGCTATTTCCGGTTCGACATTCCGCGTTTCGGTTGCAGCTGCCCAAGCTTGTGTTCCTTTTATATTTAAAGGTACAGATGTCGAATTCAACAGAATTTGTGTACTGGCACCTTTTACGTGGAATTGGAGAGCTGTATCGTTTGCTCCTGTCAAATCGTCTGCAATAACCCCAACTATGTCAGAATTAATTATCATACAGTTTCAGCATCTCTTTTCGAACCGAGAAGACGAATATTGTTAGCAATTACGCTGAAAGATTCTCTGTCATCTCCGGTTGCTTTATCAGTCCATTTGCTCTGGTTGATTCTGCCATCAACTGCAACAAGAATACCTTTTTTTACGTATTCTCCGGCAAATTCAGCCTGTTTGTCCCAAACGTCAACGTTAAACCAGTCTGCAACTTCTGATTTGGTTTTTGAATCCCAACGATTTACAGCAACAGAAAAGTTTGCTCTGCATTTACCTGATTCAAAATATTTTATTTCGGCATTTCTGCCTACGCGTCCTACCAATACAACTGTATTCATCTAAACCTCTTTTCCTATATATCTATAACAAGATGATACAATAAAAATGTATTAACTTTAAATTATCAATGAAGTTTTGTAAAGAGTAGTGATATTGACAATTTTTTAAAAAAGTATAGACTAAATATTAATATGAGTTTGAAAGTTAAAATTAAAACACCTGAAGAAGGATTGATTCATCTGAGAATGTACCCGCTTTATGTTCCGCCTATTGCCTTATGCTTTGTGTTGTTGTTATATCAGGTTTTAAATCATCATTCTATTTTTGAAGATATCGTTGGCGGGTTGTCCCCATTAAAGGCATTTTTTGCATTATTTTGTATTTTTTTTCCTTTAATATCTATATATTTAATAGTATTTTTTTATAGATTCAATAAAATTAAACCATATAGGCAAATGATTATGCCAAAACCTGTTGATGAACTTATTTTTAACGAAAATAATATTCAATTGAAAAAATATATTGATAAAAAGAATTGTCAAATTCAAACATATTCTTATGATGAAATAACTTCTGTTAAAATGACTTTGGGGACAAAAGGATATGTCTACATAAACTATCATAATGGGCTTCTTGATTGTGTAAATATTGATATTACCGTAAATTCTCAGGATATACATATAAGTATGTTTACCAATGATGATACTTACTTGATTTGTACCATTGCAAAATATTTTAATAAAACAAATAATTTTACTTATAAAATTAATGAAGATTTGAACGAATATGAAAGAGAAGGTTTAGCAAAAGCTTTTGCTAAATTGGCAAATGTGAAAGCATAAATATATAATGTCTCTTGAATATAAATATTGTTGATGTAGAATTTTTATCGTAATAGTTTGGGGGATCCGCCCCGATATATGTTTCTTTCGAAGGTTATCGATTGAAACGGAAAGGATAAAAATGGAAAAGAATCAAGAAACACTGAGGACATTACGTCACTCTACATCACACATTATGGCACAGGCTGTTCAAAAGCTGTTCCCGTCTGCTAAATTAGCAATAGGACCGGCAACAGATGACGGCTTTTATTATGACTTTGATTTAACCGATGGTCATGCTTTTACAAACGACGATTTGGAAAAAATCGAAGCTGAAATGAAGGCTATTGTTAAGCAAAATCTTACATTTGAAAAAATATATCTTGATGATGTTGATGCAAAGATTAAAGAATTTAAGGATGAAGGCGAAATTTACAAGGCTGAATTGTTGGAAGAACACAAAAACGACAAGCCAACATTGTATTTGACCAAGGACAAAGACGGAAATATTTTATTCAACGATCTTTGTGCAGGTCCTCATGTCCCGAACACATCTTATATAAAAGCTAATGCGTTTAAACTTTTAAAAGTTGCAGGTGCATATTGGCGTGGCAACGAAAAGAATAAAATGCTTCAAAGAATATATGCAACAGCATACTGGTCTAAAGAAGATTTAGCTGATTACCTTCACATGATGGAAGAAGCTGAAAAACGTGACCACAGAAAACTCGGTGCAAAATTAGATTTGTTCTCTGTAAGAGAAGAAGTCGGCGCAGGATTTGTTTTATGGCATCCGAATTTGGCAGTTGTAAGAGAAGAAATTGAAAATTATTGGAGAACTGAACACAGAAAACGTGGTTATGTTATCGTAAATACTCCTCAAATTGCTAAATCTAAATTGTGGGAAATTTCAGGTCACATGGATCACTACAAAGAAAATATGTTCTTTATCCAAAAGGATGATGAAAAAGACGATCAATATGTTGTAAAACCAATGAATTGTCCGTTCCATATCTTGATTTATCAAGCAAACAGACATTCTTATCGTTCATTACCATTACGTATGGCAGAATTGGGTACTGTTTACAGAAAAGAAAAATCAGGAGCTTTGGGTGGGTTAACTCGTGTTCAAGGTTTTACTCAGGATGATGCGCATATTTTCTGTACGCCGGAACAATTGGTTGATGAAATCAATTTAATTATCGACTTTGTATCAGATACAATGAAAATATTTGAAATGAGCTTTGAAGTTGAATTGTCAACTCGTCCTGAAAGCTATGTCGGAACAATTGAAAATTGGGATTTGGCTGAAAAAGGATTGAAAGAAGCTATGGATAAACGTGGAATGAAATATGATATCAATGAAGGCGATGGCGCATTCTACGGTCCTAAAATAGACTTCAAAGTAAAAGATGCAATCGGTAGAACTTGGCAGTGTGCAACAATTCAATTAGACTTCAATTTGCCTGAACGTTTTGATATCAAATATCAAGATAAAGACGGTCAATTGAAAACTCCTGTAATGTTACACAGAGTAATCTTTGGTTCTATGGAAAGATTCCATGGTATCTTAATTGAACATTATGCCGGTGCATTCCCGACTTGGCTTGCTCCAACACAGGTTGCAATTGTTCCTATTTCAAATGACAAACATACTGATTACGCAGAAAAAATTTACAAAAAAATGCGTGATGCAGGAATAAGAGCTTCTCTTGATGACAGATCTGAAAGTATGAATTATAAAATCAGAGAAAGTTTGCAAGATAAGAAAATCCCTTACGTATGCGTTGTCGGAGATAAAGAAATCGAAACTAATACCGTAGCTGTTCGTGCTCGTGGTATCGGACAAGTAGGAACATTCTCTGTTGATGAATTTATTTCAACTATAGAAAATGAAATAAAAACAAGAGCAAACAAATCTTTTGCTAAAAAAGACTAGTTTAATAACCAAAAAAGACCGAACTATTCAGTTCGGTCTTTTTTTATGCAATAAAAAACGCCGGTTAGAAACCGACGTGATTTTAAAAACTCTCTTCATTAACGGATAAGGATTGCTACTTTACAGCATGCAATCTTGCCTGAATACCGGCATCTGCGTTAATCATTTTCGCATTAGCCAACGCCACAGAACGGCGTTTTTTTGCTCCTCTTAATATGAATTCTACACTATCAGTGACATTGCACGAAGGTGTTACTATCTTTTTTAACATATATTTTTATCTCCATTGATATTCTGATTACTTATTTCTTATCGGTTATTTTTAGTGTTAACTTTAATTTTTTATATCTCTTTTTAACAATTATTTACATTAAATTAATTTTTTGTTTGTGTTAAAATGAAGTAAATTCAAAGAATAGAGGACAAATATGAGCTTAACAGTATATTTAGGGATAGATGTAGGTTCTGTAACAACAAAACTTGCAGTTATTGATGAAAAAGGTAAATATGTTGATTCTGTAATGCTAAAAACAGGAGGAACTCCCGTTACAGCTGTGCAGACCGGATTGAAAAATTTATATGCAAAAAGATTGACGGAATATGACGTAAAAGGTGTAGGAACAACAGGTTCCGGACGTAATTTGGCCGGTGCATTGGTTGGTGCTGATGTTATAAAAAATGAAATTACGGCACATGCTGTTGCTGCAAGTGTTAATATTCCGGGAGTTCAAACAATTTTGGAAATTGGCGGACAGGACAGTAAAATTATTATATTGCGAGATGGTATTGTAACTGACTTTGCAATGAATACAGTTTGTGCGGCAGGTACAGGAAGCTTTTTGGACCATCAGGCGCAAAGATTGAATGTTCCAATAGAAGAATTTGGTGATACTGCATTGAAATCATCAAATCCTGCAAGAATTGCCGGCAGATGCGGTGTATTTGCCGAAAGTGATTTGATTCACAAACAACAACTGGGCTATCCTGTTGAAGATTTGTTATACGGACTTTGTCAGGCTTTAGTTCGCAACTATTTGAGTAATTTGGCATTAGGGAAAGAACTTTTGCCGACTATTTCATTCCAAGGCGGTGTTGCAACAAATTCAGGAATGGTGAAAGCTTTTGAAGAAGCTTTGGGACATAAAGTTGTAGTTCCTGATAATCACCAAACAATGGGTGCAATCGGTGCAGCTCTTTTAGCAATGGAAAATCATCAATATACAGATGCATCAACAACATTTAAAGGTTGGCAAGTAGGAGATATGAAATTCCATTCAATTACTTGTGATTGTAACGGATGTTCTAATAATTGTGAAGTTATCACGATTGTTGAAGGTGAATTGGAACAAGAGCATTACGAAAAAATTAAGGATATAAAAGGCAATATTATCGCACGTTGGGGCGGTACTTGCGGTCGTTGGGAATTAACATAACGAAAAATAGAAATAAAAAAGGAGAATTTTAAATTCTCCTTTTTTTATTATGAAATTTTTATTTTTTATATTGTCTTAGAACTGCATCTTTAATTGCATTATCTTTTGTTTTTACGGCTCGAACAAGAGTTTCATCATTAACTTGAGCACCTGCATTCAAAAGAGATGTTGCAATTTTGATTTGCTTCTTTTTAAGTGCATAATTTAATGGGCTTTCATTGTTCGTTGAAGCATTTACATCAGCTCCATATGCGATTAAAATATCAACAATTTGAGGTTGTTTTTTGCCTATGGCAATTTTCAATGGAGATTCTCCCGAAATAAGAGTATTTGGATTTACGCCGTTACTTAATAATACCTTTAAAGCTTTATCGCTGCCGCAATTGATGGCTGTATAAATTGCAGGAACTTTTCCCCAAGTTGTTTTAGGACTCATTCCGGCTTTTATAAAGTCTTCTGTCAGAAGTGCATTGTTATTTATAATAGCTTGCATAAAGCCAAAAGAATCATATTTCAGCCCTTGAGCTTGAATCGTTGAAATATATTGCATTTGCTGTGTTGTTTGAGTGTCAGCATTAACCATCGTGATTCCGCATTGGATAGCAAGTAAAAGCGCTATTAGTGCAATTCTCTTTTTCATAGTTTTCTCCTAATAAATCTGTTAACGTAAATATAATAGCATTTTTTATCATTACAGTCCAGTTTTTATGATAAACTATTGATATGAACGTCAAAGCTCTAAAACTTGTAAAATATGAAAGATATCTTCTCGCTCTGATTATGACATTTATAATGTTTGTATCTGCCGGATTAACCGGACAAAAAGAGATTATATTCCCAGAAGTTTTGGCAATAATGACAGGTGCATGGCTTGATAGTATTCAGCCTTGGAATGTGAATAAAAGACGTATTTTTATATTGACTTGTCTTACGGCTTTTATTGGGGTTGCAATAGTAAAATATATTCATATTGCACTATTTTGGCAGGTTTTTGTAGCATTTGTATCTTGCGGGGTTTTACTCGTTTTGTTAAAAACAAATTTTATTCCGATAATTTCTGCGTGTATTTTACCTGTTTATCTCCAGACAACTACTTGGGTTTATTCTGTTGCCGTTAGCATTATGACACTTGTTATAATTACTGTTCAATGGCTTATGGAAAAATATAAATTGCGTAGTATCAATCATTATAATCCAGAATTTGATATCAAAAAGAATATTCTATTATGGGTAAAATTATTTCTTATTTTTGGAATAATTGCAATTATTCCGATAGAAAGCAAAAACATCTTCTTTTTAGCTCCACCATTGGTTGTTACTTTTGTTTCTTTTGCAAATCCAAAAAGTCCTGTTAGAAAAAAAATATTACCTATTTATGGAGTATTAGTTTTTGCCGCTATTGTTGGAACGGGAATGAGAGTTTTGTTAAATATGGATTTGAATGTTCCGCTTGCTATTTGCGCTGTTATTTCTTGTGTGGCAATGTTTTTTGTTTTCGATTATACAAGAATATTTTTCCCGCCATCAGGTGCGGTTGTTATATTACCGTTTCTTTTAAGATATGATGATTTGAAATGGTTTCCGCTTGAGGTTGCGATTGGTGCTGCAGTTGTAATTAGTGTTTCAATGATTATGTTTCGTGAAAAAAGACTTAAACGAGACCTTCTTTAAGTGCCTTGACTGCAGCTTGAGTTCTATCATCAACTACAAGCTTTTGAATTATGTTACATACGTGAGCTTTTGCAGTGTGTTCAGATATTGTGAGTTCTTGAGCTATTTCATTATTTGACTTTCCGTCAACGACAAGTTTAAGGACTTCATATTCTCTTTGCGTAAGATTTGAATGTTGTTCTTTAAACATTGCGCGAGACATTTGACGAGGAGGAATTACTCCACAATTTTTTTCTCTTAAAATCGGTACGGCTTGAGGATCCAACCACATTGCTCCGTCTTTTACGGTTTTTATAATCATTTTTAAAACATCTGTATTTATATCTTTCATTACATATGCACACGCACCGGCATTTAAGGATGTTTGTACTTCTTCTTCGCTTAAATGTGAAGTTAAAATTATGACTTTTGCATTGCTATTTATTTCAAGAATTTGTTTTGTTGCATCAATCCCTGATATATCCGGCAATCCGATATCCATTAGAACAATATCAGGTTTGTACAGCCGGTATTTTTCAATAGCTTCTTTACCTGTTTGGGCTTCAAGTTCGACTCTAATGTCTTTTTCGTCAAATAAGGATTTCAAACCGACACGCATAAGTTTTTGGTCTTCTACAAGAAGTATTTTTATAGGATTTTCCATTATTCACCTCGTATTTTATAGTTAAGGTATAACTTTTAATTTCATTGTTTTAAATTGCTTAGTTACAAAATACATTTGTCTATATTTTGTTTAGATGAGTTTTAATTTTTATCTGGTTTCATATTTATAAAATTTTTATCAAGATTATGGTATTTTTTTTTATTTTGTTTTAGAATAACTTTGATAACTAGAAGATTTATAGGCGAAATATGAAATATTCAAAATATTCAACAATAATTGTAGGTAGCGGTATCGCAGGACTTTATGCTGCGTTAAAGATAAATCAGCAGGTAAAGCTTCCTGACGGACTCCTTTTGATTACAAAATCAAAATTAGGGGAAAGTAATTCGCGATATGCTCAAGGTGGTATGGTTGCAGTATTAAAAGAGAATAAGGACGATTCAACTCTGTCGCATATTACGGATACCATAAAAGCCGGTGCAGGGTTGAGTGAACTTAATACTGTAAAATATATCTCTGAAAATTCAGATGCAGTTGTTAGGGATTTATTAAAATTCGGCGTTGAATTTGACAGAGATGAAAACAACAAACTCGTTTTTACAATGGAAGCTGCGCATTCTGTTAAAAGAATACTTCATTCCGGTGGAGATGCAACAGGCAAGATGATTGAACAAGCTTTATGCAAGGCTGTCAGAGAACATGAAAGTATTGAAATATCTGAAAAATCTATGGTTGTTGATGTTTTAGTGAATTCAAAAGGTCAATGTAATGGAGTTGTTGTATATCATGAAGAAACTCAGGAGTATGAAACAATTTATACATCAGCTGTTGTTCTTGCTACAGGTGGTATCGGGCAGTTATACAAATATACAACAAACCCTATAGGTGCAACTGCAGATGGCATAGCACTAGGATATCGTGCAGGAGCTGTTATGCAGGATATGGAATTTGTTCAATTTCACCCTACAGCTTTGGCATTTGATGATGGCGAAAACAGGTTTTTAATCTCTGAAGCTGTAAGAGGTGAAGGAGCAAAACTCGTTGATGCAGACGGTATTGAATTTATGGCAAAGTATGATCCTAAAAAAGAACTTGCCCCGCGTGATATTGTTACACGTGCAAATTATAATGAAATGCTTAAAAATAATGTAGATAATGTTTACCTGAATGCAACATTAATTGATAAGAAAAAATTGGCGAAAAGATTTCCAAATATTTCTAAAACTTGTCTTGAACATGGTATTGATATTACAAAAGATTTTATTCCTGTAGCACCTGCTGCACATTATTATATGGGCGGAATAAAAACAAATGTTCAAGGAGAAACCTCTATAAAAGGACTTTATGCGATAGGTGAAACCTCATCAACCGGACTCCATGGCGGTAATCGTCTTGCAAGTAATTCTATTTTGGAATGTGTAGTTTGTGCTTATTCTGTTGCAAATTATTTGAAATCTATGGATTTAAAAACTCCTGACAAAATTGATGAGAACATTAAATCTGAAATAGAAGTTTATGAAAATGATGATGAAATTTTGGAAGAATTGGATGTAAATAGTTTAAAATCAAAACTTCAAGATATAATGTGGAACTATGTCGGAATTTTGAGAAATGAAGAAGATTTGATGACAGCGTTAGAAAAAATCCACAGTTTGGAATCGGAATTCCCTCGTAATAAAAAATGTTTGAACCGTGAAGAATACGAATTTTTAAATATGTTAACTGTTTCAAATTTGATTGCATCAACGGCACTTCGTCGTAAAGAATCTCGTGGCGCTCATTATAGATCTGATTATCCTGAAAAAAATACCAGATGTGTCCACAGTTGTATAACAAATAAAGACGGAGAAATTTGTTTTGTTAAATAATTTTTATATAGAAGACCATGTTAAAAATGCACTTAAAGAAGATATCGGGTTTGGGGATATTACAACTGAAAGTCTTGCTAGTGATACGGATGTTTTGTCTGCAGAATTAAATACAAGAGAAGATGGAATTCTTGCCGGATGTGACGTTTTCAAGATGGTTTTTAAAATTTTGTCTGATGATGTTAAAATAAAATTTTATTTTAAAGACGGTGATAAAATCAAAAAAGGTGATAAAATCGCTACACTTAATGGCCCTGCTAAAGCATTGTTGATGGGGGAACGTGTTTCTTTGAATTACATTCAGAGAATGAGTGGAATTGCAACTGAAACTCACAAATATCAAGAGGCTATCGGGGATTTGAAAGCGAAGATTGTTGATACGAGAAAAACGACACCAAATTTTAGAGCGTTTGAAAAATATTCTGTAAAAGTTGGCGGAGGCGCACTTCACAGATTTAATTTGTCAGATTGTGCGATGATAAAAGATAATCATATTCGTCTTGCCGGTTCAATTACAAAGGCTGTTGAAAAACTCAGAAAAAATATTTCGCATGCGCATAAGATAGAAGTTGAATGTGATACTCTTGAACAGGTTCAAGAAGCAGTAAAATGTGGTGTGGATATTATTATGCTTGATAATATGAGTTTAGATAATATGAAAAAAGCTGTACAAATTATTGGGAATAACGCAATAATTGAAGCAAGCGGAAATGTTTCACTTGCTTCAATTAAAGATATTGCTTTATGTGGTGTTGATATCATTTCTTCAAGTGCTATCGTTGCAAAAGCTCCAACACTTGATTTGGCTTTTGATATGTAGTTAACCTATCTTTTTGCCATGATTAAATCTCTCACCATTTTTAGCAATGTAATCATAACCTGATTCTACCTCGAATGCACTATTTTTAGCATCCCATTTGAAGTGCTTTTTAGTTGCAGGATCATAGTAAATGCCGTCTGCTTTAGTTCCGTATGTTGCTCTCATACCCAATTGTTTTGCTACAAATGCCGGTTGAATGTAGTATTTACCTTTTGCATTTTTTACTGATTCTGTAACAATTTGGTTATTTTTATTAAAACCTTGTTCAATTTTAGCACCAGTTTTTGTTATGGTTTCTTTTCTGTAAGAGCCAAATTTGTTGACTTCTACAACACCTTTCATTTCGGTAAATTTACCGGTTTTAGGATCCAGTTTGAAGTGTTTGCCGTCTTTATCGCAATATATATTTTTGCATGCGGTCTTTTTAAGACCCTTAGCAATTTCGGCAGACCATTGACCTTCTTGTTCAGCTCCATTATTTTTATCTGATAATCCGACAAGTTTTACTTTTTTACCAACAAGTAGATATTCTACGCCGTTTTTACTTTTTTTAACTATTCCGACATTGTTCTTTTTGAATTCTTCTTTGGCTTTTTTTACCATTTCATCAGTAATATCATAGTAGCCTTGACCTTTTAAAGATTCTTTTATTAATTTTGTAAACGAGTCACCTTTTTGAACTGTGTAAGTTTTTTCTTTTTCCGGAGCCCATGGAGCTTCTGGTAATTTCCCAGGTTCTATTTTTACTTTAGGTGGTTCCTGAAATTTTTGAGGGAAAATTGTTGTTTTCTTTTCCTTTACGGCAATTTTTGCCGGTTGCTTTTGTACTGCTGCAGCTTCTTTTTTTGCTTCAATTTTGTCTACGCCCATTATTTACTCCTTTTCTTTATATGCCATTAAGTGCTATTTTATTAATTATCTTTTTGTTCAATGATGTTGTTATTTTTATCACGGTTTATGGTCTGTATAAGTTTTCCGTTTTTATCATATATTTTTTCAGTTGTTGAACCATCATTATTTGTAATCATTTCATTACCACTTCTCAACAGTTTTATATTCGGATGAGAAATAGATTTTCCATGAGAATCGAAAAGTTCTCCGCTACGTCCAACCATTGCATAATTGAACTCTGCAATAAATTTGTGGTTGTCACTATCCCACCTGTAGTGAGTATTTGTCTTTTTGTCAAAAAAGATATTTGCGTTGAATGTTTTTTCAAAACCTAGTTGCTTTGCAACGAAGTTTTTGTTTACATATACTTCTCCTTTTGCATTATGGACAGAAATGTTTTGAATTTTGTTATTTTTATCGACAGTTTCTTTTACTGTTTTGCCTTGAGCATCAGTAATTTTTTTAATACATGAGCCGTCTGCAAAAATTTGTGTTATATTCTTATCCATTTCGGTAAATTTACCGGTTTTAGGATCGTAAGAAAAATGAGTTTTTGACTTTTCATCATAGAAAACATTTTGGCATGCTGTCGGACGATATCCTTTTTCTTTTGCATTCTTGACTGCAGTTTTGTCATTGTCAGCGATTCCATCATCCATATCTTGGAATATATCTTCACCTTTTTTTCTTGCTGCAGTATCTTTTACGTGGTTATCTTTCCAAAGTTTTATTTGTTCGTCAGCATTATTTTTATCTTCAACTTCACCAACCAGTTTGATTTTTGTTCCGACAAGAAGGTATTCTGTACCCTCTTTTGTTGTTTTCAGTGCATCAGGATTGTTTTTTTTGAATATTTCCTTGGCATTTTTAATTTGTTCGTCTGTAGGGTTTTCTATTCCCTGTGCCTTTAAGTCTTTTTTTATTAATTCATCATATCTTTCTTTATATTGAACGGTATATGGATTTAATTCTGAAGCTTCTGTTTCATCTTCAGAACCTTCTGAATCATTTTCAAATTCTAATGTATCAATTGTATCTTTAGCGCCTTGAGCTTTTTCTTGTTTTGAAACTTCTCCAAGGTTTGTATAAAATTCTTTTAATTCGTCTGCTGTAATTTTATCTTTTTCTTCTTTAACATCTTTATTTAGTGAATCAGCAATGGTTTGCAATTCTTTTTTTGAAATCTTTTTGTTATTGTTTCCATTTTCATCTGCTTGTGTAAATAATGATTGGATTTTATCACGTTCGGCTTTATCCAAAAAAGTATTACCATTGTCAAATTTGTCAAAGATGTTTTGTAATTTTTTATTGTCTTTTGCAATAGCATCTTTTGAAAAGCCACCTGTAGTAGGTACACTTTGACCACTTTGAGCTTGTACTTTTTCTACCTTATCCATTGGAACACTCCTTTAGTAAATTTCACACAAGATGCATAACGAAACTATTATACAAAAACTTTAGGAAAAAGTTTCAACTGCCAGCTAAAAACTCTCTGAAATCTAGTTGTAGCAAGTCTCATTGGAATGTAAAAAAATGTAAACCGTTGCGCTATGTAAATGTTAAGTTCCAAATTTTATGTGCCAATCAATCAGTATATGAATTGCTTTTATTTTTAATAAAAAATATTTAATGTTTTGTAAAGTTTTTATTTGTTACTAACAATTTTTATTTTTCTTTGTTTTACAATAGACGTAGAAGATTTAATTATTTGGTGAAGTAAAAAATGAATATCAAGATAACAAACGGTTATAACAACCTATATATGGGTAGTTCTTCCAAATTTAAGCACCCCTTATCAAGCACAGATAATATTAGTACGGGTGTGTGTGGACAAGAACAAGAGAATAATGCGAGGTTTAGCGGTAGTTTTACGGGAAAGAGTGAGGCTGCCGCTAATACTTTAAAGAGATCATTATCTCAACGATTTTTGGAGAGCAAACATTTTAGTAAATTTCTAGAATATGTGCATGCCCATAATATCGCAACCAGTGCATTAATTGCCTTAGGTTTTGCCGGTGTTATGAGACCTGCTACTATCCTTTCACTTCCCGGAAAGAAAGATAAAGATGATAAGATATACGCTTCCGGACACTCTATAGCATCTGCATTAATGGGATTTGGCGTTTCTCTTATTTTAACAAGCCCTTTGGATGTTGCAATTAAGAAAATTGAAAATAATACGATTTGTCCTAAAAAACTTAAACAATTAAATGAAACAATTGAAAATTTGGAAAATTCAACACAAAGTGATGAAGTAATAAAGAAATTGAAATCATTGAAAGCACATAGGAAGGCATTGATGACATTAGGAAAGAATGTTCCGGATTGGTTCATTGCAATACCTCGTGCAGCTTTAACTATTGCGTTGATTCCGCCTATATTAAAATATGTTTTCGGAATTGAAAAAAACAAAAAGCCGGAAGCTAAAAAACAAACGAATACTCAAAATGAAATTAGTTCTATTCCTCAACCGGATAATTTCATTTTAAAAAGTGCAGCTTTTAAAAATGTTCAAGAAGGAGGGCAAAAATAATGAGAGTTACATTTAATCCTTCTTATACAAGTTCATACAATAATAATAATCAGTGTAA
The DNA here is from genome assembly GCA_022641775.1 of Clostridiaceae bacterium. Classification (GTDB taxonomy): domain Bacteria; phylum Cyanobacteriota; class Vampirovibrionia; order Gastranaerophilales; family Gastranaerophilaceae; genus RUG14219. The sequence goes on from JALCDS010000002.1 coordinate 113,070, forward strand.
AAAGCCTTCATTCAATGGCTTGTTGCATGTAGATATGAATGCTGAATCAAAATTGATGTCTCCGATTGATAAAAAATATGATCAGCTATCTGCTTGGATAGGTAAGCATTTTACATCTTATTTTGTAGATAGCAAACCAATGAATTGGATGGCGGATAAATTAAAAAACAGTAAGAATTTATACCAACACTGTTTGACCGTAGGTTCGGCTATTACTAGTGGAATGTATATGTATAGAACACTTGTAAATGACAAGATGGACAAAGACAGACGTAATACTCTTGCTGTAAATCAGGGTTTGACTTTCGGTATTTCAACTGTTATGGCATATAGTTTGGATAATTTCCTAAACAAATGGTGGAATAAAGTTACTGCAAAATTTGCAGGTTACCAAATTGGTGACAAAACTTTTTACAAAGATTATATTGAAATGAGTAAAAAGGCTCCAAAAGAAGTCAAAGAAGCATTGAAAGAAAGAAGTTCATATACGACTTTGACTGAAAAAGAAAGCCAACTTTTGAAAAATAGACTGGAAGGTATGAAAGCCTTGAAGACGATGATAATATTCGGTCTTATTTATCGTTACTTTGTACCGGTTGTTGTTACAAAACCTGCAAACATAATTTGTGACAAATATCTTGCTCATAAAAAAGCAAAAGCCGAAACTAATAAAGCTTAGTAGCAAATAAATTCTTTTGTGGCATTAGAATAATATGATGATTTCTGCAATTAATAAATATTACTATCCATCCTTTACTTCTTTAAATAGAGAAGTAAAGGATGCTGATGGCAACATAAAACATCGAAACAATACCTGTCTTTTTCGCTCGGATATGAACTGGAGTGCGCTAAACGGGTACATTAAATACCGCTTTTCACAGGATAAAAAGGTTAATATTTATGATTATGCGTGTTCTGATGGCTCAGAGGCATACTCATTAGCTTTAAAATTGAATGATGAGTTTGGCGAGAAGGACGCAAAAAGGTTTTTCCCTATAATTGCAAAAGATTATGATGAGTTTACTATAGACAAAGCTAAGAGCGGTAAAATTGCATTGAATGCGGAAGATGTTCAAATGTTGGATTTTGAACTTAATGATTATAAAAAATATATTGATATACCTTATGTCTCAAACCCTATTATTATGGTAATGGGACATGTAAACCCAAAATTCAAGGATAATGTACAATTTGAAACTGCTGATATTATGCAAGATTGTAGTAATATTCCTAAAAATGGAACTAATCTTATTTTGTGTAGAAATTTTTGGCCATATCTTCCAAGCGATGAAGATAGAATAAAATTAGCTGAACAGTTATACAATTCAACAGATTGTAAATTATCAGTTGTAATAGGCGGATTTGATAAAACAGATTCTAATGCGGACAATGCATTGAGAAGGGCAGGTTTTAGAGAATCTAAACATCTTCCATGTATTTATGAAAAAGCTCCTTTTAGTGATTATGATAAAGTTTTAGAAACCCCTCAACTGGCTGCAATAAGATATATGACCGAAGATTTAAAATCATACGGATATTAGATATTATATCTTGCTAAAATTTTTACTTTATAATATATTTCTAATTAATAATACGTGTATTGAGGTTAGGCGGTATGGAAGATAACAACAGCTTAAATCCAGAGAGGATAGCTCAGGATTGTGACGTGATTAATCCGTCAGATGTTGAAACTTCTGTCAAAAAAATAGTAAATCTTGATGAAAAGTATGAAATTTTTAACTTGATTAAGATATACAATTATTTTTTATCCGTTTGTGATAATCCCGAGATATTGATGAACGTAATTCGTTTTGCTGATAGGTTTAGAGATAAATCTACTTTACCTTATTTGTTGGACGTTATGTTATTGAAAAATTTTAACGGTGACGATTTGAGTTTGAAAGAAAAGTACATAAATGTTCGAGCAATGTGTGCTAAAGCAATATCAAATTATAAAGATACTTCTACTGTTACAACGCTTTTGTACTGTTTGAATAACAAAGGTGAAAATTACAAGGTAAGGCTGGCATGTGCCGATGCGTTAGGTAAAATTGGGGACAAATATGCGGTTGCGCCTTTAATTGATGTTGTAAAAGATGAAGACGAAAAATCTGTTTACGTAAAAGAATCTGCAGCTTCCGCCTTAGGACTTATCGGAGATTTACGTGCTGTTGATCCGTTGGTAAGTATTCTGGAATCTAACAAAGGAATAATGGATAAATTTACTTTCCTCAAGGAACGTGTAATTGAGGCTTTAGGAAAATTGCGTCTAGACAATAATCAAAGAGTTTTTAATGCATTAAAAACATCTTTGATGGATGATTCTCCTCAAATAAGGATTAATGCAATAGAAGCAATTATGGATAGTGACAATCCAAAAGCCTATGACACCATTAAAGAGTGTTTGAATGACAGTGATGATGAAGTAAAGAAGAATGCCTTAATTGCTTTATACAATCTACAAGGTAGGGAAATTTTAGATGAAGTTATCTCTGACAGCAGTTATTCGGATACATTGAAAGTAGAAGCTGTTTCAATTATAAATGAATATGAAACAGAGGATGAATTAGACAAGAAAATTCATGAGGAATTAGATGACTAAATCAATTATACTTTTATCCGGCGGACTTGATTCTTTGGTAATTTTAGGACTTTCAAAGGAAAAATATAATATAGAACTTGCTATTACCTTTGATTATGGGCAAAAATCGGCACTTTACGAAATTGAGGCTTCAAAAAATATTTGTGATTATTACAAAATCAAGCATGAAGTAATTAAACTGGATTGGTTAAAAAATATTACGCATACGGCTCTTGTAAGTGGTGATGAAATTCCTGAAGGTGCCGGACTTTTGGATTCTACAAATTCAATGAAACAAGTTTGGGTTCCAAACAGAAACGGTTTATTTTTGAATATTGCGGCTTCGTATGCTGATAGTGATGATTACAATTATATTTTTATTGGGGCAAACAGGGAAGAAGGACAGACATTTTCTGATAATACTCCTGAATTTGTCGAAAAAATTAATGGAGAGTTTGAGTATTCAACAATGTGTCATGCAAAAGTTGTTGCCCCATTAATTGATTGTGATAAAACCGAGATAGTGAAAAAAGCTATTGAGCATAATATTCCTTTAGAATTGGTCAGAAGCTGTTATAAAAATGGCGGAAAACATTGTGGAGTATGTGAATCCTGCGTTAGATTGAAAGCTGCACTTATAAATAACCATGCCGAGAAATATTTAAAAATTCTTTTTTGAGTGTATAATTAATATTATGAAATCATTATTAATAGATAAAGAAATAAAATATGAAGGTTGGCAACTTTGCCCTCATTGGATTTATAAAAACTTTAAAATTCAAGGAGATGCTATCGTAGCCTTTATTGGAGAGTGTGAAGTTAAGCTAAAAGAAATGGTTGATATTGAAGATGTCATCAACAATGAACCTATATATAGTAAAAACATGCTCAGTTTTATTTCTGAACAATTCAATATAGGGTTGGTTGAGGGTGTTTTTAGACAAAGACTCCTTATTTGTGAAATAAAAGAGGCTCTTGAATCCCGTGGGTTTGTAATAAAACGTGATGGTGATGATTTGTTTTATAATGACAAAAAATTAACCGTTTCAATTGCAACAAAATCTGCAACTTCTGTATTGATTCATACCGGAATCAATATAACATCTGTCGGTACGCCGATAAAAACTTCCGGACTGGAATCTGATTTAGGATTAAGTGATATTAAGGAATTTGCAAAAGAAGTTATGAGTAAATATAATGAAGAGATAGAAGATATAGTCTTGGCAAGTACCAAGGTAAGAGGAGTGTAAGTGATGGATTACAATCAAAATGATGATTTTAAATTTGAATTTGATGAACAAAATCAGCCGTCGCATATGAGTTATAAGCAATATCAGAAAAAGGTCACACCAAAAAAGAAAAATGAAAATTTGGTAATGTTTATTTCCGCATTCTTTGTTATGCTTTTGGTATTTTTAGGATTAGCAAAACAATTGTCTCCTGATGTTGATGTTTCAATAGGAAATGATAACGAGGATTCTGTTACTGAAGGAATTGTTCAGGATGGCAATGTTGATGATAGTCTTCAACAAATTAAAAATGATGAAAATGGCACTCAAAACGGCGATGATTCAATGTTTGATACATCACAAGATTCAAAAGTTGTGCTTCCAAATTCAAAAAAAGCTAAAAGTACAGATGCACAGACAAATGCTGCAGGACAAATGCTGAATCCTGATGGAACACCGGTAAATCCTACTGCACAAAATAAACAGATCTCAAAAACAGCAGCACCTACTGCGAGCACAGCAAAACCTGTAGCAAAAACTTCAACTTCGTCAAGACGTTCAAGGGTTGTTGTAGGGAACTATGCGACAGCAGAACAAGCTGAAGTAGCAAAAGGAATATTGCAAGAAGCCGGTCTTGGCGTTAATCCTGTCATTAAAAACATAGGCGGGGCTTATACAATCCAAACGGGTTCTTTCTCTTCGCATGAATCAGCTCAAGGAGCTGCATCGAACCTTTTGAGAAATAATTTCCCTGCAAGAGTTATTTCTGAATAAAAAAGTTTAAAAAAAATAACGGACTTTGAATTTCAAAGTCCGTTATTTTTTTATCTTTTAATTAGAACCAATTACATTTATCACCGGTGCAAAGTTCTTCTGCCAGGCTTGTCATTGTTTCTTCGTTTGTCATATCGAATGTTACCGGAGTTATTGAAATTTTGTTATTTCTAACAGCTGCAATATCTGTTTTGGCGTCTTCAGGTTCGGTTACAAGTTCGCCTGCCATCCAATAATAAACTTTTCCTCTAGGATCCATCCTTTTTTCGTATTCGTTTGTGAACATTTTACCACCGAGTTCAGTAATTGCTACTCCTGCAATATCATCAGGTTCCAATGCCGGAACATTTACATTTAGAATACTTTTTTCAGGGAATGGAAATTTTTCAATTTTTTTCAACAGTTCATTTACAAATTTTGCAGTAAATTTAAAGCTGTCATATTCTGTTTCCATACTTGCCAAAGATACAGCCATACTCGGAATACCCATCATTGCGCCTTCCATGGCACAACTTACTGTTCCCGAATACAAAATATCAGAGCCCAAATTTGGCCCATGATTTATTCCTGAAATTACGATGTCAGGCATTTCTTCAGGAGATAAAATTGCGTTAATTGCTATTTTTACACAATCTCCCGGAGTTCCGGTTGTAATCCAAGTCCTTTTTGAACCTGCCAACGGGTCTAATTCTTCAACTCGTAAAGGAGTGTGCAATGTTAGTGAATGACCTGCCGCACTTCTTTCTCTATCAGGTGCTACTACATAGACATCGTGATGTTTTGCTAATTTCGTTGTCAGTGCTCTGATTCCGTTTGCTGCAATACCATCATCGTTTGAAATTAATATTTTCATGTTTCTCCTTTAACCAAAACTATAGCTCTATTCTACATTATTCCCATTTCGTTGTGAATATAACATCCATCTATATTAAGTTTTGTAACTAAATGCAAAAATACTATCTAAAATATAGCAATTATATATACAAAATATTTTTTATATACATGTAACACGAGGAAAGCATAAATTGAGGAATCAAGAACAAATTTATGCACACACTACACTTCACACTATTACGAGGAATGATTAAGATTTTGAAAAAGTTTTACATTCCAAAGGGCCAAAACCAAAAGTCAGGCTCTTTTTTTTGCCTTAAATTATTTATTTAGAATATAAACTTCAGCTAATTTGCCTTTTTTATTATCTTTAAACTTGATTTCTTTTTTCGTATCTTCAGGGGCAAAATCACCTTTTTGATAATTAATTAAATATCTCATAAATTCAGGACTAAACATTGTACTCCTTCACACATAATTTTAATACACTTACCACATATATATAAAAACATAAAATCGCGAAACCTTGCTATTTCTTTACAAATTCTTTACAAATTATTAAGCAAAAACTTAACTTTTTAATGTATAATTTTTTAGTAAGGAACGAATTATGAGACAGTCTTCTATTATAGATATAATTTCCCCGATAATGGTAGGTCCATCAAGCTCTCATACGGCAGGTGCTGTTAGACTTGGGCTTTTGGCGCGTCATGTATTTAATTCTCATATTCGTAAAATAAAATTTAGGCTTTATAATTCTTATGCCACTACAGGGAAAGGTCATGGGACAGACAAAGGGTTGCTTTCAGGAATTCTCGGATTGGGTGTTGATGATACCAGAATAAAAAATATTTTTGGTTCCGATATTGCGCAACATATTGAATATTCTTTTGAATATATGGAAGATTTTAACAGACATCCGAACGCTGTCGATTTTATAATTGAAGGTAAAGATTTGAAGATGACAATTAGTGGAGAATCTATTGGTGCCGGAGAAGTTGTTATAAGAAAAATTAACGATTTTAATGTGAAAATAACGGGGCATTATAATACCTTGTTGATTTTATACAAAGACAGTGTTGGTATAATTTCTACAGTTACGACGCTAATCCAAAAAGAACATGTAAATATAGCTTCAATGAGCTGTGACAGATCAGGGAAGGGGCAGATTGCTTCTATGTGTATTTCGCTTGATGGCGAATTGAATGAAAAAATAGTTGATGTGTGTCAGTACATAAAACATGTTCATCTTGTAAGATATATAAAAAAATTAGAAAGTTAAATTATGAAATATAAATCGATTTCAACATTTGCAGATTTACTTGGTGAGTGTGAGCTTCAAGAGGTTACAATATTTGACATTGCGCAAAAAAATGAAGCGAATCTTGATGATATAAAAGTTAATGAATTTAGAAAAATCGTTAAAAAAAGCCTTAATGCGATGCAAGATGCAGTTAAATCAGGGCTTAAATCTAAAGAAATGTCATTGAGTGGGATGTGTGGCGATGATTGTAGCAGGTTGAAATCTTTTTATAGCGATAGCCATGCGTTGTTTGGTACAATTTTTGAAAAAATTGTTACTTATGCACTTGCAATCAGTGAAGAAAATTTGAGGATGGGTAAAATTGTTGCATGCCCTACAGCAGGCTCTTGCGCGATAGTTCCATCAGTTTTGATTGCGGTTTCTGAAGAAAAAAATATTTCTGAGAAATCACAGATTGATGCGTTGATTACTGCAGGCGAAATTGGGCGTATAGTTTCAAATAAAGTTTCTTTGGCCGGCGCTGTTGCCGGTTGTCAGGCAGAATGTGGTGTTGCTTCAGCGATGAGTGCCGCTGCTTTAACTCAATTATTAGGAGGAACTCCAAGACAAATTTTAAATGCTGTTGCCTTGGCACTTAAAAATCTTTTGGGTTTAACTTGTGACCCTGTTTGCGGTCTTGTTGAAATCCCATGTGTCAAAAGAAATGCGTTTCTGGCAGTACATGCAGTTACTGCTTGTGAATTGGCGCTTGCAAATGTTGAATCAAAGATTCCAGTTGATGAAGTTGTCGATGCGATGGAGCAAACAGGCAAACTTATGTCCCCAATGCTGAAAGAAAGTTCTCAGGCAGGTTTGGCAAAAACAAAGACTGCTGTCCGATTAGAGAAGTCATTACGCAAATAAATTTATACTCAATTGCTATATTGTAAAGTTTTGTAACGAAAATTTTAAATTAAGGCAATTATGTAGAAATAAAATACTTTATATATATAAGAGATATAGTATGTATTTTAATATACAAGGAGTATAACATGGGTATTAATGCAATTACAAAAATCGGCAAAAAGTTATTTCCGGAAAAAGACGCAGTTAAAAATGCACCAGGAACACAAAAACCTACAGCCTTTTTAGCTAATAATATACCTGTAGGATCAGATTATAAAGCAGGATATGTAGATAATTCAAGTGTATCTTGTTGGAATCAAATCAGTGGATACGGAACTCAAACTTAGTTAGTTTGATAATGTATATGTTTGCGCTACAATAATTTTCGATTGAACCTCATTAGGTGAGGGAAAAGAGAGGATTATTGTATTGTGCTGTTAGCGGTAGATATTGGAAATACAAATATAAAGCTCGGATTATTTGATAACGATGCATTGGTTGAAGAATTGAAGTTGGCATCGGATAAAGAACTTACTTCAGAAGAATATGAGGTTCTTTTGACATCATTGTTAAAGCCTTATCATATTGACGGGTGCATAGTCTCTTCGGTTGTGGATGAACTTAACAGCAAATTTAAGACTGCAGTAACAAATCTTTTTAAAATAAAACCTATTTTTTTATCTTCAGAGATAAATACCGGTGTAAAAATAAAATTAAAACATCCGAAAGAAGCCGGTGGCGATAGAATTGCGAATGCTATAGGGGCATTTGTTTTGTATGACCATCCTGTAATTGTTGTTGATTTTGGGACGGCAACTTCTTTTGATATAATAAATAACAAGGGTGAATTTGTCGGTGGCGCTATTGCTCCCGGTTTGAAATTGCAGATGAATTCCTTAAACAAATTTACCTCAAAACTTCCTCATATAGATGTTGCAGAAAGTAAATGCGCAATTGGAGATAATACTGTAGATGCGATTCTTTCAGGCGTAATGAGAGGAACTGCAAGTATGATTGACGGGCTTGTAAAGCAATGTGAGCAGGAACTCGGTGAAAAAGCTGTGCTTGTAGCAACCGGCGGGTATGCAAATATAATTTCAGAATATCTGGAAAGAAAATTCGATTTTATCAATCCTACATTAACTCTTGAAGGCTTGAGATATTTGTATCAATTGAATAAATAAATTTAAATATGATATGTAAATTGTAAAAAATTACCCATAAGGTTTTCGTTCCAAACTTGGACGTCATCGGGAACATCCAATACAACCGGTGTAAAATTCCATATGTATTTAAAATTTAATCTTTTTACAAGATAATTTGCAGTTAATTGTGCGTAATCTCTAGGGACAGTTAAAATCGCAATATCAACGCCTGATTTTTTAACTAAGTTCTCGAGTTTTGACATATCAAAAATCACTTTGTTGTTTACTGTTTTACCAATCTTTTTTTTGTCACTGTCAAAAAGTGCCAAAATATTCAAGCCGTAATCGGTGAAATTATCATATTTTGCAAGTGCTGAGCCCAAATTTCCTGCACCTATAATAAAAGCTTTTTTTGTCTTGGCAAATCCTAATGTTTTTTCAATAGATACTTTTAATTCTTTGACGATATAGCCTACTCGGCATTTCCCGGATTTGTTTAACAAGTTTATATCTTTTCGGACTTGAGAATCATCAATTTTCAATAATTGAGCTATTTGTCCGCTTGAAATGAACTCTCTTTTGTTATCAAGGTAGTCAGAGAGAATACAATGATACAATGTTAATCTGTTAATAACTTTATCAGAAATTTGTTTTGCCATAGGAAAAGATTACTACAAATTTATTTTTTATGCAAAACAGTGGTTTTTACCCTCAAAAATGAAATTGTTACAATTCGCTAAAACCCTTGTGTATAGAGTGTTTTGCTAAACAACAAGTGTAAGGTTGACACGTTAGGGGTTGAAATTTTAAAATTTTGTAATATAATAAAAACATACTTAATTCCGAAAGGCAATTTTTACACTGACGTCAAAGTGTAAAATTGAATAAAAGATGGACGATAAGAAAATCTTTATTGACCTCAAGGAATTCCAATTTACAATATAGAGGATTACATTTTGAAGAAACTATTGCTAGTAACTATTACGTTAGTACTAATGTTGTGCGTTCAAAATCCATCAAGCGCAACCGACGTAAGAACAGTTAAGGCAACAATAGTCAAGCACGCAATTGAGTTAGGAGTTGATCCTGCACTTGCGCTTAGTATCGCGCGAACAGAATCAGGTTTCCGTCATAGTGCGCGTAGTTGCCATGGTGCAGTTGGAGTTTTCCAATTGATGCCATCAACCGCTAGAAGAATGGGTTTGAACCCATATTCATTAAATGATAATGTAAAGGGCGGTATTCTTTATTATAAGAGGATGTACAAGATGTTTGGTTCAACAGAACTGGCACTTGCTGCATATAATGCAGGGCCTGCAAAGGTTAAAAAATACAGAAAAGTTCCTCCATATAGAGAAACTAAAAGATTTGTAAAAAAGATTATGACAGACTATAATCACCAAAAAAGTCATCCGGAACCGGTTTTAGCGGCAGCAAAGAAAAAACATGTTGCTACAAAAACTGTAACGGTAAAGAAAAATCAGATTGTAAAGGTTGCGCCTGTTCCTACAAAGGTTGAAACTTCTGTTCAGGAAGCAAGTGCGATTAAAGCAGAAGTTATTGAACAAAGTGCTGATGTAAGTGTTCCAACAGAATCAGTAGCTGCAATCTAATTTTAAAAAGTCTAGTACAATGAAAAATAGAGCCAATTTAAGGCTCTATTTTTTTGTTTCTAATATGTAAAGATTTGTTAATATTTTTTGAGACAGATTAAAGAATCTTTCTAAAATAGCCGTCAATACATGTATCTTAAAAGGATTGACGAAAGGAAAAGCTAAAGCAATGGGATTGTCAGGATCACAAGCAAGATTATTAAGTATAACAGCTCGATTAACAGATAACGAGTTGCATTCTCAATTAATCACGCAAGCTAAAATAAGATTAGCTTCAGAATCTGCTGCTGCAAGCAATGAATATATTGATTCCTTGAGCCAGACAAAATTACAAATTGCAAGTTATGATAGTAATGGTACAGCAACATATTCATCATTAACTCCTGATTATTTGTTGACTTTTTCTGAATTGAAAAACCAATACGGAATGGTTGATACTTCAGGTAATTTGCTTGTATCTTCTTCTATCGCTGATGTTTATCAAAAAAGTAATACTTTAAATGAATTTTTGGAAAATAATGGCATCTCAAAAATTGAAAATACAAAATATACAGAATCAATGACACAAATATATGGAACAAATTATACAAATTATCCGGCAGATAAATCTATTTATACTGAAATTACAAACAATACTACTGATAAAATAACTACATTAGCTGGTGCTACGGATAATGCGACAAACTATAATAATGCAGCAAGTGCATTGGATGCCTCATTGAGCGGTTATGCTGAAATGACAGGTATTATGGGCAATTATAGAGATACTATTTTGAATTATCCGACATATGTAGAAGTACCTACAAAACCTGCGGATTATAATATCTGGGATGATGCAGTAGCCTTATTAAGTCCTCAATGTTGGGATTCAACAGGAATTGATCAGTTATTAGATGGTACGGCTACAGCTAGTAATGATAATGTATGGCATATGGAACACGTTTTAGCTCAATATTTGTGGAGTCCAAATAGTTTAGATACAAATTATGACCTTGGTGGTACCTTATCAGCAACAGGTAAAGATGCTTCAGGTAACAGTGCAAGCTATACAATTCAAAACACTTCAGGAATATGGGCATTATCATCCGGAGGTGGAAATGGTGATGATCCAAAGAATGTAAGAGATACTCTTGCACTTTCTGAAAATGCTGAATTAAAAACAAAATTAATAAATTTGTATTTAAAATTAGCCTTGAATATTGTTGCTAATAATACAAATAGTGGCTTGACTTCAGGTAATATAAAAACCGCAGGCGGAACAACATTAGATCAGAGTAATGTAAAATCTTATGCAACGGTTGAAAGTTCAAGCGACCTAGGAACTGAATATAAAGATACAATAAAAGAATTGTTATTGGCTGTTGCCAAAAACGACCCGACTATCAAGAAAAAACAAGCCGATCATGATGCACTTGTAAATCAATACAATGAAAATTTAGCAAAAAGAGATGCGTTTGTGTCTGCTGTCAAAGCTTGGGTAACTTCAGTAGGAGATGCCGGTAAAAAAGTATTATCACAGTTCCCATTACCGGATAAACAGGTTCCAAACCCTGAAGATTCTAAATATCAATGGTACACAAATTTGTGGTATAGAATGGGTGCCGGAGATGATAAAAAGACTGCATACAAGACATTAGATGACAAATTTTTGGATAATTCAAGCTGGATAAAATACGCATTGGAACAAGGTATTGTAACTATTGAACAAGCGAAAACTGTTGACGGTGGTTCTGCTAAATATCCTGATTTAAAAACAACAGATTGGGTTTCTACAATATACACATCATGTTCTGATATGTCTGAAACAGAAGATACTCTTGCTCAAACAAAAGCTGAAGCAAAATACCAAAAAGCTACAACAGAGATAGAAGCTAAAGATAAACAATATGATTCAAAATTGAAAAATTTAGACACAATTCATAGTGCGTTACAGACTGAATATGAATCTGTTAAAACTGTAATTAGTAAGAATATTGAACGTTCATTCAAAACTTTGACGTCATAACAAAGCCCGAGCAGAGGGCGAGCAGGAGCAGCAGAAGTGCGGCTACTGCAAGACCCGTTTAGCGCGAGGGCTTTGGGATAGCGAGCAGAGGGCGAGCAGGAG
>JALCDS010000003.1 GCA_022641775.1 Clostridiaceae bacterium
TTAACTATGTTGCATTGTCCCGAGCTAAAAGTTTTTTATATGTATTTTTCAATAAATCATTAAATGACGAATTATTAAAATTTATTTTTGATGATACAAACTAAAAATTTATTTCCAGTTGTTATTTATAAATAATGTGTATAAGTTGTCAGTCTTTCTGATTTATTCAATTAATTAACACTGCAGAAAAATATGAAGCTATAAATAATTTATCAAAAAATTCGGCTGTAAAACTTATTAAAAATCAATTCCTAAAAAATCATGTTGTATCTGTTTAATAAATTCCGGAGTTAAACCTTGAGATTTTTCTTTTGGTTTCAATTTCTGTCTTTCCAAATTGCCTTTTTCAGATTTTACAATTATTTTGATAATTTCTTCGATAGCTCTGATTGAGTGCAAATTTAGATTTCGATTGTTATCCAAGTCATCATTGGCTTTCTGAAGCAATTTTGATCCGATAGAATAAAGCTCGGGCGAAAATTGATTTGAAAAATCCCTTATTCTGATTTTTCCTTCATTCCATTTATATTTTTTAATCCAATTAAAAACAGTTCGTCTTGAAATTTTTAATTTTTCTGCAACTTTGTCAGCATTCATATTTTCAACAAGGTATAAGTCTTTAGCCTGTTCTAGTAAATTTAATTTATTCATGAAACTCTTTTTTTATTATCTACACTTTGAATTTTTAACCCCAAGATACGGATTGTGTCTAATATAACCTTGTTCAAACGCATATTTCAGTATACTTCCCAACAAAGTTACTCCGTTACTCGCAGTTTTAGGTTTGTATTTTTCTTTGAGTTGCATCATAAAAGTATTAATATTTTCTGTTGTAATTTCTTTTAAAAATTTATCTCCGAAGTTTGGTAAAATATTGAATTTTAACTGCGATTTATAGCCCTTAAGTGTGTTTTTGGTCAATTTTTTATTGTTTAAATAAATTACCGAAAAATCCTTAAACAAAATTTTATTTTTATTTTTAAAAATCGGTTTTTGATTTAATTCAAAAGTTTTTGAATTTTCTTGCTCAATATATTTGTATAAACCATTATTAAAAGACAATTTATGTTCATTTAAAAGTCGTTCAAGTTCGGTTTTACAATCGTCTTCTGCAATCATTTCAATTTCATCAAGCGTAAATTCTTTCAAATGTTTTGCTAATTTTTCAATATTCAAAGTATCTGCCTCACTATTTCTTCAGTAATTTCAGTAAAGTTGTTTTCTTTAGCAATAGTTTCCAATTGATTTATCAGCTGAATTATTTGCCTAAACCGATTGTATTTTTTATGGATATATTCAATCGCATCAGTAGTTAATGTTACTTCTGAAAGTTCGTCAAAAATCTGCTTTAAATCACCTACTTTAAAAGTTTCAAATTTTAAAATTTCTGAAAATCTATCATATAAATGTTTGTAACGTTCAAGTTTTCTATGTGCCAACCCCATTCCGACAAAGATTATCGGGCAATCGGTTTCGTCATGAATATCACGCAGAGTTTCAATGGCTTTTGAATTATTCATCAGATAATCAATTTCATCAATAATAATTAGTTTCGGTTCTTGTTTTAACTTTTTGCAAAACAAATTGAAATTGTCGGCAGTCAAAAATCTCGGTATTTCATCAATTTCTTTGACCAATTCTTCCACTAACCATCGACCAGTCATCAGATTTGTTGCCCTTAAATATATCGCATCATATTTACAACTTAACCATAAAGCTGTCTGAGATTTTCCTAGCCCCGGCTCGCCATAAACCAATGCCATTTTAGGTATGTTTTTGGGTTTATTGATTAAGTTTTCAACAAGCCCTATAAAGTTTTTCACATTTTGAGTTCTTACAAATTTTCTATTCATACAATAATTTATACTCCTTAGTTTGCTTGAATTCTTCAATCCACTTATCTTGGGGGTTGTTTTTGATTAAATATTCATATTTTTCGGCATTATTTTTATAAATAGGCAATTTTTTAGTGGTGGAAACTCGCTCATCATCTGCGTTTAATTTTTGAACGGGTATTAAACGAGGTTTAAAAGGCGAATAAACGTCGTTTAAACACAAATCGTTAGAATTGGCTACCTGAGGCATTTTTGAGGTTATAAAATCGCCTTCGTCTTTTGATAACAATTCCTTAACCGAATTTATAGTTTTCTTTCTTAATTTTCTTTGTTTTTCTATTTTTTGTTTGTAATCTTCCAAATCTTTTACATTACCTAAAATCTTTGCCATCGGATGAGTTTCGGTTACTCGTTCTGCCGTGCAAAGGTATTCACCTTTTGTCGTAAAAACTTTTATGTTTGTTAAATCAAAAAGGTTGTATTTTATTAAAACTTTATTTTTGAAACCGTAAAGTCGTTCGTCAAAATAATCACAATTTAAAAACCTAATTCCGTTTCTTTGAATCGTTTTGACTTCCGTAGCTAACATCAAATCGTCTAATGTATCAATGTTTATATTTTGCCGTTTTCTATTTTCTAGAACATCTGCGATTGTTTTATCTGTTGCATTCGGACATGGTTGAGAATTTTTAAAGCTCAACCACATGTCAATCATTTTTATTGTTTCTTCTATGGTCGGCACATAATTATTGTGAATATTTTTGTGAAATTTTTCGTTTCTCATCATATACGCAGGTTTTTCAGAAATTGCAGAGCCTATATAACTTGGCAACAATTTTTCAAAACCTTCTTGAAATTCTTTCCAAAAACGTTCAATTATTTTTGTTCTTGCGTTATATGGTCTTGCAAAAACTGTTTCTATACCAAGTTTTGAGTAAAGACCGTTAAAACCAAGTTCGGAAAATCCTTTGTCATCGGTAAAGTACTTCGCACGGAATGCTCTGCCATTATCTTGATAAACAACTTTAGGAATCATATCTAAATTAATTATTGAGTTACGGAGAGCGGAAGCTATGCATTGAGTGTTTTCTTCGAGCATAATTTCATACCCGACCAATGCAGTAGATTTCCAATCCAAGAATCCGACCAAAGTTGCTCTTGTTGGTTTCCCTGTAAACGGATTAATTACTTGAAACGCTAATCTATGACCGTCAGCGACTAAAATATCTCCGACTTCAAGCAAACTGGCCTCACGCTTTATATATGGTTCTACTTTGTCCGATAGAGCTTTTTCACCATCACGTGCAAGTATCCATTTGTCGTAATTGTTATCTTTATACCACTTTGCATAGCGGCGAAATGTAATATCTGCAGGGATAAAACTTTGACCTTGCTGTTGAAGTTTGTATTTTGTTAATGCCGTAGCTTTGCCGATTGATAATCTATTTGGGTGTAATAACAAACCCATAAAAATTTTGATTTCTTCGTCGGTCAAAACGGTACGGTATTCATCAATACCAGAATATTTATACTGGGGTAAGAGCATTGTATAATCTTCACTTCCGTTTAATAAATTCTTCCAACGATGTAAACTTCCTCTTGATATTTTTCCTAAAATTTCAAGAAGATGTGAATTTGAAGAATTATGCAATTTTACAAAATCATAATCGGCAGAAAGTTTATTTGTAGATTTTCTTCTGAATTCTTGCCATTGATGGAGTAAATCTAACCTTGCTAATGCTATCTGCTTTCCTTGGTTGCTCGCGATAAACGGCGTTTTGGACTCGGACTTCTCCGAGTCCGTCAGCCTCTGCTCGCAATCCGCTTTTTCTGGTGTAAAATTTATATCCATTTACAACCTTTCTATATACCAAGCTGAATTTCCAAAACTATTGAAGTTGTATTGAATCTGGAAGTAAAAGTTGAATTCAATAGAGTTATCATCTTGAAAATTATAAAAAGGCTTGTTTAATTGTGTTTGACGATAACTTTCAAAAGATATTTGAATTTCTTTTGAAAATCTTTTTCTGAATTCTGAATAATTAATTTTTAAGGTTTCTCTGGTTCTTCTATTTTTTAGCTTCATTTCGCTTCGCTCCTTTTCGCAGACAGGCTCACATAAATCGCCTGTGGCTCTTTAGTTCGCTTTGTCAGAATCATCTTCAACCTCCTCTATCGGAGTTATTGAATCTAATTCAATGTTATAGCGTTTTCCGTTTTTATCAACACATGTCGTGAAGTCAATTTTGCTGTCAGTAAATTGGTTTTTCCAAGTGCAAATCAATAATCCAATGCTTTTTGTTTTTTGGTTAAAAATTTTTGTTCCGTATAATGTGTAATCTTTTTCTGTCATTGCTTTTGTTTCCTTTCGCAATGACATTCATCGCTCTTGTCTCAACGGAAGTCAAGCGTTAAATTCAAATCTAACAGATATTTTGACACAGCTACACTTCGTTTCGCATACAGGTTTACACAGCTCATCTCAATTTCGCTGGTTCGCTTTGTAATCTCAACACAAGTGATAGTGCATAATTGCACTATTTACATAATTTCGTCCTAAAACGACTAGCTCGGCGTGGGGTAATTTGCCGAAAAAGCAGAAAAACAGACATTTTTAGTGCAATTCTGTGCAAGAAAACGGTAAAAACGGAACTTTTTTGCCTTCAAATCTCAACACTAAAAACAAGCCTCAATTAGCGTAAACGTAGCACTCTTACCTCAAAAACTCCCATCAAAATGTGCCGGAAAGGTTATACTCACCATCATAAGATACAGAAAAAATTCTATTAATAGTTATATATTGGAGACGGCGGGAGTCGAACCCGCGTCCAAAATGGATCAAAACAAATTTCTACGAGTGTAGGTACTTTTCTCTCGACTGAATCCGGAAAGTATCTTAACCGTTAATTCAATCCAAGGTTTTATTTGAAGGAAACTCTAAACCTTTGATAGTTGTCTTGATACGCTTACCATCATATGCGTACTGCAACTTGCAAAATTGACTTTAAAGTTCAGCAAGTTAGAACTCTAAAGTGGCTGACTGCGGAGCTAGGCTCTACGCAGCTAGAGCTTGCGCTCTAGAAAAATCAGCTTCAACTACATTGTTAGCAGTTATTCATTTGCTCGTTGATAACCGAGAACAGCTCTCGGACTCGCCACCTGTTTCAACCGGAACATCCTGTCTAAACCATTGCGTCCCCTTAAATTCTATTATTAATGTTCAAAACGACATCATTTGTGTATAGCGCCTATCTTATAGCGTTTAAACACTTGCGTTTTCCTAAAATTAGTGTCATATTTATATCTTAACTCTTTTTTTACAAATTTCAAGTATTTTTTACGAATGTATTTGGAATGAGCATTTTGAACAGTGTGCTTTAGCTTCTAATACCAAATTATCCTCTAAATCATACATTTTAGCTATTCTGGTAACTAAAGCTGCTCCGCATACCGGACATTTTAAGCCACCTGAACCTTTTAATATCAGTTCTTTTAAACTTTCAATAATTTGTTCAGAAACCATCATTGTTGAAAAATCTTTTTCCAATTCCTTTATTTCTTCCAAAGAACATCTGAGCCCTTTTGCAAGCTTTTGACGAATTGTTGTTGCCAAAAACAGTTCTTTCCCCGCCTCAATATCTTCAAGAGTATTCAAGGGCAAGTGGCACCTTTCTGCCAGACCTTTTGTTGAAAGTCCTAATCCATCTCGTTTTTTTTGTACAAATTGTGCTAATGTTTTCATAGGACACATTATATTAAAAAAGCTCTCTTTATTCAAGAGAGCTTTTTTGTTATGTAGAAATTATTTATGAAGTTATTCGCCTTCTGATTCAGCTAATTTTTTTAAATAATCGCTGTATAATTGGTCATATTTCAAATTGTGGTTTTTAACACTTATATCACTATATCTGAATGTTTGAGTTTCACCATTTGATAATTTATAATCGTTAAGAACACTCTTTGGTTTGTCACCTTGTCTTACAATACCGATTTGTTTTGCAACACCGTCGTTAACTTCATATTTTACCAATTGGTTTTTGCCGTTACGTCTGAACATATATGTTTTAAAATCTACCCAATCAAGATCGCTAACAGGTTTTGTTCCATCAGTTCTTGACTTCTTGACTCTCATGATAAGACCACGTCCAGGTCCTGCATTCAATGAGAATTCAACTCTCATATAATGTTGGTCACCGTACCAACCTTTTTTAGTTTCATCATAGATTAATCTGTTCTTTGAAGATTCTTCGCCGTTGAACATCAATCTGTTTGCCATAGTTTCATATTCATCGTAATATACCATACTGATTGGAATACCTGAACCATCAGGATTGATGCCAATGTCACCAAAATCTGTGTTGATTGTATCAGCTACATCTGATTTGAAATCAGGTTGAACATATACTGTATCACCAGGAATGTATATAGGTTTATCAATATAAGTTGTATCATGTTTTGTTACTGTAATTGTATCAGTTTTACCAGGAACAGGAACTAAAATTGTATCATTCTTACCAGGTTTTGTTACGATAACAGTATCAACTTTTGGAACTAAAACTGTATCTATTTTATTTTTAACAATTGTATCTGTTTTGTAAACTGTTTCACCAGGAACATATTCTTTGATATATACGGTATCACCTTTTTGGCAAATATCTACCGGACATTTAATATCAATGTTGTGGATATGGTTTACATCAACATCTGTTGGGGAACAACTTGTAACAGCACCCATACTTGCTAAACCAAGTACACCTGCCATCGCATAATTTCTCATTGCATGAGAATATCTGCTACGTTGTTTGTCTGCACTTTGCATTTCATCATATGACATTGGTCTGTCTTGTGATGAAAAATTATCTGCGTCTACTTCGTCTTTACGACCTGTAAAATTTGTACTTACACTATTAATTGCATTTACTTGCATTTTGGATAACCTCCATTTTTCTACATTATTGTTTTGTATTCATTTTAAAAACAAACATATAGAAACTTGCTACTTTTGTAGAAAATTCATGTACTATATCATGGGGAAGTGTTGATTTTATTGGATTTTAGCCGTATAAAATGTATTTACAAATCGTAACATGTCTAATTTTGAGCTAATTTTTCTCTAATTAAACCTTCAACTTCAGTCAAAACTTCAGGATGTTCAGTCAGATAATCTCTTGCTTTGTCTCTTCCTTGTCCCAACTTTTCGTCTTTATAGCTGAACCAAGAACCGGCTTTGTTGATAATATCCATATTTACGGCAACATCAAGAATATTTCCGATTTTGCAAATACCTTTACCAAACATTATGTCAAATTCTGCTGTTCTAAAAGGCGGAGCAACTTTGTTTTTAACAACTTTTACTCTTACGTGGTTTCCGCCGATTTCACCACCGTCATCTTTTAAACTTTCTGTACGTCTGATTTCCATACGAACGCTTGAATAATATTTTAAAGCATTACCACCGGTGGTTGTTTCAGGGTTTCCGTACATAACGCCTATTTTCATTCTTAATTGATTGATAAATATAACTGTTGTGTTTGTTTTACCGATAATACCTGTCAATTTTCTTAAAGCTTTACTCATCAAACGAGCTTGAAGCCCCATTTGCTGATCTTCCATAGAACCGTCAATTTCTGCTTTTGGAACAAGAGCTGCAACTGAATCGACAACAACGATATCAACAGCGCCTGAACGTACAAGTTCTTCTGTAATATCAAGAGCTTGTTCTCCGGTATCCGGTTGAGAGATTAATAAATCATCAATATTTACGCCTAAATTTCTTGCATATTCAGGATCAAGTGCATGTTCTGCATCTACGAAAGCTGCAATACCACCTTTTTTTTGACATTCTGCAACAATATGTTGTGCCAAAGTTGTTTTTCCTGAACTTTCAGGTCCGTAAATTTCAACAATACGTCCGCGAGGAATTCCACCAACACCAAGTGCTATATCCAAAGCCAAAGACCCTGTCGGAATGGCATCAACACTAACGGTCGGTTTGTCACCGAGCTTCATTATTGAACCTTTTCCAAAGTCCTTTTCTATTTTTTCGATTGCCAATTTTAAGGCTTTTGCACGTTCATCACTTGCTGATGAAGTCTTTTCGTCTTTTTCTTTTACAGGTGTTGCCATTATTTATTTTCCTATTCCCAAGCGTGGTGTTCTTTTTTCTTATATAAGCCGAAACCTACAGCTTTGTAGCAGCTTACGTCATTTTTTAATTGATAAATTTCTTTATTCAAATCAATTATTTTTTGTCTCAAAGTTTCATTGTCGGTTTTGCAACGAATAAGTTCTACAACAACTTCATCCATTCCTTCAAGTTTTTCATCAATAACTTTGCCGATTTTGTCGCTCAAAGATGTTTCCATAGATTTGATAGAGCCCAAGATGCTAGCTAAAGCAGAAGAGTGTTTGCCTGCAGGTACTGCAGCAGCTCTCGCAATAGGATTTGCAACGTGTTTTTGTGCTTGAAGTTTTCTCAAATTTCTTACTTCATCATAAGAAAAATAAGTTTGTCCGCGACTATTTTTCTTAGGCAAAATAGATGCACGTCTGCATAATTCAACAATCTCCTTATTATCAGCCTTGAGAATATTTCTTACTTCTTGCGGCGATAAAGTCTTTTCTTTCAACATTTGTTCTTGCATATTTATTATATCCTCAAAAATTTCCCCACTTATATTCTATTTAATATATGCCAAAAAGACAAATTATTTCGATTTTTCTTGTAACATCACTTAATAAAAAATTTTATACCCGACAAAAAGATGATTTTTTATAAAATTCCTTGCTTTATTTTGAATTTTCTAATTTAATATAATTGAGGATAATAAAAGGTATTGAAGTTATGAAAAAAGTTTTATTGATAATGGCCCTTTTTATGATGGCTGCAGGATGTGTTAATGCTACACAATGGGTTAACATTGAAACAAAGAACAATAATTTATTGCTCTCTGTTGATAAGGATTATGTAGATTATGAAAAAGCGGATACTTGTTTCTTCCCGTTGATGGTGACAGAAATGGGTAAATCTTCGCGAGTTTTATTTTTGAAAGCTGATTATAAAAACGGTAGGGTCGGGATTATAAGAGAAGATGACTATGAACCGGCAAAATACAATCCTATGTATGTTTATAATTCATATGAAGTTTATATGAAACCGGTTATTAAAAATACTATAATTGATATTGCTTACAAGTATATGGCTTGTAAATATGAAGAATCAAAGGATGCTCAAAATTATTGTAATGACAGATTGGTTTCTACTCAACCGCAAAAAGAAGAGGTTGTAACTACTCCAAATACTGCAAAAGCTATTTCGCAGCTAAAGAAAACAGTTCTTTCTAATTGGAAATTGCCTAGTCAAGGGAAAGACAAAGAAGGTATAATCTTTATTGTAATAGGCAAACAAGGTGGCTTGAGTGGATACAATATAATTCAATCAACAGGAAATGAGACTGCTGATAGAGCAATGATTAGTGCAGTAGAGTTGTCTGCACCGTTTAAAAATCTTGAAAGCACAACAATGAGATTGAAATTCAAATCAAAACTTTTTAGAAAAACTGTTGAATAATTAATTTATAAAATTGCATTAAAAAAAGAGGATTGAAAAATCCTCTTTTTTTATACTTGTTAAATTTATGATAAAACTATATAGCTTTTTGAACTTTGCCAGCTCTTAAGCAAGATGTACAAACATTAATTCTCTTTGTATTACCATTTTCAACAACCTTTACAGATTGAAGGTTAGGCATTTGACGGTGATTATTTTGTTTGTGTGAAAAGCTTATCTTTGCAGCTTTAATAGGGGTTTTACCACATATATCACATTTCTTTGACATAATTAATTTCCTTTTTCGGTTAGTTGTACGTAACACTATAATAGCTTAAAAAATAATTTTTGCAAGTCGCATGTTAAGAATGGTTAAAATAGGGGATTAAGCCTTCTTCATAATAACAGATAAATATGTTAATTGATTATTTGCTTAACTCAGTGATACTTTTGCTTTTTTCAACGTACCCGTTTAATTGTTTCAAAGCCGGTTTGTAGTTGTTAACTGTTCCGTTACCGCCGAGACAACCTCCAGGACATGCCATAACTTCAATTAAATTACCCAAATCGCACATTCCGTTCTTTGCATATTTTTTCAAATCACGAATCGACTGTTTGTCTAATCCGTTGATTATAACAGGATGACATGGCAAATCTTCCGGCAACATTTTTTGAACTGCACCTGCAACACCTCCGGTTACGGCATAATTTCTGCCTTCAGCTGATGCTTCGGCATTAAACGGTTTTTCTTCACAAGTTTGTACTTGAACATTCAATGCAATAAGCCATGCACCAACTTCTTCGTAATTCAAAACGTAATCTACATTTTGATTTTGAAGTGCTTCTCTGCGTTTTGCAACGCAAGGTGAGAAAAATACTGTAACTGCATTTCGATGTTCACGTTTTACAATTTCTGCCGTGTAGTATAATGGAGTTTTTGTAGATGATTGGAAAGGTTTTATTTCAGGCAAGTGTTTTGCTACAAGTTCATTGTATCCCGCGCAACATGATGTTGTCATAAATTCTGCGCCTGCTTCCAGTCTTTCTTCAAATTCTTTTGCTTCATTAGTTGTTGTAACATCAGCGCCCTGTGCAACTTCATAAACATCTGAAAATCCGAGCTTCATAATTGCAGTTTTTAATTGTTCCGGAGAACAAGGAAGTTGTCCCATAATAGATGGTGCCATCATTGCAATAACTTCTTTTTTAGCTTTTATATGTTTTAAAACATCTATGATTTGACTTTTTTCATGAACAGCACCAAACGGGCATGCATTTACACATTTTCCGCAAGAAATACATTTGTCAAAATCTATCTTTGCCATACCGTTTTCATCTTTTTCAATTGCGCCTACAGGACAAGCATTTTCACAAGGAACGATAATTTTTGTGATAGCTTGATAAGGACAAACTTGAACACACATTCCACAATTTTTACATTTTGAAGGATCAATGTGTGATTTGCCGTCTTTTATTGTTATTGCACCAAATTTACATGTGTTAACGCAAGGTCTTGCAACGCATCCTTGACACAAATCTGTTACGTAAATTCTTGACGGAACACAACCCTTGCATGCTGTTTGAAGAACTGTAAGGGGATTTTCTTCCGGTTGAGTTCTTTTAACGGCAACAGATGCCATATCGGATAGCAATGTACTGTCTTCAGATTCTTCTATGGCAAAACCTAACCCCGCAATAGTTCTGTCTCTTAAAATGGCACGTTCTTTATAAATACAACATCTGTAAGGAACTTCACAACCTTTTGGTCGCATATCAAAAGGTATTTTTCTGGTATTTTCTTCAAAATTATCACTCAAAAAAGATTTTATAAGTCTTACTAAAATTTCTCTTTTTAAATGTGTTGTTTCTCTTGTGGGGTTATTTATTGCCATTTGTTATTTTCCTTTTACTATTTTTTGTTTGCTAATTTTTCATCAATTGCTTTTAAAACTTTATCAACTGTTGCTTCTTTTATAACATCATCATCAACTTTTACATATGGAGCTTTTGAAAACTCCCAATCTATAGAGCATAAACCTAAACATGGAACTCCTACGACGTCTACTTTATCGCCATATTTTGCAGGAACTGTATCAATTAATTCCTGTAAATTAGAAGAACCCATTACAAAACATGTTGTTCCTAAACAAACTTTAACACTAATTTTTTTGTCCATTTTTCACATCCTTACTTGAGAACTATCTCAAACTACATATACTGTACTGACACTTTTTTAAAATATTTATCTTCCAAAATTGTTGCCATCTTTTTGATAATATTTTTCCTAATCTCTATTTCAATAGGGAGAGCAGGATCATAATGAGCTTGATTTAACTTTGCGCCTACCATAAAATTTATGCAGTCGCTATTCATTAAAAATTCTACCAGTTTTCCGGCTGCATTGTCAATATCAAAAGTTTCATTTTCTAAGTATTCTAAAGTTTTTGTTAAAGTAAGGATTCCTTCGGTTACCAAATCAACGCCGTCCATATATGAGCATGACGGCAATTTGCCTATACTGATAGTTTTATCCATTGTTATAGGTTTGTTAAGTTCTCTTGAAATGAGATTTGCTGTAGTTCCGCCTGCAATGGCTTTTTTACCCTTAAATTTGTCAAAAATCTGTGCATATTCTTTGTCTTTTTCCTGATGATACGGAGGTCCGGTAAAAATAAGACTTTCTCTTGGTTCTCTGAAATAAAGAACGCATGCTGATACATCATCTTTTGGAAGTCTGTCGGTTTCAATATTTTTAACTTGGTTAATGATGTATCTTGAGAGTTCCGAACTTGAGATTTTAGGATTTCTGGCTAAAATATCTTTCAAAATCGTTATCAGACCTTCGCGGCGGAGTCCCAGTTTTAAAGTTTCTGAACCGAGTCCGCATTGAGTTACACCGTCTGAACAGAAAATAAGTCTATCTTCAAGTTCCAATTTAATCTTATACACTTTTAATTTTCTGTTTTTAAAGGTTTTTGATTGAATTGTTTCAAATTCAGGGGTCATAATTTCGTTATTTCTAATCCAAATAAAATCAGGATTACCTTCTTCTACAATTTTTGCATCACCTTCATCGTCGCAATCTATAGCAGAAAAGGTTGAATAACTTATTTTTCTGACCTGACAAATAGGAAGAGAGTTCATAATAATTTCAGCAGCTTTATTTATCGGAATTTGGCTTCCTTCAATAAATTTTAATAGCATAGTTGCTGTCATACAAGAAAGGATGTTTGCCTTGATTCCACTGCCCAAACCATCTGATAAAACGGCAATCAAACGTTCTTCGTCCGGCAACCTTTTGGAAACGAAATAGTCGCCGTACGCATTTTGATTATATTTTTTCATTTGACTGCAATCAATATCAATAAACATATTTTATTTGTTGTCATCCTTTTCTTCATAATCATTTTCGATAGAACTCAATAGGGTTTCAGTTTCAACCATATGTTCACCTAAAAGACATGCGATTTCCTGCACAATTGCAATATTTTTGGAGATAACTTGGTGAGCTTTTCTTGAAATCATTTCACGATTGGTTTCTTCTTGTGTAACATCAGTGATTACGGCACCAACAATTTCATTTTCTTCAATTGTGAATGCATTTATATCGTACAGTTTATCTTTGATAGCGTAACGTTCTTTATGCAAATCTTTTCCTGTTGATAAAATTGTTTTGAAAATACTTGCAAAATCTACAATTCTATCTATTGCTGCACCTTTAAGTCCTTCAGGATTTGCTTTGAAAATATCGTACATATCGCCTGTGAACATCCTCATAAAAGCATCATTTGTTTCGATAATTTTCATATTATTGTCAACCATTACAATAGCGGACGGCATACAACGAAGCATTGCTGCAGCCTTTCTCATTGCAATTTTTCGCATATAAGATACGCACATTGAAGGTTCTGCATCCCCTGATAAAAGAGCTTTCGCTAAATCTCGGCATGTTGCGTAACCGCAACCTCCGCAATTCAATTCGTCATCTACCGTATGTTTACCTATTTTTTTCAAAGCCTTTAATATTTCTTCCAATGGGTAATCTTTATTCACTATTTTGCCCTGTTGGATATCATAATCCACTACATATTCAGGATTTTGCGGAATTTGCTCACGATTTTTAACGTTTGTAACAACATCCGATACCATTTTTAATCCGGCTTTTTTTACAGACATACACGGACCGCCTATGCAGCCTCCTTCGCAAGATAAAGCTTCAACGAATATTGGTTTATCCAATTTTTCAACATCAAGTTCTGTTAATGCTTTTTCAAATGATTGTAATCCGCTTATATTAATCAATTGAACTTCCGGTTTTATACCTATTTTGCGGATTGTTTCATTCATTCCTCCGTCAATCGGATAAAGTGCACCTTCATATGAGGAATAAGGAACAAACTTGTTTTCTTCGTTATTTTCTATTTTAGAAGGATCGATAACTTCATCTTCGAGCCATACTTTTAATTCTTCAAATGTCAAAGCTACATCGTAAAGTCCTTTATAATCAACTTCATTTTTCTTTCCGATACACGGTCCGATAAATACAATTGAAATATTCTTGCCAAATTTATCTTTTAAAATTTTTGCATGTGTCATTGCCGGAGAGCCGACAGGAGTGATAAATTTTGTAAATTCAGGATGATACATTCTGATAAAATCCACAATAACAGGACATGCGCTTGAAATATAAAGTCCCTTATCAGCTTTATTCAATATTTCAGTTGTTTTAATGGAAACTTCTTCTGCACCGAGCGCTGTTTCTGAAACATCTTTAAATCCGAGTTTCTTTAGTATTCCAATCATTTTGCTTTCAGAAAAATCGAAAACCCCTCTCCACGATGGTGCAAGGGATACATAAACTTCTTTTTGAGCCAAAATAAGATTTTTAGCTTTATCTATATCACATCGAACTCTTTTGGCATTGCTCGGACAAACTGTTACACAGTGTCCGCATGCCACGCATTTTTCAGGAATTACAGAGGCATGGCCGTCTTCTATTCTGATAGCTTTTACCGGACATTCTCGAACGCATTTGTAGCAATCATGGCATTCATTTACGAGTGTATATACAGGATATTGTTTATCCATATTAAAACTCCTTTAAAGATTTTTTATAATTTCTTTTATTTTATTTTCATCTATGTTGTGGTAAGTAGTCCCATCAACTTTTATATTTGGGCCGTCTGAGCATTGTGCAATACAATTTGAGCCATACAAATCAATTTCGGCATCAAGATTATTTTCTTTTATATATTTTTCTAAAAAAGAGAGGTTAGCTTCGTTCCCTCTGGCATAGCATGAGCTTCCCATGCAAACTTTAATTGTGTGTTTTGTCATTTGTTCCTCGTTGTAATGTAATCATAATTTTTTTTATTTATATAGCAAAAATGTTATAAAATTCTTGAATAAATAGTTTCAATATTCTTTAAAAATTCTTTTTTATCAAAAATTTCATCAATTTCGATGTCAGACAACTTGTCTGTAACATTTTTGTCATTTAGTAAATTTTGTCTAAAATTACCGTCATTTTCAAAAGCATCAAGTGCATTTTTTTGTACAATTCGATAAGCTTCTTCTCTTGTTAAGCCCTTTTCGATAAGTTTTAAGAGAACTTTTTGAGAAAAGACAATTCCACCAAATTTATCCGTATTTTTGAGCATGTTCTTTTCATGAACATTCAAATTTTCTACAATACTTTTGAATCGGTCCAGCATAAAATCTACTAAAGTCAAACTGTCAGGGAAGATAATCCTTTCGGCAGAACTGTGGGAAATATCTCTTTCATGCCAAAGAGGAATATTTTCTAACGCAACTATTGAGTTTGCTCTAACAACTCTTGAAAGCCCGCAAAGATTTTCACTTAATACCGGGTTTTTCTTGTGTGGCATTGCAGAAGAACCTTTTTGCTTGTCAGAAAATCCTTCTTCAACTTCCAAAACTTCTGTTCGTTGTAAGTGTCTGATTTCAGTTGCAAACTGTTCAATTACAGAAGCAATTAAAGCCAAGGACTGTATGAAGTATGCATGATAATCTCGGGCAATAATTTGGGTTGAAATCCTTGCAGGTTCTAGTCCTAAGTTCCGGCATGTGATTTTTTCCACTTCAGGTGAAATATTGCTGTAAGTTCCGACAGGTCCAGAAATTTGTCCAACTTTTATTTCATCTAAGGCATGGATAAAATTTGCTCGTTGACGTTCAAGGATATCAATCCAAGAGCATATTTTTACCCCAAAAGTCATAATTTCAGCATGAACACCATGCGAACGCCCTATACAAATAGTGTTTTTATGCTTATTTGCAAGCGTTTTCATTGCATTTATTGTATCATCCAAATCTTTTAAAATAATTTTACCGCTATCTTGGATTTGAAGAGCAAATGCCGTATCAATAACGTCAGAACTTGTCATCCCAACATGCATATATTTTGCATATTCACCCAAGCTTTCATTAACGCAAGTCAAAAAAGCAATTACGTCATGTTTTACTTCTGCTTCAATTTCATCAATTCTTTTTAAGTCAAATTTAGCCAATTTTTTAAGATTTTCTATATCTTTTTTTGGAAATTGTCCAATTTCTACATAGGCATCACATACGGCTAGTTCAACTTTCAAGTAATATTCAAATTTGGATTGTAAATCCCAAATTTTTTTCATTTCTTCTTTTGAATATCTGTCAATCATAGTCAAATTATAGCATAAAATTTTGAATTTTTACATTTCTTAATGGAAAAATAAACGCATGCAAAGCCATGACAGGTGCATGATTGCATGATTTTAAAAGGTTAGAATCATGTCAGAGAGCAGAAGAAGACATGATTGACTTTCAAAAACGTCCGATATGCTGTAGTTACAAGGGTTTGTTACAAATGTTCATAAATTCATGTCGGTTACTTGAAAAAAAAAACGGATTTTCTATAATGTTGTTATGAACAAGACAGACCACACTTTATAAGTTCCGGATGGGGCGGAAAAATAATTTCATTATTCAGAAGTGTGTAAGTAGATAGAAATTAATTGGAGATTATATAAATTGTTTAGAAGTAGGGATATGGGCAGAGCTGTAGCTGTAAGACGTTGGACGCAAACAGCGGTAGAATGTTATAAAAGAGGTTGCAATTGCGAAGGTTGTTTTTATAGGGATTTCTTTAGTGGGTCATCACAAAAATGTCAAATGAAAGCATCAGTTTTGGAATTGGTTAGAGTAATCGGTACTCCATCCAACATCGAAATGCAACAATTTATTATAGAAGAGTAGTTTTACACTTTAAAAAATTATCTGATTGTGTTATACTGTAAAGGCAGTAGAAAAATCGGAGGTTTAAATGCACATATACGTTAACGGCAGAAATATTGAAATTACCGAAGCAATTAAAGCTTATGCAAAGGAAAAGATCGGTAAAGTAGCAACTCATTATGATCAAATTCAAGGTATTGAAGTTGTTTTGTCAGTTATTAAAAATCCTGCAGCTTCAGGCAAACATGTTGCTGAAGTTTCTTGCAAGATGTCTTCAGGAACTACTCTTCATTGTGAAGAAGCCGGAGAATCTATGTATGCAAGTATTGATTTGCTTGCGAACAAATTAGACAGACAAGTTAAAAAATATAAAGATAAAGCTTTAGGTTCTGATAAATCTTCAATCAGAACTGAAGGTTCAGAAAAGGTTGAAGAAGCAGTTGAACAAACTGTTGAATAGACTATAAAATTATTTCAAGCGGACAGGTATTTATTTCCTGTCCGCTTTTTAAAAGGATTAGAATGTTAAACGGGAAGAAAGTCGTTGTTGTTATGCCCGCATATAATGCGGAAAAAACTTTGAAACAGACTTATGAAGAGATTTATAAGCCTTTTATTGATGAAGTTATTTTGGTAGATGACAATTCTAAAGATAATACAAAGCAAGTTTCTAAAGAACTGAATATTAAAACCATTGTGCATAAGGAAAACAAGGGTTATGGTGGTAACCAAAAATCTTGTTATAAAGCTGCATTAAAATCTGGTGCTGATATCGTTGTTATGTTACATCCTGATTATCAATATACCCCAAAACTTATTCCTGCAATAGTTTCGATGATGGCTTTTGGAGGATATGATGCCGTTCTTGCTTCACGTATGCTTGGAAATTCAGCTCTGAAGGGCGGAATGCCTTTTTACAAATTCTTAGCGAACAGATTTTTAACGATTTTTGAAAATATACTTACAAATCAGAAATTATCGGAATATCATACAGGTTTTCGCGGATTTACAAAAGAGGTTTTGGAAGCTTTGCCATTGGCTGAGTGTAGTGATGATTTTATTTTTGATAATGAAATGATTGCACAAATGTTTTATTCTGATTTTAAAATCGGTGAAGTCTCTTGTCCTACAAAATATTTCAAAGAAGCTTCTTCTATCAATTTTATTCGCTCATGCAAGTATGGTTTCGGTGTTTTATGGGTAAGTATTAAATATCGTTTGGCGAAATTAGGAATTAAGTCTAAAATTTTTGATAAAAACGGGAAAAAACTAGATTTGAATTCTGAACTTGAATATTACTATCAGTAAGACTTATCTAGGGTATTTATTCCCCATTTCCCAATTGTTGTACATTATGTATGCAAGACAATATGCTCCGGAATTACGGCATCCGTCAGGTTTAGATTCCAACAAAGAATCCATTTCATATTTTGAACCAAATGTATTTTTCCCACCGTTTGCAAATCCATATGGAGTTAACCCGTAAGGATTTTGTATCGCAAGCAAAAATAAATCTTTGCCTACAATGTTCGGCTTTTTATTGCCATTTATATCAATTGCCATAGTTTTAAATTTATCATTTTGCTCATCAGATATAAAAACTAAACAACCATCTGCAATGTGTAAAATAATGGAATTGTCATTTGCAACGACCGCATCTGTTGTTGTACCGTTCATATTAATATATGGAATCATTCCGTCAGTTTTTGCTTTTCCGACGGTTGTTTTTTCATTAACTATAAAATAATCTTTCAGATATTCATTATAAAAATTTTCTGCACTTAATTTGTAATTCCAATGTTCTGCTGCCGCATTTGTAACCTCTGAGGTTGTAACACCTTGGGCTAACATTGAATAAGCTTTTTTAATTTTAGGGATGAATTGTTTTTCCTGATAATTTGATAAGAACATAGGTAATGTTAATGCTGCTACAATTCCTATAATACCTAGAGTTATCAACACTTCAGCAAGTGTGAAAGCAAGCTTGCGATTAAGATTTTTCAATACAAATTCCTCATTTTTATATGTTAAATAGTAATATTAATTTTACAATGTGGCAATGTTGTAAATATATGATAATAATTCTGTACTTAGGCAAAAAAAACCGCCTTAACTGAAAGGCGGATTTCCATAGGAGTTTATATTTTGTATTACTGTTATCGCTAATATTAAACGTTAGCTGTAACAGGTTTTCTTTGAGGAGCTGCACCTGGAATTGCTTGCCAGTTAGCTGCCATAATTTTTTTGAATGATTTCAAAGCTGTATCTTCAAGTTCACCAAGTTCTTCAGCTTCCATAATCAATTCTCTTAAAGGAAGCAATGCTCTTTGGTCACGAAGTACACCCAAAGCTGCTGCTGCACCTGCTCTGACTAATTCATTTTCAGAACGGTTTTTCATAACATCAATCAATGCAGGAACTGCTTTTGTATCATTTAATTTGCCTAATGATGTAACAGCATAAATTCTAACGTTTACCCATTCATCATAAAGCATGTTAATAACTTTATCTACGGCTTTTTTGTTTCCGATTTCACCTAAAGCTCTTGTTGCATCACAACGTACATTAACTTTTTCATGGTCTAATGATTTAATCAAAGCATCTGTTGCAACATCACCGATTTCAATCAAGGCATCTGTTGCAGTGATACAAACTTGAGGGTTTTCATCGTTTAAAGCTTCTACTAAAGGTTCAACAACGATTTCGCCACCCAAACGTCCAAGAGCACGAGCTGCACGAACTCTAACATCAACATTTCTGTCTTCTCTCAAAGATTCAATTAAATAATTTGTTGCTTTGCAGTCTCCAAGTTCACCAAGAGCACGAGCTGCATATAATCTTACTGAGCCGTTTTTATCATGTTTTAATACATCAATCAAAGGTTCAACTGCCTTTGAATCGCCCATTTCTCCAAGAATGCGGGCTGCATTATATCTAACTTTTTCTGAGTTGCTTGTTCTCAAATCCATCAATAATTCGTCAAATGTTTTTTTGACTTGTTTCTTTTTGCTGTTAACACTGATTGTCATTCGCGATTCTCCTACACTACAAAATATTTATTCTACACTACTCATTTATAAAAAAATTTTCGAATAAATAATTGCTTTTTTTACATTTTAATATTACTTTTTATTAACATTTATTTTCATATCTTGGTGTAAATTATTAAGGGTAACGTCTACACTTTATATTTTAAATATAACATATGTTTTTAAAAAATGCATGGGTTTGAGCCGTTTTTGAACAAAATAAGTATAATGTTTTTTTAATAAAAGCGCTCTTTTAATAGATACAGGTCAAATTTTGTAATATTTTTTAATATTTACTACTTACTATTGATAGTAATAACAAATTCACTACCTTTGCCAATTTCACTGTTGACAGTAATTTCCCCATTGTGTTGAGAAATTATTTTTTGTGAAATTGCTAATCCTAAGCCTGTGCCGATTCCTACTCCTTTTGTAGTAAAACCTGCTGTAAAAATTTTATTTATATCTTCTGATTTTATACCACAACCGGTGTCTTTTATAGATACTGTCAAAGTTTCACCCTCATACAAGGTTGTTATGGTAATTGTTCCTTTATCTTTTATTGATTGGCATGCATTAACCAAAATATTTGTGAAAACTTGATTGAGTGCATTCGGGAAACACTTTATTGGAGGCAAGTTTCCGTAGTTTTTAATTACTTCAATTCTATTTTTTGTTTCATGTCTGATGAGTTCCAATGTCAAATCAAGTTCTTTATTAATATTTGCTTCTTGAAGTTCGGCTTCATCAAGTCTGACAAATTTTTTCAAAGAAATTACCATATTATTAATTCTTTGTATTGCCTCTTTGTCAATAGAATTCAAACTTTCTACCATTTGTTTGAGTTCTTCATCTTGAATTTGAGGGATTAATTTTGCAAACAGTTCATTATTTGATTTTATTGAAGCAACGGGAGTATTTATCTCATGGGCAACTCCTGCTACAAGTTGACCTAAAGATGCCATTTTTTCTGAATTAATCAATTGAACCTGCGCCGCTTTCAAATCTTCCAGTGCTTTTTTAAGTTCTTTTACTGTTTGAATATTTTTTTGATAAAGTTCTGCACGAGATATAGCGTTTGATAGTTGGGCAGATATAGCTTCCAAAATTTCCAATTCTTCCGTTAATTCACGTTTGTTGTAACTTAAAAGAACAATTATACCTATCAATTTTTGCAAATGAAATATCGGAACAATTACACGCATAACGGGTTGTTTTAGAGGAGGTGCATTTTTGTATTCAATCAAACAATTTGAGACAGAAATTTCATCTTTTTCTATAATTTCTGAGGTGTGTTCATCATAATCAATGGATTTTGCCTCATTTTTTTCTCCGTAAGTTTCTTTAATAACAAAGGTTTTGTCTGTATATTCAGCGTAATAAGCTTTGTATGCGCCAAACATAATTGACAATTCTTTGAGTGCAGAATTCAAAATTTCAGAGATATTAATACTTTGTCTTATGATGTTGGAAACCTTGTTTATGAGTGCAATTCGGATTGCTTGGCTTTGAGCTTTTTGTTTGATGTTTGTAAGTTCATTATTATCTGATTTTAAAGTTTCAAGTTCATCCTTCAATTTGCTGTTATCTTTTTGTAAGGTTTCCAATTTTGCTTGAGGAGTTACATCAAGGAAAAACATTATTGTATAACGTCCTCTTTTTATTGAATATAAATCAAAATACAGAAATTTTTTAGGACTTGTTTCATATGAAATATATGCTGAAAAATTTTCATGAGAAGTTACGGCAAGATAGATAGGAGAATAGTTTTCAAGGTTTCCTGTATCAAGCGGACAAATGTCAAAGTTTATATTATGAGAGAATTTTTTAACATCAGAAAAATCTTTAAATCTGCGGTTAAAATCATTATTTTTATATACAGATTTAAATTCATTATCTAAGATTAATACCGGATCACGATATTGGTTAAAAAAATCAAATTTCTTCATAGAATTATTATAGATTTTGTTTAGTGACTAGGCAAAATTGTAAATAATATAATTATATCGGTTGGTTTGTATTTTTTTTGTTAAATACAAATTTTTTCATAATTGTAAATGAAATCATTGCATTTGGGAATATAAACAAAGCATAGTTTAAATACATATTATTAAAATGTAAAAGTTCACAACATCTTAGTTCTGAAATTGAAACCAAATACATCAATCCGTAAACTCCGAAAAACTTTAATAAAAGGCTGTTGTTGCTATTTTTAAAAACAATTCCGCCGGTTGTTTTGAAATTAAACATTATTCCGACTATGTTTGCAAAAAGATTGGCTAATACGTAATGTAATCCTATAAATGTAAAAAATGCGAATGCACAATATCCAAAAATTGTATTAATTACTCCGACAAACAGAAATTTTACAAATTTCCAATCAAGATGAAGTTTTTTACAAAGCTCTTTTATCTTTTCCATAGAATTCATTATATTACAAATATTTTAAAGAGGTTTCAACCAAATTTTTTGCAACCACAAGAGCTTTTTCAAATATTTCTTTATTATCCCAAAAGTCAGTTCTATCAATATATTGTGCAACTATTTTCCTTGCAAAAGAGCCTATTGCAACCCCTGATATTTCAATTCCGCACATTTTTGCAAGTTCTGTAGTTTTGGAATTTGTTCCTCCGGAAACTAAAAGATAAACAGGTAAATTTGCTTTTTCAAAAACTTCTGCAGCTGCGATTGATTGTAGTGTCGTTCTGTAATCATCTTCGCCGCCCGACATAGGCGCTCCATCTGCTTGAATTATAACTGAGTATGGCTTTTTACCGTCAAGCATTCTAACAGTTCTTTGTAATAGGGCATCATTTCCAAGTTTTGAACGATCTGTGCAAATGCTTACAAGTCCTGAATAACAATCATTTATATCTTTCCATTTTTCAAAGATTTCTTTATCATCATCAACAATTGCATGAAATTCTACACAATCTATTCCTTGTTTTATTAATGGTGGCAAAATTTCAGTTAAATCTTTGCTTTCTGATTTCATTTCAATACTTTGTGCAGGGCAGGCATGTAGACATTTTTCGCAACCTATACATTTTATTGGGTTAACTTCATAAGATGTTTCATGTTCAAAAATTGTTCTTTGCGGGCAAGTAATAGCACAAGCACCGCATTTAATACATTTTTCGCTGTTAATATAAGCTTTTGAAATATGAGGATCACCTTTGATTCCAACACTTACTGATAAATAACGATTTTCTGTTATACCGGAGCGTTTCAATCCACGTTTTGCGGCATCAACGATTTCCGGTTTGGCAGACAAGTCAAACAAGTTGCAACCTGCTTTTGAATATAAATAAACAAGTTTTTCAACTTCTTTTTCATCTTCATTTCCGGCACCACATACCAGTTTGAAACATTTTTTTTCTTTTAAAATATCTGAAAGCATAATTTTCCTACTTCAATTTAACATCTACGAGTGTATTGAGTTCTTTACGTAAACGTTTTAAATAATTAATAAATTGTTCGATTTCTTTTTCCGTAAACGTTTCATTTAATTTTGTTTTAATTAATTCAAGTTTTCCATCGCCGAGTTTTAAAAACTTTGCTCCCTTTTCAGTGATTTCATTCTTTTTAATCATCATGTTGTTTTTGATATCAACAGAACGTGTAATTAGTCCCCGTGCTTCCATTTCATTAAGAATTTTGCCGACGTGAGCTTTTCCTTTGAATAAAAACTTTGCTAATTCTGATTGTGAAAGTTGTGAATTTTCAGAAATTAAATGCATAATCCCAATTTCATCAGGAGTAATATCTGCTGTTATATATTTTGCAAAAAATTCTCGTCTGAATGATTTATTAAAATTTGCCGTAAAATCGATTTGGTACGGCAAAAATTCTTCCATTGCTTTTTTACCTTGTTTTATCATACCTGTATCCTTTTCTACCTGTATGATATATTATAATAAAATATTTTGCAAGATACTTAATATCTGCCACTTAATATCTTGCCAAAATTTCCGCCATGAGAGTCTGTTCCGCCTGTCGGGATGACGTTCATATGAAGGCATGTAGAATTTATTATTTCTATGAAATGGGTAATATCAGGATAAGCTGTAATAAGTTTTTGCGGATATTGATAATTAAGCTCAACAAGTTCAAAATTGCAGTCTTTTAAAAATTCAGATAATACGGTGTCATAATTTAAGTTTTCACCAAGATTTGTATTGGATTTGAAATCAAATATAGTATCGGCTTTCGGATTAAATTCTACGAGAGCAGGATGTGCAAGTCCTATTTCACCATATCCTGATTTATTCACAGCAATTCTGGCATCATTGATATTGGGCGTTGCGAGTGTTACTCGGAAATTTTGATTAAGTGAAAACCGTTTGAAAAGTTCAACCATTTCAACAGGAGAATAAAAAATATTTTTTTCGTCTAATAAAGATTCTAAATAATGTCTGTTAAATTTGAAAAAACCTGAACTTCCGCCAGTTTTGATTAAACAATGATAATCGCACGCATCTTTATAATTTGCGTTTATATTCCAACGATTGTTTGCTTTTTGAAAAATAAGCTTTATATAATCCCTGTTTTTGTTGGTGTACTTGTCAAAAAATTCATTTAAAACTTTGTCAAACGGGTTTATGCAATATATAAGACAATCAAATGGAATCGGACATTTTAAGAGTTTTTTATTTTCATATTTGAAACATGGTTCGACTGCTATAACAATTCTTAAATTTTTGTATTTTTCAGGATTTTTTCCAATCAATTTAGCAGTCTCTTTGGCAGAATTCAATGTATCATGGTCATTAATCCCTATTAAAAAATTATTTCCGTATTTTTTTGCTCTCAATTGAGCTTCATTTAAAATATCCTCAACTGTTGCAGCGCCGTCTGAAAAAATCGTATGCGTATGTAAATTAGCAATATAATTTTCTGATTGAGGGTTAAAATTGTCAAAATTTAATGTTTTTAAAATATCTTTTAATTCATCAAGTCCAACAATAGATTGTAAATTTTCTATAGGGCAATTAATCTCTTTTGCAAGGGCATTGAGGTAATTTTTATCATGTTCACTTCTTGAATTTATATCTGAGATTTTAATAAGTTCTTTTGCTATCATAGTTTGTCGTATTCTTTTTTAATTTCCTGAATATCTTGCCACATCAACCATTTTGGAGATCCTTTTTCATGTGAAGGATTCCTTAAAAGATAAGATGGGTGAAAAATAGGCATCATTTTTGAATTGTATGGCCCGTCAAACCATTTGCCTCTGGCTTTTGTAATTCCATGTTCCGAAGGTAACATTGAATTCAATGCAATATTACCGCAAATCAAAATAATTTTCGGCTGCAAAATGTCTATTTGCGCCTTTAAATATTCTGAACAGGCTTGTTTTTCGTCCGGTAAAGGGTTCCTGTTTTCTGGCGGACGACATTTTATTGTATTACAAATATAAATGTCTTTTTGTCTTGAAAGACCGACAGAATTCAAAATTTTATCTAAAAGTTGTCCAGCTTTTCCTACAAAAGGTATTCCCTTCTGATCCTCCCAATACCCTGGAGCTTCACCAATAAGCATTAATTTACTATTTGGTATTCCGTCAGAAAAAACAACATTTGTTCTTGAACAAGATAACGGACATTTTTGACAGTTAAGACATTTAGATTTTATAGTTTCAAGTTCTTCTTTAATGTTTTCCATATGAACAATTTTAGTCACTAAAAGGTTCAAGGAAGATTAATTTTTATAAATTGTTACAAAAGTTGTTATTTATTAAATCCGATTTGATTTATATTGGCTTTATTTTTTAGAACTCGACGTTTTTGTTCTTCTTCGTTGATTGCTTCATTAAAGTCATCATTTGTAATCACAGCATTTGAAAGGTCTCTCATACTGAAAGTTCCGTTTCTCATACTATCGTATATTCCGTTACGTCTCATTGAAATTTTTTCTGCTCTTTCGATTAAACCTGCTATATTTGAGCCTGTAGCATCCATTTTGTATAATTTTTTTGCATAATATGGCAAATCCAAACTATAATCAGTGCGTTTATCTTTTAGTAATTTTTGTAATATATCAAGGCAGTCTTCTTCATTTGGTGCCGGAACTTCAATAATTACACCCAATCTGCCGTCACGAGTCATTGCAGAATCAAGAATGTCAGCTTTGTTGGTTGCACTTATTAAAAATACATTATCATCACTTTTTTCCAAATCACTCATCAAAGTTAAAAGTTGGTTAACGGTTTTGTTATCAAAACGAGCATTACTTGAACCGTCACGGTTTTGGGAAACGGATTCCAGTTCATCAATAAATATTATGCTTGGTTGATTTTCACGCGCTTTTTTGAACAATTCTCGCCAATTTTCTTCGGTTTTACCGACTTCTGCAGTAGATAAGGATGTTCCGTCGATACTGTAGAAAGTAACATCTTTATTGGTTTTTGTTTTTATTTCATTTGCGAGTGCTTTTGCAAGAAGAGTTTTCCCTGTTCCAGGAGGTCCTGCCAAGATAGCACCTTTATTCATTATATGTCCGAAGGCTTCAGGATAAATCATCGGGAATAGGATATTTTCTTCAATAGCTTCTATTGGTTTTTTATTTCCGCCTATGTCGTTAAATACAGGATGTAGACCTGTTGTTTTGCCAAGCGGTGCATTTAAAGGTTTTTTTATTTCTTCAACTGTTTCATGTTGGATATCAAGAAATTTTTCAATAGGGAATTGGTTTACATATTTTTTCATCATATATTCATTTGTATTTTCAGGGTTTATATGTATTGACATCAAGCCCTGACTTTTTAGAGATAATGAATCTCCCATATCAAGAGGTTCCGGATAATTTTTATATAATGAACTTTTTAATTTATGATTGGAACCATATAGTTGTACGTCATCGGCGTTTATGAACAAATCACCTGTTTCACTTCTTGAAATTACTATTGGCTTGTCTTTTTTAAGACGAGGGTCTTCAATAAGCATAATATTTTTTACGAACAAGCTGTTATCAATATAATCATTAGAAAGCATTGAATCTATATATTTTACGGTTTCTATCGTATTTGTATTTGCAATAACAAGAGGATTAAATACAGTTATTTGAGATAAAGCGTTCCCTATAACTTTGTTTAATGTTTTTGTAGACGGTCCATTGTCATTGATTGGCTCTGCAGTAACTATACCTTTTGGTTTGCGTGGTTGAAATTGGTGCAGACTGGACATATCAGCCGGATAATCTTCCGGTTCGGCATCATCAGGATTAAAATCCATATTTTGAAAATTATTCGGGTGTCCTGTGTATGATATCGGATTGGTCTGTCTGATATTATATATATTATTTAATGTGTAACTGTTTATTTTAGGAATATTCATTTATGTTGCTCCTATAAGAAGTTTTAATATTCGTAAAATGAAAATTTGCCATTAAAGTAACAAAATTTTACATAAGTTTCAGAATCCCCTTTTTGTTTTATAATAAAATCAATATAAAGGGGATAAATTATGCTAAAAACAGAATTAGATTGGGCAAATTTGGGTTTCGGGT
The DNA here is from genome assembly GCA_022641775.1 of Clostridiaceae bacterium. Lineage (GTDB taxonomy): Bacteria > Cyanobacteriota > Vampirovibrionia > Gastranaerophilales > Gastranaerophilaceae > RUG14219. The sequence continues at coordinate 27,153 of JALCDS010000003.1, forward strand.
ACATGAAAACCGACAAAAGATATATTGCAAATTATAAAGACGGTTCTTGGGACGAAGGATGTCTTTCAGCAGATGAAAATGTTGTTATTAGTGAATGTGCTTGCGTTTTACAGTATGCACAAACTTGTTTTGAAGGGTTGAAAGCTTATACAACAAAAGATGGTCATATCGTTACATTCCGTCCTGATTTGAACGCAGAAAGAATGATAACTTCTTGTGAACGTTTGGAAATGCCATCTTTCCCAAAAGAAAGATTTTTAAATGCACTGGATGAACTTGTTTTATCAAATCTGGATTTTGTTCCGCCATACGGTTACGGTGCAAGTTTGTATGTAAGACCGTATATGTTTGGTTCAAGTCCTGTAATGGGTGTAAAACCTGCAAAAGAATATCAGTTCAGAATGATTGCATCTCCGGTAGGTCCGTATTTTAAGACTGAGGCTAAAGCATTGAATTTGTGTGTAAGTGATTTTGATAGAGCTGCACCTAAAGGAACCGGGCATGTAAAAGCAGGATTGAATTATGCAATGAGTTTACATGCACTTATGACCGCACACGCAAACGGATATGATGAAAATGTTTATCTCGATTCTGCAACACGTACACATATTGAAGAAACAGGTGGCGCTAATATTATATTTGTAACTAAAGATAACAAATTGGTTATTCCAAAATCATCAACAATTTTGCCATCAATTACAAGACGCTCTCTTGTTGAAGTTGCAAAAAAATATTTGAATCTTGAAGTAGAAGAACGTGAAGTTTTATATTCAGAAATAGATAAGTTTGTAGAATGTGGACTTTGCGGAACTGCTGCTGTAATTTCTCCTGTCGGAACAATTACAAACAAAGGTAAAGTTTCTAAATTTGAAAACAGTACATCGGAACATTCTATTATCAATAGATTATATGAAACATTAACCGGAATTCAACGTGGTGAAATTTCTGCTCCTGATGGTTGGATAAGACGAATCAAATAAAAGTTCAATAAAAACAAAGAATAAAAAAGCTATCATTTATGATAGCTTTTTTATTCTTAACTTGCCTGTTTTTCTTTTTTCATATTATTTAAAGGATTCCATTCATCTTGAAGATGATTTTTAATTAAATTCTTATAATAATTTTCTTTGTAATCCAACATTTTTAATTGTTCTTTCAATTCATCCATTTCATCAAGAGCTTTTTTCTTTGTGCTTTTAATAATATTATAACGTTCTGCTATTGTAGAATCTCCAACCAAGCATAAATCTATATAACGTTTGATTGATTTATTATCTGTTCCGACTTTTCTCAAGCACTTAACAATTCTTACCCAACCTAAATCTTCATCACTGAATAGCCTGAAATTATTTTTATCCCTTGTTAAAAACGGAAAAAATCCGCTTTTTGCCCAAAAACGTAATGTGTGTTCTGAAATATCCAGTTTTTCAGCTACTTCTTTGATTGTGTACATATATTTCTCCTTAAAAAATTATATTGTTGACTGATAGTTACTCTCAAGTAGTAATATATAAATATCACAAAAAATATTAGGAGGCAAATTATGAATAAAAAAGTTTTAGTTATTTCCGGAAGTTATAGGAAAGGCGGGAATTCGGATACTTTATGTGATGAATTCATTAAAGGTGCAACAGAAGCAGGTAATAATGTCGAAAAAATTAATTTAAGAGATAAAAAAATAGGTTTTTGTACCGGTTGTTACGCTTGTCAAAACACAGGTAAATGTATTCAAAAAGATGATGTACAAGAAATTTTGGACAAAATGGAAGAGGCAGATGCTATAGTTATGGCAACGCCTATTTATTTTTATGCTATGTGCGGGCAAATGAAAACTCTTATTGACAGAACCGTTTCTATATATGGACATATGAGTAATAAAGATATGTATTATATTATGACAGCTTTCGACGGAAATAAAAATAATTTTATGCGAACATTAGAAGAATTCAGAGGATTTATGGATTGTTATAGCGATTTAAGGGAAAAAGGTGTAATTTTTGGTACCGGAGTTTATGAAATCGGTGCTGTGAAAAATACCCATCATATGAAAGATGCTTATGAAATGGGAAAATCAGTATAAAATACAAATAAAAAAGACGGATATTTTATCCGTCTTTTTTATTATAATTATTTATTATTAATATTTTAGTATTTCATTTTCCAGTTATCATTTAAGATTTTACCAAAGCAGCCCCAACCTGTTGCACTGCCATTTTTACATGCGCCAAATTTTGCATCTCTACGGTCTTTTGTCATTGGTACTGCTTGTCCGTCCCAATCATCGATTGCCCCATCATTATATATTCCTATAAAAAATGCATCTCTACCAAGCATATTTGGCTTTTTATCTCCATTTACATCAATATATAAATTAATTACTTTGTTTGGATTATCTCTTCTGTAAAGAACCCTTATTGATGCCCCACTTGGTAATACATAACTTGTAGAATCTGCTATGATAGAAGTTGCACTACCTCCGTCTATAAATGTATATGTATCAGCAAAACACGGTGCTTTCGTTGTTGTACATTTTTGAGTATATTTAAAATAAGTTTCGGCAAAAGTATCAACATTTGCTTGGCTGTTAAGTCCGGCTTCTGTAAGTGTTTCAACTTGACGATCTGACATCAATCTTATAAAAGCTTGATTTATTTCGTTATAAGCTTTATGCAGAGAAGTTGCGTATACCTCTTTTTGATAACTCCCTATTAAGGTTGGCATTGTTATTGCTGCAACTGTTCCGATGATACCAAGTGTTATTAAGACTTCAGCCAAGGTAAATGCATTTTTACCAACATTTTTAGAGTGGTTAAAAACTTCTGCCAAAGTGAATGCGTTCTTTTTATTGTTCATATTTTTTATCCTCATATTAATAATTCATTTGCCAATCATCTTTTAAAATTTGTCCGAAACATCCATGAACTTGCGTGTTACCATTGCTGTTATTATTGCAATCAGCAAATGCAGTATCCCTCTTTGCATTTGTCATTGGGGCATCAATTGTAGTATCTGCATTATCAAGAGAATCATCGATACCACCATTATTATATATATACATGAAGAATACATCACGACCAAGGACATTCGGTTTGTTTCCGGCATTTACATCTACTAATATTGCCATTGTGCAATTTGGATCATTATTTATATGGTATAAAGGGCTGATAACTGCACCGTTTGCAAGAGCATAAAAGTTTTCGTTAGCACGTTCTGTCATAAAATTGAAACTGCTCTTTAGTTTTTTATAACCGGTAATATCTCCTAAACAGTTTGTTGCACTGCCTTCGCATATTGTATTGACTTTGAAATAGTTTTTTACCCAAGTATTGACTGCATCTTGTGAGGTTAAACCTGCTTGAGTTAAATCATTTGCATTTGAATCAGTCATACGTCTTTGGAGTGCTTGATCTAATTCGTTATAAACTTTGTGTAGTGAAGTTACATAAACATCTTTTTGATAGTTATTCATCAATGTGGGAATAGTCATTGCAGCTACTATACCAATTACAGCGAGTGTTACTAAAACTTCAGCCAAGGTGAATGCGCTTTTGCGAATATTTTTAAAGTGGTTAAAAGCTTCTGCCAAAGCGAATGCAAATTTTATTTTCATACTTTTCCAAAACCTCATAAATCTATATTGATAATTATACCACTTTTTAGCGGAGATATCAATCCTTATTATTTAAAAAGCAAGCGGAAAAGTGATTTATACCAATTGAAATATTATTTGGAATATTATCTTTGCAAATATCCATACAACTTTTACATCTTGGATGAAAACGACATCCTGAAATATTTTGTTGAATTGTAGGTGGTTGCCCGTTAATGGTTTCAAGTTTCTCTTTGTTAAGCGAAGGTATTGAATTTAATAGTGCTATAGAATAAGGATGATTTGTATTTGTAAAGAATTCTTCAGAAGAGGCACTTTCTACAATCCTTCCGGCATACATAACAGATATACGGTCAGCATTTTCTCCCACAAGTGCCAAATCATGGGTAATTAATATTATAGAAGTATTATTTTCGGATTTTATTTCATTAAGTAGGTTCATAATTTGAGCTTGAATTGTTACATCTAATGCAGTTGTAGGCTCATCTGCGATTAATATTTCTGCATTACAACATAGTGCCATTGCAATAATTGCACGTTGTTTCATTCCTCCGGAAAATTCGTGAGGATAAGTTTTCATTCTGCTTTTAGCTGAAGGTATCCTAACAGCTTCAAGAGCCTCAATAGCTTTTTTTTCAGCATCTTTTCCTTGTAAATTTTGATGTACCTTAATAACTTCCAAAAGCTGATCGCCTATTGTAAATAATGGGTTAAGTGAAGTCATTGGATCTTGTGGAATTAGTGCTATTTTTTCTCCGCGAAGGTGTTCCAGTTCTTTGTTAGTGTATTTTAGAATATCTTTTTCTTTAAACAAGATTTCACCCGATTTAATTTGTGCAGTTTTAGGCAAAAGTTTTAAAACGCTCATTGCAGTTATAGATTTGCCACAGCCGGATTCTCCTACAAGTGCGTGTATTTCTCCTTTTTGAAGTGAAAAATTTACGTCAAAAAGTGCTTGTCGGAAACCGTTTTCACATTCAAAACCAAGGTTCAAGTTTTTGATATCTAAAATCTTCATTAATTCAATTGTACCATATAAACTCATATAAATAAATAAGACAACAGGCGATGGAAAACTTATGTTAAGAAATATTAATATAATTTTTAATATAGTTATAATGCTTATTTTGAGCGCTTTTTGCCAATATAAAATATGGTTGAAACGCATGCTATCATGCAATTTTCGCTCGCTAAAATTCTTTATAAAAATATAGGGGATAAATTTAATAGAAACAATCTTATATTGTTTCGCGAGGAAATCGAAAGGGGAAAAAGATGTCAGATTTAGCTGTACAAAATGTTGGTTCAACTGAAGGTTATAAAATCAGATTGAAAAACAACAAAGGGTTACAAGAACAAAGAGAAGCATACTATGTTTCTTTATTTGAACAACAAGGTGTTAATGAAAAAACTGCTAAAAAATATGCAAAAGCTCAATTGAAAAATGATTTAGCAAAAGAACGTGTTGAAGACAGAGTTGTTTGCTATTCAAAAGATGAAGCAGAAGCATTGAAAAAAAGTGGAAGAATAAATCCTGATGATGTTTCATATTTGTCTAAAAAACAAAGAAAAGTTGTTGACAGAAACAGAGAAGATTTTTATACAGATGGAAAATTTGATTCTGAAAAATATAAAAAACACTTTGTAGATGCATCTGGTGAAGATTATTGTATGAATGACGGTTCTAACTTGGAAAGACCGGAAGATCATACAGAAGCAGGTTATTTGGGAACAAGTGATACCAGAACAAGAAGAATGGCTAGAAAAGCAGGCTTGGATACAACAAGTTTAGCTGGAAAACGTTTGTTACACGTAACAGGTATGTCGGCTATTGGTTCAGCTGCAGGTGGATTATTCACTTCAGCATCAAAAACAAAAGCTACATTCTACAGTGAAGCTAACGTAACTCATAGAGGAGATTTTATTTCTGACCCTATGAAGACAGTTGTCAAAGTTGGTTCTTCAGTTCCAGGTGGCGCAATTTTGGGTGGTACACTCGGAGCATTAGCAGGAATTGCTACAATTGATGCTGTTGGTGGTGAAAAAGACTTGTTCAATGGCCGTGAACCAAAAGCTATTATTGAATCAGGTAATGTAAAAGGCTTGGATAAACGTATTCAACCATTTATGGCAGCAATTATTGCAGATAAAAATTTGAATAATACTCAAAAATCAGAATTGGTTGAAAAAGCCATAGGTAAGAATTCAAGTTCACTTGCAAACAGACGTGAAATTGCAGCAATGTACACAGACTTTTTGGATGCATCTAAGAAAGCAAAACCAGCACCAAAACCTGAGCCTAAACCAAATGACAACGGAAACGGTAAAATTGACAACGGAAACGGCAAAGTTGACAATGGAAATGGCAAAGTTGATGACAATAACGGCAAAAAACCTTGTGAATGGGAACCAATCCAAGATAAAGTTGATATTGGCAAAGCAATGTACACACCTAAAAAAGGTGAATGTTGGAGAGATATCGTAGTTGCAAAATATGGTATTCTTCCTACAGACAAAGACTTTAATAAAGTTTTAAGAGCATTGAAACATGCAAACGGTTTGTCTGATGCACAATGTCGTCAAAATATTCAACCTAGACAGATGGCATTGCCTGATGAATTGTTAGGTCGTCAAAGAACTGATGCAAAGGTAAAAGGTTCAGTTCACAGATATAATCCACAACATAAATTCGCAGGAAGATATGTAGCAAACCAAAAAGACAGATATGGATCTCAAGATTGTGAAAATAAGGTAACTTATTATGAAGATAAAGCTAAACGTGATAAAGCAATCAAAGAACACAATGAAGCTAAATAGATAAAAATCTGTTAAAGATAAAAAGAACTCCGATAATACGGGGTTCTTTTTTTATGCTCTAGGATGAGTTTCGTTATAAACATCTTTTAAATGTTGAGTCGAAACATGTGTATAAATCTGTGTATTAGAAATACTTGCGTGACCCAAAAGCTCTTGTACGACTCTCAAATCTGCACCGTTTTCAATCAAATGAGTTGCAAAACTGTGTCTGAAAACGTGAGGAGATACGTGTTTTGGCAATTGAATTGCATCAACAATATCATTTATAACACGACGAATCATTCTCGGTTGCAAGCGATAGCCGGTTTTGTTGATGAAAAGGGGGGTGCTTTCTGTAGGTTCTTCTAAACGGTATCCTTTTGCGACTAAAGGACGAGCCGTTGTAATATAGTTGTTCAAGTAGTTTTTAGCTCTTTCACTTACAAGAATAATTCTTTCTTTTGCACCCTTACCAAAAACTTTTATTTCGTTATTTTCTAAATCTAAATCTCCAAAATTTAAGCCACTTAATTCAGAAACTCTCATTCCTGTTGCCCATAAAAGTTCTAAAATTGCGCGGTTTCTAAAACCTGAAGGAGTGTCAATTTTTACATTATTCAATATTTTTTCAACTTCATCGACTGTTAAAAATTTGGGTAGGGTTTTTGGTTTTTTAGGTGAATTTAAACTAAGTGCAGGATTTACTTCAACTTGTTGTTCTCTTGTCAAATATTTGTAAAAAGTTCTGATAGATGAAATTTTTCTCGCAAGTGTGGTTTTTTTGTAATTGAACTTTTGGATGAAGTGAATGTACTCTCGAATTTTAGAAAAGTTAACATTTTCGCACGGCATATTATCGAGCCAAATTAAAAAACTTAAAATGTCTGAATAGTATGCTGCTGCGGTATATTTTGAAAAATTCTTTTCTACTAAAATGTAAGATTTGAAGTTTTCAAGGTCTTGTTTTGAGTTGTTATTTAAAGTCATGTTAAATCTACATCATTTAATTTATTGCTTTTTTATAGTTGTTATTATACAATACTTTTAGAATAATTGGAATAATTATAAATAAATTAAAAGTAGGAGAAAAAATGAAAACTAAAAAACTTTTAATAGCATCGTTTGTAGTTCTTGGTATCCTAAGTGTAAATTCAAAAGTTTTTGCAGCAAATTTGCAAGCACAGGTTCAAAAAGCAGGTGCTCATTCAAGTAGAGCTGCAGTACAAAAATCATACCCCGAAATAGCAAAATTGATTGAATACAACAATTATGCTGAAGCTGATGCAAAAATTGCAGCGTTGTTAGAAAAAAACCCTAATGATATCAATGCGGTATCATTGAATGCGATTTCTAAAGCTAAACAGTATATGTTAGCTCCGGCACAAGTAGAAGTTGATAAATGGATTAAAAAATATCCTAATAAACCTGAATTACATTATGCACAAGCTATTATTTACATTAACAGACAAACATCATCCGATGTTGATTACATTAAAAATACTCGTGGATTGTTAAATTCAGCTATCAAAGAATGTGTAAAAGCTGTTAATTTGAATAGCAAGTACTATGAAGCATACAATGCTATGGGTGTTGCTACAATGAAACTTGGCAACAAGAGTGATGCCAGAGATTTGTTTAAAATGTCAGCAAGAATCAACCCTAATTTTGCAACTGCATATGATAATTTAGGTGTTGTAGAATTGACAGATGAAAATCTTGATGGAGCCCAAAGATATTTTGAAAAAGCTTTGAGATGTAATTCTCACAACCCGACTTCAATGTATCATATGGCCCAAGTAGAAGCAAAAAGAGGAAATTTATCAGCTGCATTGACTTGGTTGAACCACTCATTGCACATCAATCCTAATTCAGCTCCGGCTTGGAACCTTCAAGGTGAATTATATTTGAAACAAGGCAACGAACCGGCTGCTCTAAATTCATTCAGAAAAGCCGTTTTGGTTAAGCCTGAATATTCAAGACCTTATGTAAATCTAGCAAATGTTTACGAAAGCAGAGCAGATTCTGAATTTGCTATTGAACAATTGAAAACAGCAATTGCAATTAATCCTAATTATCAAGAAGGAAAATTGAGAATTGCAGATTTGTCATTGGGTTGCAGAAAATATGAACAAGCTCTTGATTTCTATGGAAGAATTCTTGATGATCCTCAATACAGCAAAGAAGCTACAGTAGGATTAGCAAATACATATTATGAAATGTCTAAAGACCGTGCAGATTCCGGTAATATGACAACAAACAAAGAATTGTATTTGGCTTACGAATATATTAACAAAGCAATTGAAAAAATGCCTAACGATTTGGAATTGCACTTGGCAAAATTGAAACTTGCAAGTTTGACTCACCAAGAACCGTTAGCAAAAGATAGTTTGAACTACATTGTTCAATCTGCAGGTAATAACCTTATGGATTCAGTAATCAAAGGTGAAGCATATTTGGTATTGGGCAGAGAAAAAGATGCAGTTTATACATTTGAAAATGCAGTTAATTTCGCAGACAATGTTGATGATGAATTGTTGTTAGCCGAAATTTTGGTTCACGAAAAACAATTTAGAACAGCAAGAACAGCTTTGAAAAAAGCTTTGATGTCTGATCCTAATAATATGATTGCAAAGAATGGTATTGCATATATCGACCTTTGCGAAATCAAATCAGTTGAATTCTTTGATGTTGCTAAGCACCAGTTCAAAGAAGGAAATTATGCTTCAACTATTGAATATTGCAACAGAGCAATCGACTTCTATCATAACAGCGCTGATATCGCTAAGTTGAAAGCAATGGCTTATGAAAAAGAAGAAAATGCACAAGGTGCAATCAAGTATTATACACAATATCTTGTAATGAATCCTAACGCAGCTGACAGAGCTGAAATTACTAATAGAATCAACCGTATGAGAGGTGTTCCGACTCAACAAGCGCCGGCTACTTCAAGTAAGGATAAAAAGAAATCTAAAAGATAAGTAATGGTACGTAAAAAATTCGATATTAGAAGAACATTTGAAATATTTTGGAAAGAGCCCTTGAGTGTAATAACCGAGGGCTTATTCCAACTTGTAAATTTAAAAGATAATATATTCAGCAAAAAGCCTTCAGTTAATGTTGATTTTGTTGACAATAAAACACAAATTACTGTTGTAAACAGCAACAAGATGTACAACCTGTTCCAGACCGTTCTGTATAAAAAAAAATTAAAAGAACAAAAAGAAAAGATATATAGTTCAAAATTATTATGAAATCAAACGCGAAATTTTTAAATGCAAATTTTTTAATCAGTGCGGAAAAACTTAGCCAGTGTCCGTCGTATGTTTTGCCTGAATTTGCGCTTCTTGGTCGTTCCAATGTCGGAAAATCATCGTTTATCAATTGCCTTGCTAACAATAAAAAATTGGCAAAAACCTCAAATACTCCGGGGAAAACAAGGTTGATAAACTTTTTCAATTTCTCCGACAAATTTTTGCTTGCAGATTTGCCGGGTTACGGTTTTGCAAAAGTTTCTGCTGAAATGCAAAACAAATGGCAAAAATATTTAGAAGAATATCTTTTAAACCGTGAAAATTTAAAATGCTTGATTCAAATTATAGATGGCAGGCATGATATTCAAAAAAACGATTATCAAATGCGTGAATGGATAATGGCATATGATTTAACTGTAATTACGGTTATTACAAAAATGGATTATGTTCCTAAAAATAAAGTTTTAAACTGTATAAATAATGTTAAAAAAAATTTCGGCGGAGATATATTCCCGTTTTCGGCTGTAGATAACCGATACAACGCTGATATTTTACAATTTTTGGTTAATTACAATGACAATTTATAAAGAGATATTAAAAATAAATAAAGATTGTAAAAAATACACTTGCTTTTTTAATACTAATGTTGTACAATGTAATTGTGAAATAAATCACAATTAAAAATGCATGTACAAATAGTATTATTAATATAAAGGAGACGAAACTATGGCAACAAAAAGCAAAAAAACTGTTGAACATTTAGAAAAAGCTTTAAAGAAAACTTCAGTAGTTGACAGTGCCGAAAATTTGGAATTGTTAATTGAAAGAGTAAAGAAAGCTCAAAAAATATATTCTAAGTTTTCACAAGAACAAGTTGATGCAATATTCAAGGCAGCTGCAACAGCTGCAGACAAGGCGCGTATTCCATTAGCAAGAATGGCTGTTGAAGAAACAGGAATGGGTGTTCTTGAAGATAAAATTATTAAAAATCACTTTGCAAGTGAATATATTTACAACAAGCATAAAAATGCAAAAACATGTGGAATTATTAAAGAAGACAAAGTTAACGGTACAAAAATCGTTGCAGAACCTTTAGGGATTTTAGCAGGTATTGTTCCAACAACAAACCCGACTTCAACTGCAATTTTCAAATCATTAATTGCATTGAAAACAAGAAATGCAATTATCTTTTCACCACATCCGAGAGCAACAAAATCAACAATAGCTGCGGCTAAGTTGGTATTGGATGCTGCTGTAAAAGCAGGTGCTCCTGAAGATATTATCGGTTGGATTGATGTTCCGTCAATTGACTTGTCAGGTCAATTAATGAAGCACCCTGACATTGCTTGTATTTTGGCAACAGGTGGTCCTGGAATGGTTAAAGCAGCTTATTCATCAGGAAATCCTGCGTTAGGTGTTGGACCTGGTAATACATCTGCTGTTATTGATGAAACTGCTGATGTTAAAATGGCTGTATCATCAATTTTGATGTCAAAAACATTTGATAACGGTATGATTTGTGCATCTGAACAATCAGTTGTTGTTGTTGAAGATGTATATGAAGAAGTTAAAAAAGAATTTGAATACAGAGGCGCATATCTTGTAAATGAAGCTGAACAAAAGAAAATGGTAGCATTGCCATTTATTGATCCTGCAAGAGGAACAGCTCATCCTGCAATTGTTGGTCAATGTGCTCATAAAATTGCTGAACTTTCAGGATTTAAGACACCTGAAAATGCAAAAGTTTTGTTGGTTGAAAGACCAAAAGTTGATTGGTCTGATCCATTTTCAAGAGAAAAATTATCACCAATCTTGTCTTTGTATAAGGCTAAGAACTATGAACAAGCAGCTGAAATGGCATATGAACTTGTTATTAAAGGTGGTGCAGGTCATACATCAGTTCTTTATACAGATTCTCGTTCAGAAGACAGAATCAATAAATACGCTGAAAAAATGCCTACTTGTCGTATATTAATCAATACTCCATCAAGCCAAGGTGGTATTGGTGACTTATACAACTTTAAATTAGAACCATCATTGACACTTGGTTGTGGATCTTGGGGCGGCAACGCTATAAGTGGCAACGTAGGTGTTGAACATTTATTGAACTATAAAACAGTTGCTGAAAGGAGAGAAAATATGCTTTGGTTCAAAGTTCCACCAAAAGTTTACTTCAAAAGAGGTGCTGTTGATTTAGCATTACGTGAACTTGAAGGTAAAAAACGTGCATTTATCGTAACTGATAGATTCTTATTCAATTCAGGTGCTGTTGATGCTATAACAAAGGTATTAGACGAAGTTGGAATTGATCACCAAATATTCTTTGATGTAAAACCTGATCCAACATTATCAACTATTAAACAAGCTATGGATATTATAAGACCATATGAACCTGATGTAATCATTTCATTAGGTGGCGGTTCTCCTATGGATGCTGCTAAGATTATGTGGTTATTATATGAACAACCTGATACAGTATTTGAAGATATCGCAATGAGATTTATGGATATCAGAAAAAGAATTTGTAGAATCCCTGAATTGGGTAAGAAAGCAACAATGGTTGCAATTCCTACAACTTCAGGTACAGGTTCAGAAGTTACACCGTTTGCAATTATAACAGATGATGAAACTCACGTAAAATATGCAATCGCAGATTATGCATTGACTCCAAATATGGCAATCATTGATCCTAATTTTGTTGATGGAATGCCAAAAGGATTAACTGCAGCAAGTGGTTACGATGCTATGGTTCACGCATTAGAAGCTTATGTATCTGCCTTGGCTACAAACTTTACAAATTCAAATGCACTTGAAGCGGCTAAATTAATTCAAAGATATTTGGTTCGTTCATATACTGAAGGTGCAAATGATCCTATCGCAAGAGAAAAAATGCACTATGCTGCAACAATTGCAGGTATGGCATTTGCAAACTCATTCTTAGGTTTGTGTCACTCTATGGCTCACAAACTCGGTGCAATGTTCCATGTTCCACATGGTGTAGCTAATGCATTGTTAATCTGTCAGGTTATCAAGTATAACGCAACAGATTGTCCTAAAAAACAATGTATCTTCCCGCAATACAAATTCCCTAACGCTAAAGCAAAATATGCTCAAGTTGCTACTGAATTGAACTTGAAGGGTAAGAATGATGATGAAAAAGTTGAATCTTTAATTAAATACTTAACTGATTTAAAGAAAGAATTGAACTTGCCAATGTCAATTAAAGACTTCGGTATTACTGAAGAAGACTTTATGAACAACTTGGATCACATGGTAGAACTAGCATTTGATGACCAATGTACAGGTGCTAACCCTGCATATCCTTTGATGTCTGATATCAAGGCTATTTATCTTGATGCTTTCAAAGGTGTTGTTAGAGATTACTAATTGATAAATTAAGAATAAGAAGAGCCGGTAAATTTATTTACCGGCTCTTTTTTAGTAGCAAAATTTTTTTTTATGAAACTTGATATAATATGAACTTAAAAGTACCGATAATTAAAGAGACCGCTATAAAATGGTCAAATTCTAAGATAAAATTTTTTGATGATTTCAATCTTCAAAATCCCAAATTAGGACAAATAAAAATTTCTATAGACAAGGATAGTGATGATTTTGATGAAATTCACATTATGAGTAAGTCAGGAAAATCACTTGCTTACGATACATTTATAATGGGTTTATCAAACAAACTTATGGAAGATTTTTTTATGCGAGTTAACCATAATTTGTGTCAGTCCGGAGCGAGATTAGGTGAAATTCTTAGATTGACGAGTATTATGGAACTTATGAAAAACAATCTGGATAAAATAAAACTTTATTCAAAAGATACAGCGGTTATTTTTCATAGTAAATATGGATTTGAGCCCAAAATAAAATCCTTTGATGAAAGAAATCAATTGATTAAAAAAATAAGAAGTTTAGAAAATCCTGAGTATAGACCGTTGAAAGAAAAAGCTGAAGATTTGGCTCATCAGATAGAATTAGATTCATTATATCCGGAAAAACAAAGACAATATTGTGTTGATGCCTCTTTGTTAGGCAAAGAATATATTGAAAATCTTTTGCAAAATGGTACACAAGGAGATTCTACACCATTTTTGTATGGAATGAGTATGGAATTAACAAAGGATAAAATACTTAAAAATAAAGAGTTTTATAATAATTTATATAAAAAACATGGCATAGATTTTGAATTGTAAGAAAGTAGAATATGATTACAAAAATTTCAATGATTAATATTACCCCAATAAGTTTTCAAGGACACAAGCCTCACAAACAGTATTTAACCCCGTTAGGACAGGATGAATTTGTGAGAAGTAATAATTCTACATTAGATGCAGACGGATTAATAAATTTGGATATTTCTCATTTCAGATTTATTGATGATAATTCTGTCAGAGGGGTAACACTTGCCAATTGTAAGCCCGAGGTCTTGAAAGAGATGAAAAAATTTGGCATAAATACTGTAGTTGATTTGAGGATGCCGAGTAAAGATATGGCAAGATATAGTGCGAAATGTGAAAATAGTGGAATTGAATATTTTCATTTTCCGCTAAAACTGAATCTTCCTATTTTTAATATGCCGTTTACAACTTCTTGTTCAAATACCGAATTTTTAAATGATAAGAAAGAATTTTTGCAAAAATTGTCAAAGTTTTTTGATATTTCAAAGAAGGGTAATTATTATATGGCATGTGAATTAGGTTTGCACCGTACAGATTTGGCGGTTACTATGAATTATTTGCTTAATCCGCAGGTACCATCAAAAGTCCCTCTGTTAACTCATAATTACGATAGTTCTGTAAAAGATTTTACAAACAAATATATTGCTGCAATTAGAAATTTGTTCCATAATCTTTCCAAAAAAGATTTACAAACTTTAGGGCTTCCTGAAGATTACAGATTTATTATTGCAGAAAGAATAACTGAATTGAAGAAAGTTAACCTTAAAAAACTTTAATGATGATTTTCAAATGCACAAGTATTTTCATGGAAATCAACAGGTTCAATTTGGATTGTGGCATGTTCTATTCCAAATTTATGTTCAAGCATTTCATTTGTTTTAGACAAAATTTCTTTATAATCAGTCAATTCTGTAACAAGGTGCACGCTTAAAGCTATTGTATTAGCGTTTATACACCATATATGCAAATCATGAACATTTTGAACATTTTCAATATTTTCAATAGATTTTTGAACTTCTTTTATATCAATATCAGAAGGAACAGATTCCATTAAGATATCAACTGCTGATTTCAAAATTCCGAAAGAGCTTGACAAAACTAATATCGCAATTACAAAACTTATAATCGGATCGGCAAGATACCATTTGAAAAAATACATCAAAAGTCCTGCAGTTATTGCGCCTATTGAACCCAAAAGGTCTGCCATAATGTGTAAAAACGCTCCTTTTACATTCAAATTTTCTCCGCTACCTTTGTGTAAAAGATATGCTCCTATGATATTAACAACAAGTCCGCCAACAGAAATTATAAGCATTCCTGATGCAAAAACATGATGAACGTTCATCAATCGTTGATATGCTTCATACATAATCAATGCGGCAATCAAAACCAGTGTTAACCCGTTCAAAAATGCAGCAATAATTTCAGCTCGATAATATCCGAAAGATTTTTCAATAGGTGCTTTTTTTGTTGCAAGCCAAATAGCTGCAAAGGAAAGTGCTAAAGAGCCTGAATCTCCCAACATATGTCCGGCATCAGCTGTTAAAGCTAGACTGTTGGTAAAATATCCACCGATGAATTCTGCAAACATGTAAATAATTGTTATTACAAGAACAATTGAAAGTCTTTTTAAATTTTTGTGCGTATGATAATTGTGTTCATGGTGAATATGTGTCATTTTTCCTTCTTTCACCAAGATTGTAGCACAAAATTAAAACAGATGATTAATAGTTGCAATATAGAGTGCATTCACCCTGTTTTTAGCATTCAATTTTCTTATAATAGAACTCATATGAGCTTTTACAGTATGTTTGCTTATAAACAAAAACTTTGCAATCTCTTCATTATCGAATCCTTTTGTGAGATATTTTAAAACTTGTCGTTCTCTTTGTGTTAAATGATATTCCATAATCCCTATCCCCATATGATTATGATATCAAAAGTTTCTTTTTATATGTTCATAATATTTCCGAAAATTTAATTTTTAATTTCTTTTTTCCAAGTGAAATAAAAATATATTGCCAAAATAAAATATACTGCCCACATTATAACTGTTGCGTATGCTCTGCTTCCTTTTAAAACTAAATCAAGCCACATTAAGAGAGACAATCCGTTTACAACAATCCAAACCAGCCATTGTTCAACACATCTTTTTACAGTCAAATACATTCCTATAATTGATAAAACTGTTGTAATTCCATCAATATAAGGACTCTTATCATTGATATCGTATAACAAAACAATTACCAATATACTTGCTATTATTGCAAATGAAGTTAATTTTAATGTTTCTTGCTTATTTAATTTTGTTTTGAAAATTTCATTTGTTTCTTTTTTTAAATTATTTTTCCATTTAAAAATTCCTAAAATCTGCATAGGAATATAATATCCAGCATATAATATTAAATTTCCGAAAAGAGCATTGTGAAAGGACAAATAACTGTAACATCCGGAGCCCATCAGCCCGAAAATATAACAGGAAACCTTTCCTTTACCGGCAATCATTGTGTACAAAATTCCGCATATTGCTGACATTACAGCAACAGGACTGTCTTTTAATATAAATGCGTTAACAAGAATAACCGTAAAAACTAAAATTAAACATATTATTTCAGATTTTTTCCAGCCTGTTAATTCGGATTTTATAAATTTTTTGATTTCCATTATGTCAATTGTATTTAAAACATTAAGCATTTGTCAATATTGATTTTATCTTTTGATTATCGTCTAATGGAGATATGAAAGTAGATAAATGTAATACGGTTTCATTTACAGGGATTTATAACAGTAAAATTTTAAAAAAGGGATTAGAATTTTCTGCTCAGAACGGTGCTTTATTTGCTGCCGGAGCCTCTCTTGTTATGTCTGCAGTTGCAAGACCTGCCGTAATTTTAGCTACTCCAAAGACTGATAAGGAGAATAAAAAACTTGCCTGTGCAAAATCCATATCATCTTCTGTAGTCGGATATTTGCTTATGCTTGGAGCTTCATTACCTGTTGCAAGAGCCATCAAAAAAATTGATAAAAACCCTGAAAAGTATTTAAAAGCTTCAACAATAAAAGCTTTGAAAGGTTCTGAAAAAAATTTGGCAAAGTCAAAAGGTTATATTTTTGCGACACAACTTTTTAAGCTTGGACTCGGATTTCTTGTTGCAGTACCGAAATCGGTTATGGTTTGCGCCTTGATTCCGCCAATTTTGTCAAAAATGTTTGATAAAAATGTTCATATAGATCAACCTCAATTTTCAGGGAAATCTCCGGCATTCAAAGGTTTGCCGAAACATATCGGAAGAGCAATTGATTCTTCATTTGTAAAAAAATTAACGGATAAATTTAAAGATTCAAACTTTGCGATGCACATAATGGCATTGACAGATGCTCTTGCAACATTTGCCTTTATGCATCAAACAAAGAAAAGTAAGCATATTGAACAATCGCGCAAAAAAACTCTTATTTACAACTCTGCAATATCAACAGGATTGAGTATTGCAGGCGGATATGTTTTGGACAGTGCCTTGAATAAACCGACGGAAAAATTTATAAAGAAGTTCTCTGAAATTAATAAAGATGATAAAAAACTTGATAAATATGTTGAAGGTATAAAAATTGCAAAACCGATACTGATTTTGGGTGGAATTTATTACCTTGTGATTCCGTTTATTTCAACATTTTTGGCAGATAGAGCAGGGAAAAATTCTTTTAAGCACTAATTTTTTGAACAAATAATATTCCTGCAACAAAGGCAATGAGTGCAAAGAAGATGCTTATAAATGCGTATGTCAAACCTTTTGCAATTTCACCTGTTTGCATAAGTTTGAATATTTCTGCAGTAAATCCTGAAAATGTTGTTAACCCGCCACAAAATCCTACCGTTAAAAACAATCTGTTATATTCCGGCATGTTTGTTTTTCCTAAAAACGTATAAAGTAATGCGCCCATAAAAAAACAGCCTAAAATGTTTACCAAAATTGTTAAACAAAAAAATGAATACTTTGTATATCTGTAACATACATCATTTACAAAATATCTGACAACTGAGCCTAATCCACCGCCCAAAAATACGAGTAAAAATCTTTCCATTGGTAACTTTTCCTTATTAACTTGTTTACTATTGGTAGAAGTTATCAGCTTTTGATGGCGGTTTTGATAAATGTATCAAGGTGAACTTCTTCACCTGAACAAATTTTATTATGAAAAATATTTTTTTGCAATAATTTCTTAATAAACCTCTTGACTGATAGTTGCTCTCAAGTTGTAATATTATATTATAGTATATTTGCACATTAACAATTTCATAATCGTTATTATCGGTACTTGCCAAACCAGACCAATAAATTTATTATGTTCATTTCTGTTCTTTTGTTGCGATGCAAAAGAACAGAAACTGAACCAAAGAAAAGAAAACATGCGACCAAATGAAACGAGTCATCAGGGGCTATGCCCCCGAACCCTCTTTAACTGCAAAGCAGTGCGATTTTCTTGTAAGAAAATCGCTCAAGGAAAGTTCGGAAACCTTTGGTTTCTGATACTATTTTTCATTCTTTCGCGAGTTTCTCTCTTTCTTTTCCTGACAGGGTTTTCTTTCTCTATTTGCTTCGCAACAAAGAGAGAAAGAAAATGGTGTCAAAATAATGTAAAATTTCGATACTTATTTTTTTTAATAAAGTACCGATAATAACGATTATGAAAAAAAATTATAAAATTAAAATAAGGAGAAAAATATGACAATTTTAGACAAAGTAAATAGCCCGAAAGATTTGAAAAAGCTTTCAATTGGCGAGATGACAGAACTTGCAAGCGAAATGCGCGAAGTAATAATTAAAAAAGTTAATACAACAGGCGGACATATGGGTCCGAATTTGGGGATGGTAGAAGCTACAATTGCAATGCATTATGTATTCAATTCTCCTGTTGATAAATTTGTATTCGATGTTGCGCATCAATGTTATCCGCATAAAATTTTAACAGGCAGAAAAGAAGGTTTTACTGACCCTTCAAAATACGGAAAATATTCAGGGTTTACAAATCCTTCTGAAAGTGAGCATGACCAATTTTTAATCGGTCATACTTCAACTGCTGCGAGTCTTGCAACTGGGCTTGCAAAAGCCAGAGATTTGAAAGGCGAAAAAGGGAATGTTGTTGCTATCATTGGTGATGGTTCCCTATCAGGCGGAGAAGCTTTTGAAGGGTTGGACAATGCAGCTGCTTTAGGTAGCAATTATATTGCAATAATCAATGATAACGATATGTGTATTGCTGAAAACCACGGCGGTATGTATGGAAACCTTAAACTTTTGCGTGATACAAAAGGTCAAGCCGAATGTAATTTATTCAAAGCATTGGGATTTGATTACTATTATGTTGATAACGGGAATAGTATTTCAGATATGATTGATGTTTTAAACAAAGTTAAAGACACAAATCATCCGACAGTTGTTCATATTCATACTATCAAAGGTAAAGGTTTGAAGGTTGCAGAAGAAAATCGTGAAATGTTCCACTGGATTATGCCAGGAACTCTTGATAGAGATATCAATGCGCCTATGCCAAAAATCGAAAATTATGATTCCATTACAAAAGATTTTATCTTGAAGAAAAAATCAGAAGGTTGTCCAATTTTGGCAATTTCTCCGGCAACTCCGGGTGCTACAGGATTTGACCCTGAATTTAGAAAATCTTTAGGTAAAAATTATACAGATACAGGTATTGCAGAAGAACATGCTGTTGCATATGCTTCAGGTGTTGCAAAAGCCGGTGCGCGTCCAATAATTTCTGTTTTGAGTTCATTTATTCAAAGAACTTATGACCAAATGGTTCAGGATTTAGCCTTGAATAATTCTCCTGCAGTTCTTTTAATCAATTGGGCAGGACTTGCTTCCGGAGATGCGACTCATGTCGGTTGTTTTGATATCCCATTGATTTCAAATATTCCAAATATTGTTTATCTTGCTCCGACATGCAAGGAAGAATATCTGAAAATGCTTGATTGGGCAACTTCTCAAAACGATAATCCTGTTAGTATAAGAGTTCCGTTTGGTGAATATACTGTAACGGGTGTTGAAGATAATACTGATTATTCAATCTTAAATAAGTTTAAGGTTGAAGAACAAGGTCGTGATGTTGCAATCGTTGCTGTTGGGAATTTCTTCTCATTGGGTAAACAAGTAAAAGAAAAATTGCAAAGAGAATTAAATATTAATGCCACTTTGATTAATCCTAAATTTATTTCCGGATTGGATACAGAGTTGTTGGATTCTTTAAAATCTAATCACAAAGTTGTAATTACTCTCGAAAGTGGAATTCTTGACGGTGGATTTGGTCAAAAAATTGCAAGTTACTACGGAAATTCTGATATGAAAGTATTGAACTTCGGTGCTAAAAAAGAATTTATGGATAGAATCCCATTGAATGAGATTTATGAAAAAAATCATCTTACCCCTGAACTTATTGTAAACGATGTGAAAACTTGCTTAAATACAATAAGTTGTAATGTATAATACAACACTGCAAAAAAGCGGAGCCGAGGTTTTCTCTGGCTCCGCTTTTTGTTGAAAAACTTTGTTGTATAATGAATTAGTATGAAAATAAAAGAATTTGGTGTTGAAACTTGGATAAATGAACATGAAACAAGTTGCACATGTGATTTGACCAACACATGTGTTGGAGTAATGCGATTTAATGAGCTTTTGGCACTGTGTGATAATCCGAAGAATGTTATTGATGAGATGTTAAATCTACAGTTGGGTTATGGAAAAGTTTTTGGTACAGAGAGATTACGTAATAATATTGCCTCTTTGTATGAAAATGCAAAAGATGCAAATATTGTTATAACTCATGGGGCGGTAGGTGCAAATGCTCTTGTTATGCTTTCTTTGATTGAAAAAGGTGATGAAGTTATAACATATTTACCTATTTATGAACAGCATTATTCAATTCCATCTTCAATCGGTGCGAATGTTAAAATCTTGTATTTAAAAGAAGAAAATAATTGGTTACCGGATTTAGAAGAATTGAAAAGTACAATCACACCAAAGACAAAAATGATTTGTATAAATAATCCAAACAACCCGACCGGGGCTGTTATGGATGAAGATTTTTTAAAACAATTTGTTGAAATTGTAAAAAAAGCAGGTGCGTATATCTTGTGTGACGAGGTTTATAGAGGTTTGACACATAACGGCAATCCTTTTACAAAATCAATTTTTGATTTATATGAAAAGGGGATTTCTACAAGTAGTATGTCAAAGACATTCTCCTTACCGGGGTTAAGGTTAGGATGGATTGTAGCATCTAAAGATGTTGTTGATAAAGTAAATATCCAAAGAAATTACCATGTAATTTGTGTTGGGAGGATTAATGATTATCTTGCATCTTTAGCTATTGAAAATAAAGATACAATTGTTAAACACAATTTGAAAATATGTAAGACAAATCTTGAAATGCTTGATAATTGGATAAAAAATCAAACGCGTATCACTTATGTAAAACCGAACGGTGGAACTACTGCATTTTTAAAATATAATCTGCCGATTTCATCAAAAAATTTGTGTGAAAATTTCCAACATGACACGGGAATTATGATTTTACCGGGTTCTGTGATGGACGTAGACGGATATATCAGGCTTGGTTATACCGACGACAAAGATAAAATTCAAAATGCGTTGAATATTTTTTCTGATTGGTTAAGTAAAATTTAATTTTGTTCAACTGCTTTTGTCGCTACCGGTGTGATTTCGGCTGCTGTTTTTGTATGATTTGTTTTTTTACTCAGTTTCTTTTTTATTTTTGATACTTTTGTTTTTTCAATTTGTTCAAGAGCAACAGAGTCTCCTCTTTTTAGAGTGATTGGTCTGCCTTTTTCAAATATCCATAAAATAGAATTATCATAGGCATTTGATACACCGGATTTGAACCAATTTGGATCACGTTCTCTTTTAATTGCGCCTTTTGTGAAGTAATACAAAATATCACAACCAGGAACCAGAATTCCTGCAAGTGTTGTTGTGGTGAATTCTGCGCCTGTTATTGCAGCATCAACGCCATCAACTTTGATATATTTTTTCCCAATCATATAATAATCTTTTGAAGAAATATCAATGGCTTCTGCTGAATTTTCCGGTTTGTAAGTTAGAATATGGCATACGAAAAATCCGCTTTTATGAAAACGTTTTTCAATTCTGGAAGTTGTAACCTCTGCTGTTACATATGATTTTGCAGGGATGACGATTTCTTTATCTATATTTATGTCAGATTGCGGAGTAAAGGAAACATTATTTACATTTTGTTCAATACTGAATTCGCTGGACATATCTGCTACTGCTGAGACTGTATTTTTAGCATTTGCAGGTGTCCAAGACATAATAAGTATTATCAAAATTAAAATAAGCTTTTTCATAAAACTTTCTCCAGAACTAACAAATTTATTTTAACATAAAACTTTGAATCAGATATTTTTTCTGTAAAAATATGTTACGCAAAAAAAATTAAGTATCAAAAATTTGATTTAGATGCGTTGAATTAAACATAAAAAGGAATATGATATGAAAATACAACCCCAAATTTTTAATTTTAAAAATAATAATTTGCAAAATCAAAAATCGAATAATATAGAAAACACTCCAGTAAGGTGTAATTATAATGAAGGTATTTCACCGCAAGAAGTTGTCGGAAGAAGTCTTGTAAATTTTCAAGGTTTAAAAAAAGACGATTTTGAATTGAGTAAAAGTGATAAAAGATTTGTAAAATATGTTACTGACTCCTTGCATTATCCAAAAGAAAAGGCTGAAAAAACAGAACAAGTTATAACCGATTATTTGAAAAAACATAAAATTAAAAACCTTAAAGCAATAAGCGGAGAAAAAAAGCTTGAAGATGTCGGAGCGATGGTGGATGAACTTATGGCTTCTGCAAAAATGACCGATAAAGAAAGTATATTTTTTATTGGAGAATTTACTAATATTATTGCGTTTAAAGGAAATTATAAGATTCCTGAGAAAACTTATGCAAATGATTTCAAACGATTATCTGCATTTGCGGATAATCAGGGTATAGACCCTTTTACAACCTTAACTTTTCACCATACGATGGTGAAAGATGCACAAAAATACGGTTTTACCTCAACTTTTGATTTGTTTAACGGAGATATAAAATTAAACAAAACAAATACTTATGGTTTTATCAAAGACAATTTAGGACTTAAAACGGAAGATATGCATGATTTTATTTTAGATATTGTAAAAAGCCCTATCCCTAAAGAAAAAGTTGAATTACCACCTGAACTTGTGAAAGAAAAAGTGGCTTCAAGGATGCACAATTCTATTGCTTGTCAGGATATAGTCCAAAAATTTAAACTTGCACCTGAAACAGCTGATGGTGTTTATGATATTCTTGCGCATAATTATTCTCTTGAAAAACCTAAGGACTTAAAGATAAATCAGAAAATGGCATTTTTGATTGCAGATGAATATAATTTGCCTATGCATGCAGAAAAAGAAATAATAAAGATTTTGGAACATGTTCAATCACTTTCGCCGGATGCAATTTGTCAAAGGTTCTTAAAAATATTTTTTAAATAATATTCATATATTTGACTCGACATAGGGGATATAAGTTATAATAAACTTATGTCTATAGAAAATTATGAAAAATTTTTGGAAGTTTTTAATGATGATTTAGCCAAGATGTTTGACAATCAAAAAGAACATCTTCATTGCAAAGAAGGTTGTTCGTTTTGTTGTGAACGCGGGGATTATCCGTTTTCTCATTTAGATTTTGAATATTTGATGTATGGTTTCAAGCAGCAAGATAAAGCTTATCAAGATATGATAATGGAAAAAATTAAAAAATTAAAAGCTGAAAATCCAAAATCGTATGTTTGTCCTTTTTTGATTGATAAAAAATGTTCAATTTACCAATATCGTTCTATAACTTGCAGAACTTTCGGGCTTTTATCTCAGTTTTCGGATGGGGAAGCTTCTATTCCGTTTTGTGCAAATTTAGATTTGAATTATTCAAAATATTTTGACAAAGAAAAACAGTGTATAACTAAAGAATTAGCAGAAAAACGTGATTGGATAGTCCAACCGAGAGTTTTTAGTTTAAACATTAAAACAATTAGGAATTTAGACCTTGTAAAAGAATTGGGACTTGATTTTGGGGAAGTAAAAAGTCTCATTCATTGGTTTTGACTTTTGCCTAAAAAACCTTAAATAAAAGACAAAGATTTCATACAAAAGTATGAGTACAAACGGTACAAATTAATATACGATTATAGTACCAGAAGTAGTCTTGGGTAGTAAAAAAAAGAGGTAGAAAGTCTTAAATGGGGTTGACCGGTGTATATCAACGACCGTATGTAGTAAGCGGCAATAACAAATTCGTCAGAAAAAAAGATGACGAAGAAAGTTCTGCTGCCCAAACCCAGCGTGAAGAGGAAGGTAACAGTAATTCCAAAAGCAAGGGTTTACAGTATGTTGAACAGGAGCAAAAACCGTTTACACAACCTTATACAAAAACTTCAACAGAACCTTCTTGGCAAGAAACAAGAGCTTTAATTCAAAATCAAGCCTTGACTAGATACAAACAACCGTCTACCGTAACAGATTCTGATACTGATATTTCTGCAACAACTGTTACTGACAAAAATTCTGCTTATTTGAACAGAAGTTCAAAAATTAATATTGCTCAGATTTTAAAAGATTTTAAGAGCACAGAGTCTGCAATCGGGACTCCTGATAATGTAAAAGAAGAAGTTAACGAATATTTGGATTTGATTGAAAAACAAGTTGTAAAAGATTCGCCGAATGTAAAACTTATAAAATCAAACTTGAAAAATGCATCTTCGCTTTTAGATAACTATATTTCAACAACATTGAATAAGGATTCAAAAGTTGTTGAAAATTGGGTTGATGCGTTATTTTTGCAACAAATAGATTACAAATATAATGAATCAGAAATAAATCCGGAATTTTTGGTAAAATTCCCTGAAGGTAAAGCCAATAAAGCTGCAAATACAGAAACTAAAAAAACTGTTGATGAAAGTGCAGAAACAGAAATAGCTGAAAATTCAGATACAACTGAGAAAAAGACATCTTCAATTGTTCCCGAAAATAAAGAATTGAAATCAATGTTTATTCAAGCTAAAAAGCTTGCATATGCAAATGAACCTGCAAAGGCTATTGCAAGTTTTGAACAAGCATTGAATAAAGCTAATGATATTGGTGACACGGAAACAGTTTCAAAAGTGTTTTATGAAGTTGGAAAAATATATGATGACCATGACTACTATGCTCAAGCTTTAAAAAGTTATCATATGGCATTGAATTCCACAGATGACGATAATTTGAAAACAAAGGCTCATTATTCAATGGCACAAATTTATGATGATGTTAATCAAATTTCACCTGCACTTGACCATTATTACGTGTCAGTAGCATATGCCGGAGAGAGTGATAATGCAGTTGCGCAATCAACTTCATTAACAAAAATGGGTAATATTTATACAGATATGTACGATACAAATTCACTTGAATATTTTGATGTTGCTAAAGATATTGCTGAAAATACAGATAATTCAAAGGTGAAAGGGTATGTTTCTTCAAGTATGGCAAAAGCATATGATAAATTTGGCGAACCTCAAGAATCTTTGAAATCATATTCAGAAGCTGTTCAACATTATGAAGAAGCTGAATCTCCATTGAAGGTTGCTCAAAATTATATCGGAGCATCAGATGTTATGCTTCAATACGGTAATGAAGGTAAAGCTCTAAGCCTTTTGAAAAAAGCGCAAAATTATGCTCGTCAAACAGATGATGTAAATTTGATGAATGAAATCAGTACAAAATTAACAGAACTGGTATAATTTAATTTTACTGTCTTCATATTTCTTAATAATTATTGCCTCATGTTTTAAGTTTTTACTTAAATATTCCGACAAGATTTCCATATGTTACTAATATTGGAGAATTGTGATGACAGATAGTGCTGGATTAAAACTGGGGCGTTGGGGAAAACAAGGGGCAATTGACCCGAATAAAGATATGAAAGCCGGTATAAAGCGCGAAGAAATTACTGATATTAAACAGCAATCAATTTTTGATAAAGCTGATAAAGACCATAACGGCGTATTAACTTCTGATGAAATGCAAGAATTTAATGCTGATATGAAAGAAGCGGCAGGAAACAAAACTCTATCGCAAAGAGAATCAAAAAAATATTTACAAAAAGAAGGTTTAAAAGATTTAAAGGGTAATGATTTATTAGCTTTTTTAAAAACTACTGCAACATTATCTCAAAAATCTAAAATTGAAAGTGCTGTTAAAAATGAACAAGGTCAAGCAATTTTAACTTCAAATGATGGCAAGACAGTTGAAACTATTAATCAAGATAAGTCATCTGTTCTACAAAATTATAAAGATAATGAGCGTCAGCAACTTGATTCTCAAATTGAAAAAAGAGCAGATGGAAGTAAATTGACGACGCAATATGGAGATAATAATAAAAAAGCAACAACAGAAGAAATTGGGGTTGGTGGTAATCCAATTCTCAAAACTCTTTATGATGAAAATGAAAAACCTCAAACAGAAGTATTAACTGATGGAACAAAAGAAACTACTTCTGAATTTATGGCAGATGGTACAAAAAGACCACAACAAATTATAGAAAATAAAGGTATTGAAGCTAAAGAAAAAGTAAGCAAATATACTTACAATGATGATGGCAGCTATTCTGTAGCTGTTACGGAGAATGGTCAAACAACAACAACAAAATATGACAAAGATGGCAAACCTATAACAGATAACAATAATGGACCTGATGAGGATGACAACCATCAACCTGTTCAAAACCATGATGATCAACCAACTCCACACCAAACGGTTAATCATCCTAGAACACATCATTTAAAAACTCATCATTCAGGAGCAGCTCATGTGGCACATCATGCTGCAAGACCTAAGCCACAAGTTGTTACTGGTCATTTTAGTGACAAAAAACCTCACAAGTTTGTCAAAATAGGAAATACCGGTATTTATGGACGTTCTTATGTAAAGGATCCAAAAACAGGCAAAACTTATGTAATGGCGCATGATGGTACAATTTTAAAAGAACAGTATGTAAAAGACACTAACCAAAAAGTATTGGCTAGACGTGCATATAATAATGGCAAAAAAATTAAAGGTAAATTCAGAGGTGCAAATGGTAAAGCTGTTTCCGGAGGTTCGTATGTTACTGTTTCAAAACCAGACAAGTTTGGTAGAACATACGTAGTAGATAAGAATGGTCATACTTTTGCTATGTCGCATGACGGATATATTTTAAAAGCTTCTTACGTAAATCATACAAATTTTGTTGACAAAGTTAAGCATGATAAAGGAACTGCTCAAAAAGCTACAATCGCAACTTTAACACAACAATTAAATTCAGCTCAAAAATCTTTTCAAGCACAATTGGATGATGATGGTTGGGCAGGAGATGTTGCAGATGGCATTAGTGCTCTTTGGGGTTCTAATAATAGAGCAAGTAAGGTAAGAGCAGATTTACAAACATATAGAAATCAATTGAAGGCCTTAAATAATGCCTCTAAAAAAGGTGAAGCTCAATTTGAAGCTACATTTAAAAAAATGTATGGGGTAAGTTATAACCAACAATTGGTTGCAGACTATCTTGAAAATCCTACGGCAGCAAATTATGATAGAGCTTTCGGACACAGAAACAATATAGCTTCTCGAGTAGCTAAATACAATCAATCACAAAAAACAGGAGCATCTGTCGTTAAGGGCGTAACTGCTGCTGCTGTTACGATAGGTGTTGGTGTCGCTACAGGTGGTACAAGTCTTGTCGCTGAGGCTGCTGTTATGGCTAGTGCAAGCGCAGCTGCAGGATTTTCTGACAGGTTGAGTTCTCATAACGGATTAAAAGATGGAGAAGCTACACAGATATTAGAAGATGCTGCATTAGATGGTGTTATGGTCTTTGGTGGCGGTCAGATAGCTAAATTTGCAGGTAAAGCGGTAACAGGTTTGTCAAAAACAGCAATAGCAGAAAGAGCTGCAATAAATGCCGCAGGTAATGCAACAATGGGTGCAGGTGTTGAATATGCAGAAACCGGTCATGTAACATTAGAAGGAACTGCGATGAATGCTGCAATGGGTACAGTTGGTTCATTAACAGAGATTGGTGCATTTAGACGAGCAAGCAAAGCTACAAAAGATATGGATTTGCATGAACCTACAATTGATCCTTCAAGAAGACTTTCTTCAAATTCTGTTACAAGATCCGAAGATATACATATGGGTGATGCGCCGCATGGACCGGCAGGCGATGCACCACATGGACCGGCAGGTGATGCGCCACATACAGGTAAAACTGGAGCTCGCGCCGGGGAAGATATCCATACTGGTGAAGCTGGAGGCCGTGGAGGTTCAGAAGACATCCATTCCGGTAATACTAGAGGCACTGGAGAGGCAAAAGCAAAAGCCGAGACTCAGGCAAAAACAGAAGAAGTTCATAATGAGAAACCGGAAGGTTCTTCAAAACCTATTTCTGATGAAGAACTAAATCAACAGGCTCAAAATATTGAAAAAGAAGTAACTACCGCCAAAGCTGCGCAATCAATAGAGCAAGATTTAAAAGATATCTTTAAAGATGGATATAAGGTAAATCTTAATGATCCAGAAGCTTTGAAGAATCTTGATAAGCAATTAAAAAGAGAGTTTATAAAAGCCCATCCTGATAGAGGGGGTTCTGATGATATGTCCGCAGCTATCGGAAACCTAAGAGATGCACTAAAAGATGCTACAAGTTCATCAAAAATAAATGATGCCATTAAAAATTTAAAAGATGTACTCAAAAAAGAATCTCAAGGATTAGCTGAAAAAGAAGCAAATCTTGCTAAAGTTAAAGAAGAAATTCATGCAAGACAATCTAAGACAGGAGCAAAGGCTGAAACAGAGGCCAAGGCAGAAGCTCAAGCCAAAGCAGAAGCACAGGCCAAGGCGGAAGCACAGGCCAAAGCGGAAGCACAAGCAAAAGCAGAAGCAAAAGCAAAAGCAGAGGCTCAAGCAAAGGCAGAAGCACAAGCCAAAGCGGAAGCACAGGCAAAGGCAGAAGCTCAGGCCAAGGCAGAAGCTCAAGCCAAAGCAGAAGCTCAAGCAAAAGCAGAGGCACAAGCCAAGGCAGAAGCACAGGCCAAAGCAGAAAAGCTTAAAGATCCTGATGTTGAAGAAGTAATATATGGAGAAACTTTAGATGGCGATGTCCATATTGTTGGAGATGAAGCTAAATTATACGCTACTAAGTTGAATAGAATTGGTTCACAAATAGATAATGCAAAAACTGTAAAAGAACTAAGCCAACTTGAACAATCTTTATTAGGCGTAAAAGATTCTCCTGAAAAAACTGCTTTATTGAAAAAAATAAAAGATAAAAAAGTAGAAATAGAGAACGATATAAAAATTGTTGATGTCGAAGAGCAAGCGGCTGATTACACAGTAGAAACGGATTCTACAATTGATGATATGAATAATATCTATGCTAGTGCAGCTGCTGATGATGCAATGCACAATGACGATCATATATTTGGTAATGGCGATGACAACAATTTTGGATTCAATGATCCATTTAATGATGGCTCATATACTGATCATTATTATGATGATCCAGGAATGGATGATGGAGGATGGGGTTTCTAAACCTTTTCAGGCTCCATATGAGTTGTTATTGATGCGTTGCCCAATGCCTCTTGAATTTTGTGTTCAATATCGTCGCAAATTTTGTGGCATTGCTTGATGGTCATTTTTCCGTCAAAAATTATTGTAATATCAATATCACGTCCGGGACCTGTTCGACGACCTTTTACATTTTTATACCCTTTTATTCCTTCATACGTATTTAAAATATTATCTATTTTTTCAATATCTTCGTTTGGTAATGAACCATCTAAAAGGTTATTTAGAGTGGCTTTCGATATAGAAAAACCTGCTTTAAGAATTATCAAGGCTACGATGATTGCGATAATAGGGTCTAAAAGAGCATATCCTGTAATTTTTATTAATATCAATCCGGCAAATACACCAAAAGCTGATAAAACATCTGTCCTCAAATGTTCAGCATCCGCGAGTAAAGAAACTGATTCTGTTTTCTTTGCAATATGGAACAGGTATGTACTTACCAAAATATTTGCGATAACAGCAAATCCCATAACCCAAATTCCAAGTGTAGAATTCAAATCCATATTGTAACCGAATAATAATTTTTTGCTTGCTTCATAAATAATATAAAAGGCTGCAAATATAATTAATCCACCTTCAACAAATCCGGACATATCTTCATATCTTCCATGTCCAAACGGATGGTCTTTATCTGCAGGTTCTGCAGAACGTGTTACGGCAAAAAAAGTTAAAACAGATGCCAAAAAATCACTCATTGAGTGAATTGCTTCAGATATAATACTGATACTGCCGGAAATTATACCTGCAATAAGCTTAAAGAGGATTATAAATGCATTTGAAGTTATTGATAACCCCGCTGCCAATTTTTTTTGGGTTTCTATTTTCAAAATAAGCTCCTACTATTCGTCAAAGTATTATTGCACATGAACTTTATTTTGTAAAGAGATTTTTAGATTCTAAATCTAATAATTTTTTCTTAATTTCTATTGTGCCTGCATATCCCCCTAAAGTTCCATCTGTCTTGATAATTCTGTGACAAGGAACAAAAATTAAAAGGTTGTTTTTATTATTTGCGTTCCCGACGGCGCGAAATGAATTTTTATTCCCTATTTTAGTAGCTATTTCTTTATAACTGGCAGTTTGTCCGTATGGAATTTTTAAAAGTTCATTCCAAACTTTTTTTTGAAATTCTGTCCCGTTGAATTTTATAGGAAAATCAAAAGTTTTTCTAGTTCCTTGTAAATACTCTGTTATCTGAGTTTTTGCAAGTTTTAGTATCTCAGTTTTATTACAAATTCCGGAAATTTTTGAGAATGAAATATTTGTAATTTTTTTATTTTCTTCGGCAATAAAAATATTTCCGATTTTTGATTTAAAACAAATAACATTTTTCATAAATTAATCATTACTTAAAAGTACAACAGCATTACATTCTATAGCCAATTTCTGTCCTACGGCATCAAGTTCTTCTTTAGTTTTAGCCTTGATGGAAAGTTTATGGATATCAATATCAAGAATTTGTGCCAAGCCTTCTTTCATTTTCGGGATATATGGCATCATTTTAGGACTCTGCGCTATGATATTGCTGTCTAAATTTTCTAATTTATAGCCTTTTTTCTTAATAAGGTCGTAAACATGTTTCAACATTATTGTACTATCTGCATCTTTATAACGCGGATCAGTATCTGGAAAAAGTGTTCCGATATCAGAAAGTGCCAATGCACCAAGCATTGCATCAATGATAGCATGAATCAAGACATCTGCATCGCTATGTCCTAATAGCCCCTTTTCATGCGTAATTTTTACCCCACCAATTATTAAATCTCTTCCTGTAGTGAGTTTATGAATGTCATAGCCTATACCTATTCTGAACATTTAATTTCCTCATTTTTAAATACAAATTTTTCAATTGCTTTTACAAACCCGTTATTGTCAACGGTATCTGTTATATAATCCGCGTATTTTTTAATTTCATCGGTTCCGTTACCCATTGCAACTTTTATTCCACCGGCTTTTAAAAGTTCAATATCGTTATTTTGATCTCCGATTGATAAAACTTCTTCTTTTTTTAATCCCCAGTATTTGGTCAAAAATTCAACGGCACAAGACTTTCTGGCTTCAGTATTTGAAATTTCGCAAAAATACGGAGTAGATTTTACAATGTACAGTTCAGGATGTTTTTCTTTTAAATAGTCTACCCATCCGCTGACACGTTCCGCATCATTAAAATCAATTGCAAGCGCTTTGTTTATATGTTCAAGTTTTATTTTATCCAATTCACATACGGTGTAAGGGATTCCACGTTCAGAGGTGTAACGTTTCACGGATTCATTATCTTTTTCGACATAGAGTTTGTCATTCATATAAAGATTCAAATGTATTCCGTTACTTTTTGCCCACAGAATAATATCTTTTGCAGCTTTTGTGTCCAGAGTTTTTTCGTACAAAATATTTCCGTTTTGTTCTTTAACAAGTCCGCCTTGATAAGATACAATCGGGGTATCAAGCCCGAGTTCTTGCGCTACATGAGTTGTTGCTGTATGCATTCTCCCCGTTACTAATACAACTTTTACATCTTGTTGTGAAAGTTTTTTGATACAGGATTTGACTTGTGGCGTAAATACAAAATTTCCGCCTAAAATAGTTCCGTCTATATCTGTTGCAACCATTTTAATTTCCATAACCGTATTTTAACATAAAATGAGCCAATAAACTAATATTTATTGACTCATTTCTCAATATAGATTTAATAAAGCTAACAGAAGTATCCCATTCCGGAATTAAACATAAAAGGCATTGTCATTGGCATCATACATGAATTATATCCGCCAAATACGCTACCTCCGCACATTCCGCCGAACATAGGATATCCCATCATACCTCCGGTAGACCAAGGATTAACCATACTTTCAAACATCAATCCTGCTGTACCCTGCGCATTAGCTTGTAAATTGCCGTATCCTGCAAGAGCGTTGATTGCTTGACCGCTGGAATCTCCGTTATCTGCCATAGTTTTAGCCCAATCGTTACGTGCTAAGCCGTTTGTTACGTTCAAACCGAAATTGAAAATATTATCAACCAACGGTTTTCCTTTTTGACCGTCTTCTAGTGCGGTAACTGTGCTACCAAGTACGGCATTTACGTTACTTATTTTGTAGTTAAAATTGTTTAGGCTATCCCAAAAACTCATAATATACTCTCATTTTATATACGTTATATATATTAAAACGTCCCGGAACATGAATAATTGCCATGTTTTCGCCGATTTGTTAAGTTTTGTAACATGCTTTGTAGGAAAATTAAAGTTTTGCCTTATACATACCGATAAACATGATACAGGAAAGGGATATAACTAATGGCACTTAATGTTTCATTAAATTCAGGAATTGACAGAAGCATTCTTAAAGAAGTTTCACAAGAAATTTTGAAAAGAGCTGCAGAGAAAAACGGCCAATATTCTGTAAATAATACTCAAAGTACTAATAATATATTCCAAAAAAGAGATCTTGGTATTGATTTGTATAAAGGTAATATTGATACAAACACATCAAGACAAATTGCATTGAACAATTCAGGTTTGCAAGTTCAATTAAACCAAGATGTTTTAAATTCTATTAAATATTTGAATACACAAGCTGCTGTTAATCAACAAAAAAATGTTGAAGGTAAAATGACAATCAGCGTAAATGAAACTGTAAACGGTCAAAAAATTACTGATGCAGCTCCAAAATTTAACAGTATTGTAAGTTTAGCTACTGGTAAGGATAAAGAAGGTTCTAATCCGTCATACAGAGGCGAATTATTAAGCAGCAAAAAAGATAATCAAAAAGTTGAAGATAAAGATAGCATTTTTACAAAATTAGTTTAATTCCTATTTAGGTATAATGTGTAAATATTTTATGATATCTTTTTTTACAAGTTTGTAACTGTTAGCAAAGTTTTTCGTGAATTTTGCTTTGTCACCATCATCTTGTCCGATAGCGTATGAAAATAAATTTGCGTAAACTTCTGCTCTTGTTGCATCCGCAAGTTCCATAGCTTCGTAATTTATCGGCGCATTTAAATCTATAAATGATAAATAATAATCAATATTATTTGCCAATTCATCAGAGCCGAGTTTTTTCAATTTGGCAATATTTTTAAGATCATCTATCATCGTATAATAAAATTTATTTTTATCGCTCAATGCACAATTCAAATCATAAGTAACTTTACTTTTTTGAGTGGAGACGTTTGATGGAAAATCAAAAGAATTTATTTGAGGATCATTAAATCTTGTTGCATTAATAGAATCCCACTCTTTGGCAAAATCAGCTTCATGGTCATGTCCAAAAAATTGATCAAATTGATGGCCTACTTCATGCATAAGTGATTGTTTTATCGCATTATCCGAATTATAATTGCCGGTTCTTATAAGATTATAAATTTTATCATCATTATGTGCAGATTCTTGTATTAATATACGTTTTTGGAGCTTACCGTCTGAATATAGACTGTAACCTTTAGCATTTTCTTCACTATTTTCACTAAGTTTTACATATTTATTAAAATCGTCACTGTTATCCAATTCGTCAACAGAGTTAACTACGCTAATTTTAATATTTTTCAAAAAATCTGTTTCAGGAGTTAATTGCTTTTTTAATTGTAATAATGGTTCTAGAATGTCAACTTTTGTTTGCGGTTTGATATCGGTGTATTCTATTTTTATTCCATCGAGGTTTGTTGTGCCGTTAATATTGTTATCTGTGCATGCATTTATTCCGCCGTAAGTAATTAATCCTGCGAGTGCATATGGTTTAAGCTTGTGAAGACAACGTTTGTATATTGATTTTGTGGGATTAGTATTATATCGGTTTTTTATATTTACTTTTTCTTTATTATTATTTTTAAATGGAGTTTTATTAAAAAATTTATGTATATTAAAATTTATCATGTTTACCTTCTTCGGAATTATAAATGTATATGAAATAATAAATTTGATAAAAAACAATAATATATTAACTTTTGTAAACAGCTGAAAACCCTTGGTAAATCTACTCATATATAGTTTTTATCTCTTAACGATATAAAAATGATATACAAAATGCGCAATTCCTTTAAATTAAATGTTTTTACATGAATGTGAAGAGTTTATTAGCATAAACAGAAAGGATATTATTATGGGATCAGTACAAAAAATTACAGTTAAGAATGGAGACACATTAGCAAAAATAGCAAAGGCTAATAATACTACGGTAGAACAGCTTGCTAAATTGAACAACATTAAAGATGTCAATATTCTTAAAGCAGGACAAAAACTTGTTTTGACTGGAGACAAGGGTGTTGCATTGGAACATCAAGTTAGTGATGCTAAACTTGAAAAACAAATTGCAGAACAACAAAAAGAAATTCAGGCTTTGAAAGACAGAACAATTGCGAGTCAAGTTAAACAAGAAGTAGTTGAAAAGTATAATAGCGTAAAGAAAGAAGTTAAGGCTGTTGAGAAAAAAGTCGTAGATACCGGAAAAGCTATATACAAAGGTGGTAAAAAAGTTATCAGAACCGGCATTGAAACAGGTGAAACTGTTGACAGAACAATTGCAACATATGCTAAAAACTTTGCACATACTGCAAGAGGTAAATTGAAAGCAGATTTAACTCCTGCTCAAGTTCATAAACAACCTAATTTCAAAAAGATGACAAAAGCACAAATCTTGGCTTATCAACAAAAAGAAATTCAAGCTTTGAAAAACAAAACAATTTCTCAGCAATTAAGAGAAGAAATTAAAGAAAATATAAGAGTTGCAGAAAATGCTGTAAAATCATTCTATAACTCAGGAGTTGATGCAGTTTACAATGGAGTAAGCAAAGCATATCATACAGTTGCTAATGGAGTAAAAGGTATGTATAGCTGGGCAAAGAGCTTATTTGATTAGTAATCCGATAATAATACCAAATAAAAAGGCTTGTATAATTTAATTATACAGGCCTTTTTGATATTATAAAGTTTAGTTTTATCTGTCAGTTTCAAAATCTGTCATAAAGTCATTATATTCTTGTTCAATTTTTTCTTCAATATTTTTTTCATCATCTTTTTGAGAATTTTGTTCGGAATCTTTTTCTTTATGTTGGTTATTTTCTTTATCTTTTAGGTTATTATGAAGTTCCTCAATTTGTTTTTTTTCATCGTTATAGAGCGCTTGTTTTCTGGCATTGATAACATTTGCAACATTCATCATAGCAAGGGAATTGAGAGTGGCGCGGAGAACGGCACTTCTGTCCATATATTTGTCATCTTTTTTCCCTTCTTCTTCATTTTGTTGTTGCGCAAAATACTCGCCGCCTTGTCCCATTTTATCATCTTGAGTTTTGGCAGCTGTTCCTGAGATATCTCCGCTTTTGAAATTGAAAGAACCTCCGATTCCAAAGTATCCTGCTGATCTGTTATCGACCATGATTTTCCCTCTGTGTTTTTTATATCCTTGTTATTGTATAGAAATATCGGAAATTTAAAATCCTCTAAATAAATTATTTTGCTAGTTTATTGCTAAAAATTTACAAAAGTAAAAATCAGTTTCACCCTTGAAAAATCCTGAAAAATATGATATCATGAGATGAGGTATTACTTCAATCTTTAGGAAGGATATTTGGGTTATGAAAAAATTTAAAGGATTTACGTTAACGGAACTTATGGTTGCATTAGCTGTAATTGGTGTTTTAACGGCTATTGTTACTCCAACGATTATGAGAATAAGACCGAATAGAAACAAAATGATGATTAAAAAAGCGTATTATACGGCAGAAAATATTATAACATCTTTAATCAACAATACAACATATTATAATGATTTGAGTGATGTTCAAGACAAGGCATATCTAGGATTTGATGTTTTGAATGGCTGTACTGCTGATGGAGTAGATATTCCAGGTAATGCTCATAAATTTGCCGAACTTTTTGCATCAAAATTAAATACAAAAGGAGATTGTACGGATGAAAATAGTTTTCATATATGTACAACTACTGATGGATTAATTTGGTATATACCAATTTCTACATTTGGTGGTACTGCAGGAGATGGTACAAAAGGTGGCGATGGAGTTAATCAAGCAACTATGTTTGTTGATGTAAATGGCGATGATGCCCCAAATTGCAGACAAAATTCTAAAAATTATTCCGGTTCATCATGTACAGCTTCCGATGAAGATTTTGACCAATTTGGTATTGTAATCAGAGAAGATGGCAAGATGCAGATAGATGCAACAGGAACTGGAACTGGGTGCACGGGGGATTGTAAAGCTGCTGAAGATATCCAAATTGATACAAAGGTATCCGGTGATTAGCGAATTTTTGCAGAGGCTGGAATTTTTGATAAATGACGAGGCGAAGCTTCAAACTCGAAAAAAGATATAAAAAAGGATTAAACATTTTGTTTAATCCTTTTTTATTAATAATAAAGTAGTTCATAAGCCGTGTTCTGTTTTTAAATAATCATCTGTCTGGTATTAAGATTACTCTTAATCTCTAGCGATTTTTCAAATAGATAAGCGAACAACTTTTAAACCTATTTATTCAATCTTGCATTCGATCGGGGGTTGCCTAGCCGGTATTTCTCAATACCGCTGGTGAAGCTCTTAACTCACCGTTGCACCATCACCTGTGAAAACTTGCGTTTTCCATCGGCAGTCTACATTTCTGTGGTCCTAATCCACCAGCTCACGCTGTCCGGAGTTTCTCCGGCGACCTGTTCTTGAATGCACGGACTTTCCTCATCTTAAAATAATTCTAAGACGCGATTATTCGGCTACTTTATTAAATTTTCAAAATTACGTTTTTATATTAACACAAAAATCAGTTATTTATTTTTTAAATAATCATCAAATGTTTTGACATTTACTGTATATCCGCAGCCTTCGTGGAGTTTTGCAGGATATCCTACGCGTTTTGCAGGATAGTTTTTGCACATACGCAGTCTGTGTTTATAATCTGAACATAGTCCGTCTTTTGTGACAAGTTTACATGCAAAAATCAGGTTTCCTTCATCATCTTTGCCTTTTATATAGAATCTTTTATATTTTGGAAAAAGAAATTGCATAATTTTGAATTCGTCCTCAGTATAAGTATCATAGCTATACATATAGTTACAACATTTGCCACATTTTTTGCAATGTCCCGTTACTTCATAAGAGACTTTTTCAGTAACAAAATGAGATAAAAATTCATTTTTTATAACTGTTATAAAATCAATCAGTTTGTTCAAAATAGAAAATCCTTGTAAATATTTGCCAATATCAATATTTTATAATAAAATATTTTATGTTGAAAGAGGGAACTATTAATGCCAAGAAATTATTATGATGATTTTACACCAAAAGATTATGCACGCTATAATATGCCAAAGCGAAAGAAAAAAGATGAAAACTTTTTCCATAATGTTAAAAAAGCAATTATCATAGGTTGTGCTTGCATTTTGGCAGGTGTTGTTTCTTTGGAATTATATTTGGCGTCATTGCCTCCAATTCAAAACCTTGATAAATTTAAACCGAATATTGTAACTAAATTTTATGCAAATGATGAAAATAATGTTATAAAAACTTTTACGGCATACACATATCAAAAAGTTGATTTTAACGAAGTTCCTGACAACATGAAAAAGGCATTAATTGCAACTGAAGATAAAAACTTTTATCATCACCATGGATATGATCCTGCAGGACTTGCCCGTTCAACAATTGAAAACGTAATGGCAGGACATGTTGTCCAAGGTGCAAGTACAATAACTCAACAGTTGGCGAGAATTTTATTCTTGTCTAACGAAAGAACTTTTGACAGAAAAATAAAAGAATTGTTTATTGCCGCAAGAATTGAAAAAACTATCCCTAAAGATAAAATCCTTGAAATGTATATGAATAACGTATATTTGGGTTCAGGTGCTTATGGTGTTGAAGGTGCTGCACAAATCTATTTTGATAAACACCTTAAAGATTGTGATTTGGCGGAATTAGCACTGCTTGCAGGTTTGCCTCAAGCTCCAAGTGTATATTCACCATTCAATAGTATGGATTTAGCTGTAAAGAGACGTAATCAGGTTCTTTTGAGAATGTATAAAATGAAATACATTACAAAAGATGAAATGGATCAAGCTAAGAAAGAAAAAATTCATTTAGCTGCGGTACCTCAATTCTATACAACTAATAAAGCTCCATATTTTTGTGATTATGTTTTGAAAGAATTAGAAAAACTCGGATATGATGAAACTGAAATTTCACAAGGTGGTTACAAAATTGTAACAACTCTTGACTATGATGCACAAATAGCTGCAAACGAAGCTATTTTGAAAAATATGAGAAGATACGGACTTACTTCAAAAGAAAACCAAGCTGCTGTATTTTCATTTAATCCTATAGACGGTAAAATTCTTGTTTATGCCGGCGGAAAAAACTATGTAGAAACACAATACGATAGAGTTACACAAGCTGTAAGGCCTCCGGGATCTGCTTTCAAACCATTCGTATATGCTGCTGCCCTTGAAAAAGGTGTGCGCCCTACAGATATGATAAGTGATAGCCCGATTACAATCGGTAAATGGTCACCAAGAAACTATAATGGCAGATATAGAGGTAAAATTCCTGTATATAAAGCTTTGATGGTATCTTCTAACGTTTGTGCCGCAAGACTTATTCAAGAAGTAGGTGTTC
Source organism: Clostridiaceae bacterium (assembly GCA_022641775.1). Lineage (GTDB taxonomy): Bacteria > Cyanobacteriota > Vampirovibrionia > Gastranaerophilales > Gastranaerophilaceae > RUG14219. Next base: position 66,340 of record JALCDS010000003.1, read on the forward strand.
GTGCAGTTCAGGAAATGACACAGGTTTTGGGTATAACTACTCCGCTTGAAAATGATGCAACAATTGCACTTGGTTCAAATGGTATCAAGTTGTTTGAGATTACACGTGCTTATGGTGCATTTGCAAATGGCGGATATGTTGTTCAACCTTATGCAATTGAAAGAATAGAAACTTCACGTGGTAAGGTTGTTTATCAAGCTCCAAAAACAAAAGTTTCTCATGAATTGAGTATGAATACCGCGTCAGAAATGACAGCGATGTTAAAGACAGTTATCTTGCATGGTACAGGTCGTGCCGCAAATATCGGTAAGCCTGCAGCAGGTAAAACCGGAACAACGGATGATTACAGAGATGCAAGTTTCATTGGTTATACACCAAATATTGTAACAGGTGTTTGGGTTGGTCGTGATGATAACAAACAAATGCGTGGTGTTCAAGGTGGTACTGTTCCTGCACTTATCTGGCATGATGTTATGATGGTTGCGACTAAAAAATATGGTGATATAGATTTTGATTATCCTGAAATTCCATTGGGTAACGATAATAAAATGCCTGTAAAAGTTCAAGTTGTTGGCGGAACAGACGAAACGGACTCAAATGAGGGCTCTTCTGAAGATGAATACGTTGATGAATCTATGGGTACTCCTGCTCAAAAGTCGGTTACTACAAGATCTTCAAGATCATCTGAATCCGCATCTCCTAGTCAAAAAGCTGATTTTACACCAAAATCGGAATCTCAGCCGGTTCATGCACCTATTCCAATGGCAAACCCTGACGGATTAAGAAATTAGTAATATTTTATGACAATATATTCAGATAAATATTTTGAAAACCCTGTTGAAATCATTACAGCGTTTGATACTGCTACGTTTAAAAAAGCCTTTGAAAAAATAGAAAGGCTCAAACAAAAATATTACCTTGTAGGTTATATAAGATATGAGGCAAAAGATATTTTTTTGGATAAAGATATCTCTTCAAATTTTCCTATTTTATATTTTGAAGTATATGAAGGTTACCGAAAATTCGTCCAAACCCAATGTAACAAAGATATTTACATGTTTCCAACGCCTGATTTAACTTACAAAGATTATACTTCTGCAATAGGTAAGATAAAATCTGAAATCAAATGTGGGAATACATATGAAGTCAATTTTACCCATAATTTTAAGGTTATGACAAATGGAAAATCTTTTGAAATTTTTAATAAGTTATTAGATTTTCAAGATACAAAGTATAAAGCTTATTTTTCTAATAAGTATGAAGAAATTCTGTCTTTTTCACCTGAATTATTTTTTAAATTGGAAAACGATAAGATTATTACAAAGCCGATGAAAGGAACTGTAAAACGCGGACAAAATTCGGCACAGGATTTGAAAAATATAAAATTCCTAAAAAACGATATCAAAAATAGAGCTGAGAATATTATGATTGTTGATTTGTTGCGCAACGATTTGGGTAAAATTGCAAAAATAGGAACAGTAGATGTCCCTAAACTTTTTGAAATTGAGGAACATAAGACCTTGTATCAAATGACATCAACTGTCCAAGCAAATTTGAGAGAAAATATAAGTTTGTATGAAATATTTAAAGCTATTTTCCCTTGTGGTTCAATTACTGGTGCTCCGAAAATTAGTACAATGAAGATTATTGATAAAATTGAAAAAGGTTCAAGAGGAGTTTATTGTGGTGCAATCGGGATGATTTATAAGGATAATGCAGAGTTTTCTGTTCCAATAAGAATTTTACAAAAAAAATATAATGAAAACTTTTACAATTATAGAGTAGGTGGTGCTATTGTTTGGGATTCGACATCACGTGATGAATGGAATGAAACTGTTGTTAAAACTTCTTTTTTGACTGAAAATCAGCAAGATTTGACATTAATTGAAACGATGAAAGTAGAAAATTTAAAACCACTTTATTTTCAAGAACATATTAAAAGAATGAAAAAATCAGCAAAATTGTTAGGGTTCAAATTTAATAAAAAAATCCGAGAATTGAAACCTAAATATGATGGCATTTTTAAAATTGAATTATACAAAAACGGAGAATATAAAGTTAGTTATCGACCGTTAAATGTTTCAAAAACTAATAAAATAGCCATTTCAGATATTATAATTGATTCTGAGAATATTTTGGCACAACACAAGACAAATTTCAGACCTCAGTTTGAAAAATCTTTTGAAAAAATAAAAGCCGGTGAAATTTATGATGAAATATTTTTTAACGAAAAAGGAGAATTGACAGAAGGTGCAAGAAGTAATATTTTGATTGAATTGGGAGGGAAATTATACACACCGCCGACTTCTTGCGGGCTTTTGGGAGGAATTTTACGAGAGAAAATGTTAAAAGAGAAAAAATGTTTTGAAAAGATTTTATATAAAGAGGATTTGGAAAAGGCAGAAAATATCTACGCAATAAATTCTGTAAGAGGAGTAAAAAAAGTTGATTTTAATTGATAATTATGATTCTTTTACCTACAATATATTTCAATATTTTAGAAAATTGAATGTAGATATTGAAGTTTACAAAAATGATGAAATTACGACGGAAGAATTAAAATCAAAAGATTTTGATGGAATTATTATCTCGCCTGGACCTGGTTCATTTGATGATGCAGGAATTTCAAACGATATTATAAAAGAATTTTATAAGACAAAAAAAATTTTAGGGATATGTCTTGGGATGCAATGTATTGCGCATGTTTTTAATGCTGATGTAAAAATGGCAAAAGAACCTTTTCATGGCAAAAATTCCGATATTTATCTTTGTGAAAATTCAAAGTTATTCAAAAATATTCCTCAAAAATTTTCTGCAACGCGTTACCATTCTTTAATTGTGGATAAAAAAACGGTAAAATCACCATTGAAAATAACTGCTAAAACCTCAGATGGTATTTTGATGGCACTTGAACATGAGAAATATCCAGTATATGGAGTTCAATTTCATCCTGAAGCTATTTTGAGCGAATATGGTTATAAGATATTTGAAAATTTTATAAATATTTAATCAAATAGTGCGGAAATAAAATCGTCAGCATCAAAAGGTTTCAAATCTTCCATTTTTTCACCTACACCAATCAATTTTACAGGTAATTTCATTTCTTTTGCCACTGCCAAAACTATTGCACCTTTAGCCGAACCATCAAGCTTTGTGAGGGCAACTGATGTCAGATTAACGGCTTCTTTAAATACCTTTGCCTGTTCAAGTCCATTTTGACCTGTATTTGCATCAAGTACAAGCATGCATTCTCTTAGTGCTTCCGGCGCTTTTTTATCAATAACCGCCTTAATTTTTGCCAATTCTTCCATTAAATTAAATTTATTTTGTAATCTTCCTGCCGTATCAACCAAAATTACATTATAATGCTCGTTATTTGCTTTTTCAATGGCTTCATATACAACTGATGCGGGATCGGCCTTGTCGCGGCGTACAATGTCCGCTCCTGCCCTTTTTGACCAGATATCAAGTTGCTCTTCTGCTGCTGCACGAAAAGTGTCTCCGGCAGCTATCAAAACTTTTTTACCGTCATTTTTAAATTTGTAAGCGAGTTTTGCAATGAGTGTTGTTTTACCGACGCCGTTTACTCCGGTGATAAAATAAATGTTTAATTCATCTTCTTTGAAATTTAATTCATTTGAACCTGCATCATTTAAAGTTTTTGTAAATTCATTTTTCAGATAGGATTTTACATCGGCAGGTTTTATTTTGTCTTGAGAACGTAGTTTATCAACAAGTTCCGAGGCATAACCTACACCTAAATCTGCACTGATAAGTGTATCTTCCATATCATCAAGAACAAACTCCGAAAACTCTGCTTCATCAGACACGGAATTAACTACATTGTTGACCAATGCAGTTGCAGTGTTTGATACGGTATCTTTTAAATTTTGAAGTTTTTCTTTAAAGAATCCAAACATTATTTAAGTCCAAAATCTACAATAACCTTTGCTAAAATACCGTTAATAAATGATGCACTGTCGTCTGTCGAATATTTTTTTGCAAGTTCAATTGCTTCATCAACGACAACTTTCATTGGAGCATCTTTTAAATATAAAAGTTCTGAAATTGCGATACGTAAAATATCTTTATCCATTTTTACGAGTCTGTCAATATTCCAATTTTTTGCATATTTTTGAATTGTTTCATCAATTTCGGTATGATTTTTTTGGAAAACTTCTGCAATTTCAACAGCATAATCTTTAACTTCATTTTTTGAATCAAGTGTTGTAAATTCAGCTATATCTAAAGCTGCCAAAGCTTTTTCTGCTACATCTATAATTGTATCAATTTTGCCTTCCATATCAGATGTCATCGGAATAGGAACTGCTACGTTTTCAGCTTCCAATGGTCTGTTCAAATTTGTTTCATGATTTATTTCATAATTTTTAATTTGGTCTTTTATCTCAACTAAAGAACCTAGTACAAGTTTCAATTCATCGCTTGCATTGTCAGATAACATTCTGACAGATTTTAAAATAATATCATCCAAAGTTTCTTTTGAATATGTTGTAATTTTCTTATCAAATTGTGAAAATAATATAAATGCTAATTCTCGTGATGCTCTGCGGGCTTGCATAATTTTAATTCCTTTTTATTTCGTATAACATCCGTTAATGTATCATGAAAAATCTTTAATAACAAGGAATTTTCTTTATGAAAAATTAAAAATCATTTATTTGGATGGTTGACTTTCTTTCCATCATCATTAAGATTAAATGAGAAGAAGGTATATAATAACGAGGTAGAAATATGTCATCAATTTTAGCCGGTATAACTTCCGGAATAGAAAATACTTATTCATATATAGCAAGTCAATATACAGATGGACTTACACTAAAAAACCTAACATCTGCAAGAAGCAATTCGACACTATCACAAAATATAAATTCATCATTTGCAAGTTACTTGCAAACAAATTTCAAATCGATAGATTCAAATGGTGACGGTGTAATTACATCTGATGAGATGACAAAACTTACAAACAAATTGTCTTCATCAGGTATGACAAAAACGGAATTGCAACAACTTTATGCATCAGGTAACAGCGGTATTTCAGAGAGCAAAATGACTGAAATTTTGGAACACTTTGAAGATATGGATACAAATCACGACGGAAAACTTACAGATGCTGAAATTTCTGCGTATTCTGTAAATTCATCGAAACAACAAAAAGAAGATGAAATGAGATTGAAAGCAGCCGGAGATATGTCAGTATTTTATGGTAGTGATTCGTCTTCTGATAGTACATATAGCATTTTGAGCTACAGATATAAAAATTCTTCAGGTAGCAGTTCATCATAGCTTTTGAATGAATAAAAATTTTAACAACCATATATAGTAACTTAGTAACACTTCTAAAAAGGGAAATTTTTGGTGGCAAGTCTTTTAAAGACTTGCCACTTCTATATGTCAAAATTTTTTATGTCCGGATTTTAGTAATATTACTTAAAAAAATGTTGAGGACAAATTTTAACAGGTCTATAATAAACTATGTCGCATGCTAAAACAGAAAGGATTTATAAAAAATGGCTTTAGAAATGGAAGAACTACCAAAGTTGGAACGTGCAATTACTCCGACTCACGACATCAAATTGTTTGCAGGACGTTCAAATACGAAGCTTGCTCAAGAAATTGCAAATTATCTTGGAACTTCGGTTGGACCAATGGTTGTGAAAAATTTTGCAGATGGTGAAATATATGTTCAAGTAAAGGAAAGTGTACGTGGGGATGATGTTTTCATTATTCAGCCTTTATGCAATCCGGTTAACGAAAATTTAATGGAATTATTAATTATTATAGATGCTTTCAAGCGTGCAAGTGCAAAATCAATTACGGCGGTTATTCCGTATTATGGTTATGCAAGACAAGATAGAAAAACTTCCGGTAGAGAAGCTATTACAGCAAAATTGGTTGCTGATTTATTGACAACAGCAGGCGCAAACAGAGTTTTGGCAATGGATTTACATACAGGTCAAATTCAAGGTTTCTTTAATATTTTAGTTGACCATATTTTTGCGACTACAATCCTTGTAAATTATATAAAGAGTTTAAAAATAAATCCTGATGACATAGTTGCGGTAAGTCCTGATACAGGCGGAGTTCAAAGAACAAGATATTTTGCAAAACAAGTAGGATGTACTTTGGCAATTATTGATAAACGCCGTGACAAACATAATGAAGCTATTGCCAATAACGTAATAGGTGATGTTAAAGGCAAAGTTTGTGTTATGTTCGATGACATTATTGATACCGCTGGTACAATTTGTGGTGCGGCAAGATTGTTAAAAGAACAAGGTGCAAAAGATGTTTATGTTTGTGCTACACACCCTGTATTCTCAGGTCCTGCTATAGAAAGACTTGGCTCAGCTCCTATAAAAGAATGTATCGTAACAAATACTATTCCTTTGGATATGTCTAAGATGCCTCCGAATATTACGCAATTATCAGTTGCTCCACTTTTGGGACAAGCTATTGCAAGAATTCATGATGATGAATCTGTAAGTTCATTATTCGGATTTGAAAAGGAAATGAGTGTTTAAAATATAGAAAAATTTAAAAAATTTAAAAGTTATTCTATATTAAATGAACTTGAAATAAGAAAAGAGAAAGCATGTCAGATATTCAAAAAAGAATTTTAATAGTTGATGATGATGATGAAATCAGAGATTTGTTGGAATTTGACGTGTCTCACAGCGGATATTTTGTCGATACTGCTCGTGATGGACGTGAAGGGTTAAACAAAGCTTTGAACAACACATACGACTTGATTCTTTTGGATGTTATGATGCCAAAGATGAACGGGTTTGACGTTGCTAAAAATATTCGCCAAGCAAAACTTTCTATTCCGATTTTGATGCTAACGGCAAAAGGTACGATTGATGATAAAACAGAAGGGTTTGATTCCGGTGTTGATGATTATTTGGTAAAACCTTTTGATATTCAGGAAGTTTTATTAAGAATCAGGGTACTTTTAAGACGTAATCAAGTTGAGGATAAAAATGCTTTGTCTGATGAAATTTTGAAGGCAGGAGATATTGAAATTTTTCCGGAGAGTTTGGAATGTATTATTGTTAATAAACGTTCAAAACTTACTCCAACCGAGTTTGAAATTCTTTATTGTTTGATGCAACATTTCAACAATTCAGTCACTTTAGCAACTTTATTAGACGAAGTTTGGGGCTATGATAGCAATGAAGATGTAAGAATGTTGAGGGTTCATGTAGGCGGTTTGAGAAACAAAATTGAAACCGATGCTAAAAATCCTAAATATTTGCATACAGTTACAAATGTCGGTTACAAACTTACCCCGTTTAGTGAAGAATAAAAAGGGATAATTTGATGGCATTTAAAATTAAGCTGCACAGACTAAAAATAGTAGAACAGATTGCAATTGTATTTTTCTTTGCAGTTTTGATTCCAATGTCTATCAGTGGGTTTATTATTAACAATATTAACCAACAGGCGGTAAGAGCTCAATTAAGAGCTTCTGCTGTTATGATTGCAAATACGGTATCGGATGAAATTGATTTTTATTCATTGAATGTAAATGACAGAGTACGTCAATTGGCTTTTTCTCTAAAATATTTTAAATCAGATTGGCAAAGGAAAGTTTATTTAAAAGCTGTTATGAAGGACTTTAACAGTTGTGAAAAGTTTGAATTTGCAAAAAATAATAATGAACTGGCCAGAATAAGCAACCAAAATATTACAAGACATAAAGCAACTGTGTATGCGAAAATGCAGGATGGACGTTATCTTGTCGCAACTTATGATACAGAAGCATTAAAAAAACAGCTTTTTCGTTCACTAAAAGATGATAAAAGGCAAATTTATGTATTGGAAGATAACGGCAAGTTGATTGCACAACACAATTACAAAGAAAAAGATTTTGAAAAAACAATGTTGCTTTTACCTAAAAAGATGAAAACTGATGAAGCGGAAATTTTTGGGGATATAAAAAATCAACCGTTAGTTTATATAAAAAAAGATAATCCTAAAATTACGATTATCGTAAATACAACAGAAAAAGTTACAAACAAAACAATTAATTCAAACAGGTTCAAGATTATTCTTTCAATTCTTGCTGCGGTTTCGGTTATTTTTGCAGTTATGGCACTTTATATATTTTACTTGTATATCAATATGCGGCAATTGTTTAAAGGAGTTATCGCAATTACAAAAGGTAATTATCAACGTCAGGTCAGACTTTTGACGACAGCATTTACACCACATGAAATTGTGTTTACCGCTAATGAATTTAACAAGATGGCGAGTGAAATTCACAAATCATACTTACAACTGAAGAAAAATAACAAAGAATTAAAAGAATTAAATGAATTCAGGTCAAATTTGATTGATACGGTAAGCCATGAATTAAGGACACCTTTAACAAGTATTCAAGGCTATACTTCACGTCTTATGCGCCAAGATATAGAAATTGATGAAGCAACTAAACAAAAATCATTACGCATAATAAAAGAACAATCAGAAAGATTAAAACAGTTGATAGAAGATTTATTAACTATTCCTGATATTGAGGGAATGAGGTTAAGAACTGTTATGGAGTCTGTTTGGATTCCGGAGGTTTTGGAAGATGCAAGACTTTTAATCCGTAACAAAAATAATACAGAATTTGTATTCAATATTGATGAAAGTTTTCCTCGCATTATGGCAGATAAAAACAGGTTAGTTCAAGTTTTTGTAAATTTGTTGGAAAATGCTTCAAAATACGCTGATGAAGGTACAAAAGTTGTTGTAGATGCTGTATGTGATGATAAAAAAGCCAAAATTTTTGTACAAAATCAATGTCCGATAATTCCTGAAGATAAGTTGCAGAAGTTGTTCGGTAAATTTATCAGAATGGATAATAATACAACAAGAACTACGCGTGGAACAGGCTTGGGATTGTTTATTGTAAAAGGTCTTGTAGAAGCTATGCATGGCGAAATCAAATTGAAATCTACAAAAGAATGTGGTTTTACTGTAGAAGTTACATTTATGCTTGATAACGGGGCTCAAGATTAATGGATTATATGTCAGAGCTTATTGGGTATGTAAAAGGGAATATCTCCAATGAAATTCCTGTTGGTGCTTTTGTCGTAAAAGGGGATAAAGTTATTGCAAAAGCTTTGAACACAAAAGAGAAAGATAATGATGTGACGCATCATGCAGAAATACTTGCGATTAAAGATGCTGAAAAGGTTTTAAATAATTGGCGCCTTGACGATTGCGAGATGTATGTAACTTTAGAACCTTGTCCGATGTGTGCTTGGGCAATAATCAGTTCAAGAATAAAAAATATTTATTTTGGTTCTTATGATTTGAATTATGGCGCATTGGGTTCAAAAATTGATTTGAGACAAATTGCGAATTCAAAATTGAAGGTTTATGGTGGAATTTTAGAAAAAGAATGTGATAGTATTTTGGAAGAATATTTCAGGAGATTGAGGACAAATGGCAAAATTGGAAACTAAAACAAACTTAAAACAAACACTTGATGCATTAGTGGAAACTTATGAAAATCCTGATTTTGTAAAAGATGATCCTATCCAATTTATACACAAGTTTACGGATAAAAAAGATATAGAAATAGCAGGCTTTATCTCTTCTTGTTTTGCATTTGGGAAACGTGAATTATTCATTAAAAAGTTGAATGATTTTTTTGAAATCGCAAATAACAAACCTCTTGAATACGTTTTAAACGGAGATTTTTCAAAATTAAAAGATTTTAATTATCGTTTTATAAAGCCTAATGATATGATGGAAATGATGCGAATTTTAAGAGAATTGTATGCAAAAGATGGTGGATTGGAAGAACTTTTCAAATTTGCTTACAAAAATGCTTCAACTAATAGTATTTTTAACTATTCAACGTTTTTTAAAACAGTAACGGATTATTTTTATTCTCGTGTAAAAAACCCTGTCGGACAAGGATTCTATTTTATGTTGCCAAATCCTGAAAAAGGCGGAGCGATGAAAAGAATGAACATGTATCTTCGTTGGATGGTAAGAAAAAGTGTTGTTGATTTTGGGATTTGGACATTTATGAAACCTTCAGAACTTTTGATTCCATTAGATGTCCATGTCGGCAGAATTTCTCGTGAGTTGGGAATATTGAATCGAAAAGCAAATGATTTTAAATCTGTTATAGAAATTACCGATTGTTTACGTGAATTTTGTCCTGAAGATCCTATAAAATACGATTTTGCGATGTTTGGTTATGGAGTAAATAACAAAGATTAAAAGGTTATTGTGAAATTGTCATTTCACAGTTTTTGCAATCGAAATTGAGTTTATATTTTTTACCTTTCTCGTCAATCAAGAATAATTTGTCAGGCGATTTACACATATTAAATGCGTATTTAAGGCAGTGTTTTGTTCGCATAAGTTCTTTTTCTTTGCAGTTGTGAGTACTTTCAACGCTCATTTCCGTAATTTTGCAGTTGCAATTTTTGTAGAAATTTTTTGCAGTTTCATTATGAACATTTGCTCTGTAATCGTATTCTTTAAAAGGAAATTCCGCGTATTTTAAAGGTTTTTGAATATCTTTTTTGTAATTTTTAATTCGTTCAGCCATTAAATTTTCTAAGATTTCTCTACGATATTCGTTTATTTTTGAAATCGGGAGGAACGGTAAATTTTCTCCAATTTGTATTTTTTCAACATAAAAGTCGCTTTCGCCTGTCTTTTTTAGCTGATTTTTGAAGTTTTCAACCATTTTATCATAATTTTTAGGCGTTTCATTTTCTAATAATAAGGTTTTTACTTCATTTTTGTCTTCATCAATTGCAATTAATTCATTGTTTTTAAATTCAAAATCAACTTTTATTTGACGTTTAAATTTAGCTGTTTCGAGTTTTTTGTTAAATTCAGAATCAACATTTCTAAAAATATCCGTTCCAACCTTTATTTCAGGCATTTTTGCAGGGTAAATTTTACTTACCCCTTTTATACCCTCGACTTTATTAACTAAGAATCCGTTTATTTTGTCATTTTCAAAATAACAAAGTCCGTCTTGCGGATGAAATTCTATATTAGAAGTTATTTCAACAAAATTTTTACCGATTTTAGAAATTTTTCCTACCTTTTCGCCGACAAATTTTGGGGAATTGAAGTTAAAACAATTTGTTCTGTTTTCCAAAAAATAATCGGTATAATTACGGTTAAAAGTTTTGTTTATATCAGGGATAAAGTCTGTAAAAACCTTGCCTGATGAAGTTTTTGATGTGAATTTATTGATTTCATTTCTATAAAAACTCACCACATTTTTAACATAATTTATATCTTTTAGGCGACCTTCGATTTTGAATGATTTAACTCCTGAATCAATAAGATTTTTCAAATGTTTTGAAGCGTTAAAATCTTTTAAGCTTAATAAATACTTGTCTTTAGCGATGATTTTACCTTTATCATTGATAATTGTGTATTTTTTTCGACAAGCCTGAGCACATTCGCCTCGGTTAGCACTTCTTCCACCGTTTGCAAAACTCAAATAGCATTGCCCGCTATAACTTACACAAAGTGCACCATGAATAAAGGTTTCAATATCGCAATTTGTATCAGCACAAATTTCTTTTATTTGTGAAATAGATAGTTCTCTTGCTAAAATCACGCGTGAAACGCCGATATTATCAAAGAATTTAACTTTTTTTAATGTTCTGTTGTCGCATTGTGTACTGATATGGATTGGAATTGGCGGTAATCTACCCTCTATTGCAAGGTTTAAAATTCCCATATCTTGAATTATTATGGCATCAACACCAATTTTATAAAGTTTTTCAATTAGTTTTTGAGCCTCAAGAAGCTCTGACTCTGTTAAAATTGTATTGATTGTGACATGAACTTTTACGTAAAATTTGTGTGCATAATCAACAATCTCTTTTATGTCAGTAAGAGAATTCCCTGCGACTTTTCTTGCACCGAAATTTTGAGCACCGATATAGATAGCATCACATCCGCAATCAATTGCAGCAAGCGCAGTTTGTTTATCTTTTGCCGGCGCTAAAAGTTCTATATCTTTCATAAATTACACATTCATTGCTTTTAGAATTTCGTTTAAATCTGTAGATGTCTTTTTAACATCGGCTGATGCAAATTTTATTGCATTATCAGGATCTTTTAAACCGTTACCTGTAAGAATACAAACAACCTTTGAACCCGGTTTAATGGTATCTTTAACTTTGATTAATCCTGCAACTGATGCGTTACTTGCAGGTTCTGCTAAAATACCCTCTAATGATGCTGTCATTTTGTAAGCTTCAACTATTTGATCATCTGTTACAAAATTGATAATACCATGGCTTTCATCACGAGCTTCAACTGCTTGTGTCCAACTTGCAGGGTTTCCGATTCTGATTGCGGTTGCAAGCGTTTCAGGTTTCATTATCCTTTCACCTTTTACAATTGCTGCAGCACCTTCGGCTTCAAATCCCATCATCTTAGGTAAATTTTTGATTTTACCCATTTTATAGTATTCTTTATAGCCTTTCCAATAAGCTCTTATATTCCCAGCATTACCTACAGGAATAAAGTGATAATCAGGTGCTTGCCCCAATGCATTACAAATTTCAAATGCGCCGGTTTTTTGTCCTTCAATTCTATATGGATTTAATGAGTTTACCAATGTTATCGGATATTTGTCAGAAATTTTAATAACAGCTTCCAATGCTTCATCAAAATTACCTTTAATTGCAACTATTTTTGCACCATACATCATAGCTTGAGAAAGTTTGCCAAGAGCAACGTATCCGTCTGGGATAAGTACAAAACATTTCATTCCTGCTTTTGCACCGTATGCTGCAGCAGCAGCTGAAGTATTTCCGGTTGAAGCACAAATTATTGCTTGACTGCCTTCTTCTTTAGCTTTTGAAACAGCCATTGTCATTCCTCTGTCTTTGAAACTTCCTGTTGGATTACAACCTTCAAATTTTAAATAAAGTTCCGCATCAAGTCCGATTTTTTTTGCTAAATTATCGGCTTTGATTAGTGGAGTATTGCCTTCATTAAGTGTTATTACAGGTGTTTTTTCACTTACCGGTAAATATTCTCTGAATGTATTTATTAATCCTTGATAGTACATAATATTTTCCTCTTTTATTAACTAATAGGTTTATATTATCATATAAATTTATTTTTTAAAATGAAAATGAGACAAATTTTTTAAATTAATAAATATTTTTGTAACAATATTTTTGATTTTTAAAATTTTCTTGCCTTAAAATTCTTAATAACTATATAATGATTTATGTTGTGAAGATATGAAAGGAGTATATTAATGACAATAGATGCAGTAAATGGTCCTAATAATGCAAATGGAGATTTTAAATTAAATGAGAGTAAATATATTAAAGAAACTCCAAATTCAATTTTATCAGGAAAATTTCAAAGCCAACAGAATGATTTTGCAGCTTTTGATAAAGATATTTCACAAAGTAAACTCGATGATAGAATTCCGAATAAAAGCAGTCTAGCTAAAATGGGATTTGGTTTTACTCCAAGAACAGTAACATTGCCGGGTGGACGTACTATTACAACTTCTAATTTAGATATGAATGGTGGCCTTAGCTACTTTAATGATAAAGGTGATAGCATTCGTATTTCTAATGATACGCTTGAAGGCGGAACTGGTGCAACTCAGGTTGACTATACAACTAAAGATAAATCTATAGAGCATTCTATAGTTTATGATAAAGGTGGAAATCCTTTGAAAGGATATCTGAATGTTAGACAACCAAATGGTACTGTTGTTAAATACAAATATGAATATGATATGAATGGAAATAAAAATTTAGTTTCCTGTACAACAGAGTATCCAAAAAAGATGCAATAATAAAAGTTGAAAGGTCATTAAGTTTACTTAATGACCTTTTTATTTCTTTTAATTTAAAGTTTGTACTCTTATAATGCTTTCAACTTTATTTATAAATTCATCTTGTTCAATAACGTCAATGGTTCTTCTTAAATCTTTTTCGCGACAAAGTTCGGTAATTACCGTTATATTGGCTGTATTATCTTGATCAACGCATTTTTGAACAATACTTGCCAAACTGATATTGTTATCAGCACAAATTGTACCGATTTTACCGATTACACCTTTATTATTTTTAGCATTGATTGAAAGATAATATTTGTTTATAGTATCTTCAATGTCAATCATATTAGCGGTTTCGTGATGATGACATCTCATCATAGGCAAAAGATAATCAGTTGTTCCGATTTCTGCAGCTATCGCAAGGATATCACCAATAACAGAACTGGCTGTCGGGAATTCTCCTGCCCCGGGTCCTGATAGCGTTATATCTCCAATAGGGTAACCGGATAGACTTACCGCATTTGTTACATAATCAATATGTGCTAAGGTTGATTTTTTTGATACTAACATCGGATGAACTCTTACATCAGCGTTTCCGTTTTTGTCTAATTTTGCAGATGCGATAAGTTTAATTTTATACCCGAGTTCATTAGCGGCTTTCATATCAGCAGTTCTTATTTTTGAAATACCTTCTCTATAAACTTTATCGACTTTTATACGTTTTCTAAAGGCAATAGTTGCAAGAGTTGTAATTTTATATGCTGCATCATAACCTTCAACGTCTCCTGTCGGATCAGCTTCTGCATATCCTAACATTTGTGATTCTTTTAGAACATCTTCATACGGTGCGCCTTGCATATCCATTTTGGTTAGAATATAGTTTGTTGTCCCGTTTAAGATGGCTTCAATTTTGTTTATCTTATTACCGGCAAGGATTGTTTTTATCGGCATAATGATTGGAATTCCACCTGCGATTGCAGCCTCATATAAAACAACGCAATTATTTTCTTCCGCAACATTGAATAATTCTTCTCCGTTTTTTGCTAAAAGCTCTTTGTTTGCGGTTACAATGTGTTTTCCATTTTTTAAAGCAGTTTTGATTAAATCAAATGCCGGATGAATGCCTCCAACCAATTCAACTACTATTTGAATTTCAGGGTCATTTACAATTTCTTCGGCATTTTCTGTCAATAAAGACATATCTAAACTGTCAATATTCCTTGGCTTTGATTTATCTCTTACCGCAATTTTTTTAAATTCAACGAGATTGTTATTTCTCAAAGTTTTGTAAACTCCGGAACCTACTGTTCCGAGTCCGATTAATCCGATTTTAATTTTCTTATTTTCCATAGGTTTATTATAACATGGAAAATTATATTTGTAACAATTGCTTAACAACTCTTTGGAATTATTAAAGTTTTTAAAAAAAAATACCGAATTATGTTTATGTGAGGTTAGATAACAAAAGGAGCCTGAGATGTATCAATATTCATATTGGCCGGGTGCTTACGAATTTAAACAAGAAATAGGTTTGTTCTTGAAATATATAAAGGAACAAATTGATATAATTATGAAAAAGATTGACGAAACCGATAGAGCTTACCAATAGCTGTTGGTTTTGGGATGTGTTTATTACAAAAGAGATTGATTTTAGCCGGTATAACTACACGTACCGGCATTTTTATTTATATACCGGTTTTTTGGTCAAGTTTAAAATAATATATCAAATTAAAAATTGATAAAAGTTGTTTGAATACTTTTAAATAATTTTTCTTATCAAGTAAAGAATCTTTTTTGTAATCATAAATTATTTCAAATAGCTCTTGCTGAGTTGTTGTTAACTCTGCTGCTTTGAAAGAATCTATTACAAATGGTGAAATGGCAAGTGTTATACAATCGTTTTCAAATACGCAACTTGATTCAAAACTTAAAAATACCTTAGACAAATTTTTGAATCTTTCCATAAATGTTGGAGTTAAAAGGTATCTGGATTCGACTTGATCATCTGAAAAAACATTATATTTATCATCGAATTCAGGATCTTCAAGGGTAACTTTTTGAAGCTTTTTAGGTGCTTTATTTTTGCCAAAATCTATTGAAATACCATCAGGATTAATATCAATTCCTTTTTTATCCATAAAGGTTTTGGCTTCAATTATTTTTTGAGTTATAGGATTGTTATATATTTTGTCAAATAATGCCATTAATTCATTTGATAAAATATCAGGATCTGTTTTATTTATTTCGTGGAGATTATTTATAATCTCTTTGTAATCCATTGTTTTTTGTTTAACAACTGTGTGTCCTGTAAAATTTTTATTCATTTGTATTTTTATTAGTAGTCCTCTAAAATCTACAATAGTTTGATTACTTGCAGAATCATGATTGTTATTATCAAATTTAACTCCAACAGAATATTGATTAGAAGTTTCAACATGAGTTATAAGTGTTTCTAAAATTTTTATATTTAAGCCTTTGTATGTTCCAACAAAAGAATCATCATCTCTCTTTTTTGTAGCTCTTGGAAATAAACCACTTTGTTTAAGCTCTTTTAATGTTATACAATCCTTTTGTCCTATTTGTAAATTACCAAATACAGTTAAAAGCGGAGGAAAAGTTTCTTCTTTTATTCTTTTTCGTAATTTTTTTATTTTTAATTGGGTAATTATTGAAATAGGTGTAAATATAACTAATATGCTGATTATTGATATTGCAGAAATTTTAGGTGGAATAAATTTTAATGCAATCCCACCAATCAAGACAAAAACTCCTATGAATAAAAGTATATTTACTGGTAGCATACTCTGAACGAACTTTTTTATACTTAACCTTTCATTTTCTAATGAAGATACATAAGGTTTGATTTTAGCATCAAAAATTTGATTAAACTTTTCTTCAATTGTATTATTGTCCATTTTTATATCCTTTTATTTTGTAAACACAATTTTATTATCTTGTAATGTTACTTTTATTGTGTCACCTTTTACAAATTTATTTTCCAATAATTCCATTGAAAGAGGTATTTCTAAGTTTTCTCTTATCGCACGTTTTAGTGGTCTTGCACCATATAGCGGTTCAAAACCGGCTTTTGCCACAAATTCTTTGGCTTCAGGTGAGATGGAAAGTTCCATACTCAAATCTTCTACACGTTTTCTTAGAGCATTAGTTTGAATATCAAATATTTGAAGCAAGTTATCAAACGTAATTGGTTTAAACATTACAATTTCATCAATTCTGTTTAAAAATTCCGGCTTAAATCGTTCTTTTAGCGCTTGTTGAACAGCGTTATTCTTTTCTTCTTCCGACATATTTTCGTCAGAAAGATACTCCGCACCAAGGTTACTTGTCATGATAATTACGGTATTTTTAAAGTCAATTAATCTGCCTTGACCATCTGTCAAACGCCCATCATCAAACATTTGTAACATAAGATTGAAAATATCCGGATGAGCCTTTTCAACTTCATCAAAAAGAACAACGGAATAAGGTTTTCTTCTGACAGCTTCTGTAAGTTGTCCGCCTTCTTCATATCCTACATATCCGGCAGTTGCACCAACCAATCTTGAAATTGAAGCTTTTTCCATAAATTCACTCATATCAATTCTGATAAGAGCATCTTCATCATTAAATAGAATTTCAGCTAAAGTTTTGCCAAGTTCTGTTTTGCCGACACCGGTTGGTCCTAAGAAGAAAAATGTTCCGATAGGACGTTTCGGATCTTTAAGTCCTGAACGTGAAAGACGAATTGCGTTTGCAATTTTTCCGACAGCTTCATCTTGTCCGATTACACGTTTATGAAGTGTTTGTTCCATATTTATCAATTTTTCGGATTCTTCTTGTGCAAGTTTGTTTACAGGGATTCCTGTCCATTTTGCTACAATATTTGCAATATCATCACCTGTAATTTCTGCTTTTAATAAGCAATTTTGCCCTGATTTTAATTTTGTTAATGCTGATTGTAGTTGTATCAATTTTTGTTGTAATGAAGCGGCTAAATCAGGATTTTGTTTTGACATTTCAATCTGTTTTTTAAGTTTTTCTATTGTACTTTTAATAGTTCCGTATTGGTCAATTCTTTTTCTTTCACAAGCCCATTGGGTATCCAATGTTTCCATTTTTTTATTTACATCATTTAATTTTGTATCAATTTGTGTTATTTGGTCAGATACGTTTTCATCATCATCATTTTCCAGTGCTTTTTTATCTATTTCAAGCTGAGTTTTTTCTCTTATCAATACATCGATTTCTTCCGGACGTGTTTCTATTTCTATTCTTGCCATAGATGCAGCCTCATCAATAAGGTCGATGGCTTTATCAGGAAGATTTCTATCCGGAATGTATCTGTGAGAAAGTTTTGCGGCTTCTGTCAGTGCACTGTCAAGTATTTTTATTTTATGGTAACCTTCGTATTTGTCTTTTAGACCACGCAAAATGCTTATTGTTGTGTCGACTGAAGGTTCTTCAGCTACAACAGGCTGAAAACGACGTTCAAGAGCTTTATCTTTTTCTATGTACATTTTGTATTCGTCAATTGTAGTTGCTCCGATTACACGAACATTTCCACGGGCAAGCATAGGTTTGATTAAATCTCCCGCACCTGACGAACCTTCTGAGGCTCCTGCGCCGATTATTGTATGTATTTCATCTATAAATAACATTAAGTCATCAGAATCTTTTTCAATCCCTTTTAAAACAAGTTTCAAACGTTCTTCAAATTCTCCTCTATATGATGCCCCTGCAAGTAATGCTCCCATATCCAAGGACATTATGCGGTCATTTTTCAAGCTATCAGGAACATCTCCTGCTGCTATACGCTCTGCCAAGCCTTCAATTATTGCCGTTTTACCGACTCCGGGATTTCCTATTATTACCGGATTATTTTTAGAACGACGATTCAAAATTTGTATTGTACGTCTTATTTCATCATCTCTGCCAAAAACCGGATCAAGTTTTCCATCAATCGCTTTTTGAGTTAAATCTGTTGTATATTTGTTTAATGCATCTTGAATAGATTTATCATCTTGAGATTGTTGTGGAGTAATATTTTTTGTAACAGGGGTGGTCGATGATGTATCTGATTGTAATTTTAGGTTACTGTCATCGGATTTGGAATTTGTTGTTTCAACAGTTACAATAGATGAAACTTCTTTTTGTAATGCTTCATAAATTTCCAGTCTGTTTATTTTAAATTGTTCCCATAGAAAATTTAAAACTTTATTATCAATCCTAAATAAGGCTAAAAATACGTGTTCAATGCTTACTTGTGTATCATTAAATTTTGCGGCTTCTTGTTCTGCAATATTGAACATCGCGGTTGTGGCTGCAGAACTGGGTACTACTGAATATTGACCGCGAGCCATATAAGAACGTTTTGACAGATATGAATTCAAACAATCTGCGATTTTAGGGTCATCGAGTCCAACTTTTTGAAGTAAAATTTTAGGCAAATCGTTCCCGTCAAGCATAAGTGCAAGCATAATGTGTTCAGGTTCTAATTTGGGATAATTTCTTGCAACTACGATTGATTTTGCCGATTTTACAATTGCTTGAACATGATCTGTTAATAACATTTTAATTCTCCTAATTTTCTTTTTATTATATAGAGTTAAACATCAGGTGTAATCGTATGAATACATTAAAAGTTTTTATGTTATACTCAACTTATGTTTACAGGAATTGTTGAAGAAATAGGGAAAATAAAAAGGCTGAAAAGACTTGCAAACGGTTGTGATATTGAAATCGTTTGTAAAAAGGTTTTGTCAGATATAAAACTTGGCGATAGCATTTGTGTAAACGGTTGTTGCCAAACTGTTGTTAATTTCTCTTCAGATTCATTTAGCGCTAATTTGAGTGATGAAACGCTAAAGATGACTAATTTTTTAAATTTAAAAACAGGTGATGAAGTTAATTTGGAACGTGCCCTGAAGGTTTCTGACAGATTTGGCGGACATATTGTTCAAGGTCATATTGACGGGCAAGCGAAATTTACAAATATCGAAAAGTTGTCAGATTTTTACGACTTGTTTTTTGAAGTTGATGATGATTTGGCAAAATATATTGTTCAAAAAGGCTCTATAACAATAAATGGGGTAAGTTTGACAGTTTCTGAAATTAATAGTAAACTCTTTAAAGTTTCAATTATTCCGCATACTTATTCAAATACAACATTAAAATCTCTGAATTCAGGTGATTTTGTAAATATTGAAACCGATATTTTGGGCAGATATGTTGAAAAATTTTTATGTAAGACGGATAATGAAAGTAAGATAGATGAAAATTTTTTGAAAGAAAATGGATTTGTGTAGATGGAAAAATTTAAGTTTGATAAAATTGAAGATGCTATAGAAGATTTCAAATCTGGGAAACCTGTTCTTGTTGCAGATGATGAAAATAGAGAAAACGAAGGAGATTTGATTTGTTCAAGTGAAAACGTCACTCCTGAAATTATCAATTTTATGGCAAAAGAATGCAGAGGACTTATTTGTCTTGCTATATCTCCTGAAATAGCAGATAAATTGAATTTGCCTCAAATGGTTAATCGTAATACTGAAAGTTCAAAAACAGCTTTCACATTAAGTGTTGATGGAGCTGAAAAATACGGTGTTACAACCGGAATTTCTGCATATGACAGGGCAAAAACAATAGAAGTTGCAACTGCTCCTGATGCTGTACCGTCTGATCTTCGACGTCCCGGACATATATTCCCGTGTGTTGCAAAGCATGGCGGAGTTTTGGAACGTACAGGCCATACAGAAGCAACTGTGGATTTAGCAAGGCTTGCCGGACACAGAGCTGCCGGTGCTATGTGTGAAATTATGAATGAAGATGGGCATATGGCTCGTCGTGATGATTTGAGAAAATTTGCAGATAAACATGATTTGAAATTTGTTTCTGTAGCCGAATTGATTGCATACCGTTTAAAATCAGAAAAATTCGTCACTCGTGAAGCTGAAGCTACTTTACCTACACAATTTGGTGAATTTAAAATTTACGGATATATTGATCACCTTCACAATTCTGAACAAGTTGCACTTGTAAATGATGATGGTTCAGATAAAATACCTTTAATAAGAGTTCACTCTGAATGTATGACAGGCGATATTTTTTCAAGTTTGAGATGTGATTGTAATTACCAATTGCATACTGCGATGAAGATGATTTCAGATTACGGACGTGGTGCCGTTGTATATATAAAAGGGCATGAAGGTCGTGGTATCGGAATCGTTAATAAAATAAAAGCTTACCATCTGCAAGAAGAAGGTCAAGATACTGTTGAAGCCAATATTTCATTAGGGTTCCAACCGGATTTAAGAAATTACGGTATAGGCGCTCAAATAATACTTGATATAGGATTTAACAAGTTTAATTTGATTACCAACAATCCGAAAAAAATCATCGGTTTGAACGGTTACGGATTAACTGTAAATGATATAGTAAAGATAGAACCGCAAATAAATTCATATAACAAAAGATATATGATGACTAAAAAAGAAAAAATGGCACATATGATATAAAGGAAAAATTATGGCTGAACTTTTACAAGAAGCAAAACTATTAACATCTGAGGATTATGCCGATTTTGAAAAATTATACGAAGATTTTAAAAAACGAGCATATACTGAATACAAATTTGAACTTCAACCTTTGGAGTTTGGAGATTTTGTATCGTCTGTAGAAAAAGGGTTGATAAAATGTCTTATTTTAAAGGAAGATGATACTCCTGTTGCTTTTTTGGTTTACACAACTTGTATTTCAGAAGCTGTGGAATTGAATATTATTCATACGATTAATATTGAAAACAAATCGGCTAGAGTTGATGCTTTGTTGAGAAAATTCATTGAACTTACAAAAGAAGAAAGACAAGACAAAGTTGTTTGTTATCCTATGTTGGGTTCTCAAAAGGAATTAATTTCAGGAATTGCTAAATTTGGATTTAAGTTTGTCGGTATAGCAGTTTTGAGATTTTTCTTTGAAGGTACAAATTCAAAAGAAATTTTGAAGATGGCATCAATGGATGAGATGGAAAAATGTTATACATTAACATCATGGAAAGATGAATATTTTGATGCTGCTGTTGATGTTGTACATGAAGCTTTTGAAGTAAGTTCAGATGCTTTGTTTGACCCTAGATTTACAACAACATCAGGTGTTGCAGATATTTTAACTAAAATTACAAAAGATATTTATGCTGAATTTTTGCCTGAGGCAACGAGTGTTTTGTTGTGTGACGGAAATCCTGTAGGTTTCTGTTTCGCAAATCTTACCGGCGGTAAAGTTGCTAATATTCCGATAGTTGCTTTAAAGAAAAATCATCAAGGCAAAGGATTGGCTAAGTTCATGCTTAAAAAGACAGTTGATAAGATGATAGAATGGGAAGAACAGGGTGCAAAAGGACTTATTGAAGTTAATACTTGTACTGAAACCAATAATTTCCAAGCTTTGAAATTATATCGTCATATCGGATTTAAGGAAGATTATAATTATCCTCAAGCATATTTGAGCTCTAAATAAGAAGGCTGTATTTATGTTTGGGATAGAAAAAAATAGGTTCAACAAAATTTCTGCATTTACTCTTGCGGAAGTTTTGATAACGCTGGGAATAATTGGTGTTGTTGCAGCCTTGACTATGCCGAGTTTAATTGCAAATTACAGAAAACAAGTTATAATTACTCAATTGAAAAAGACATATTCAACATTATCTCAGGCAATGTTATTTACTGTACAGGCTGATGGAGATTATTCATCGTTGACTTTCAGTGATGGTGATATGAATAGCACAATTTCTTGGTATGAAGATAATTTAAAACCGCACCTGCAAGTAATAAAATCTTGTTATAATGAATCAGGTTGTTGGCATTCTTCTGGTTATACAAGATTTTTGAATGGTGCTATTGCGGATTATGATAATGGGACAAAAGGAATTGGCACAGCCATTATTACTTTTGTTACAAATGATGGTATAATGCAATGCCTTGACGGTTTTACGCAAGCGGATATAGCTACAAGATTTAAAGTCAATATTATGAATGATTCAGGGTTAGGTGTTTATGTTGATATTAACGGAAATAAATTGCCAAATGTTATAGGACAAGATATTTTTGTTATGGTTTTGTCTGATAGAGGCTTTGTTCCTGCAGGCTTGAATGCAACAGATGCAGAAGTTAATGCGGATTGTTCTCCTAATGGTAAAGGATATTTTTGTTTAGAAAAAATTATCAGAGATAACTGGACTTTGAGTAAAAATTCAACTTGGTAATAATAAATTGTATTGGACATTTTGTTAAAAATAGTTATAATTGACATGAGATGAGCGATTTTAACTTAGGTAATTTAATATCTAAATTTGTTAATTATCAATCTGTTGCCACAAACAGAGCAAATGTTAGCATGCAACAAAACTCACCGAGTTCTATGCCAAATCCGATTGAGGCCGAGACCGCTTCACAAGCTTCGCAGAGTGAAAGCGTTGTAAGCAGTGCTTCAAAATCATTGCAAATGGCAAATCTTACCGGTGTAGATAATTCTGTCTACATCAAAGATTTGATGAAATTGCCTAAAAATTTGAACGAATTTTTTTATATGATACAAAGAAATCTAACGCTTGCTCAGTTTAATCAGCAATTTGTATCGGCATTTGGAAAAAGTTCCTTAACTTCTACTCAGGCACAGATTCTTGCGCAACTGGAATCTTTAACAGGTTCAGAAGTCCAAAATGCTTTGAATAAAATGACTGCAAGTACGTTATCGCAGTTGCAATCTTCCTTGAAAAATTTGCAAATAAATGGGAATGCGTTTATTGATTTGAGTGAAATTTCGGGATTGATTCAAGCAAATGGTAAAGATGCTATTGCAAGTTTGATTACAGCTATGGCAAGTTCCTCAAAAATGGGGATTACAGATTTGTCACAACTCAAAGATGCTGCAAAATTAATCAATGCAAGCATTGCTGCTGCAGCCCAAAATGATAATGCAAAAACGATGAAACTTTTGATGTTGCTATATTTGCCTTGGTTGCCGTTGCAGGAAGGTGTAGGTTTTGACCTTGCGATAGAAACTAATAAAGCCAATGAAGATGCGGATAGCGTTTTGACAATTACAATTACTACAATAAATTATGGAATTGTTGTTGCCACTTTGATTTTGGAAAGTTCCAATTCTGTTTTGGTAAATATTGAATGTTCTGAAGATTTTCCAAAAGAGGAACTTCTTTTGAGGATAGAAAATGAAGAAAAACATTATTCAATGCAATCTTCTATAACTTTTGATACTTCTGATAAAGATGTTGTGATGCCTGCAGATAAACAACAAGCAAAAATTAACATGTCTGATACTAATAAAATAAATCCATATCTTTTATTAATGGCACATGCAGTGATTCGCCATACTTTAGAAATAGATAAAAATAAGTCTGATGGTATTGTTTCGCATATAGATTAAAAATGATAAATTAATCCTCGATATATCGTCTTAGAAATCTTATAATATATTGAATGAGATAGCGACGTCCTCACATATGTTCGTCCTCGCTATGACATGTTTTACGTTCGTTCGCCCTCAGCTCGCAACTCGCTATGACATATCCTGTCATTACGAGCGAATGTAATGAGCGTAGTAATCGCATTAATATTTTTGTTATAAGATTAATTTATGTCTGATGAATTACAATATTATGTTTATATAATTACAAATACGTATAAATACAACGCTCTATACGGGTGTTACTTCCAATCTTTTAAAGCGAATATATGAACATAAAAATAAACTTTGTGATGGATTCTCAAGTAGGTATAATTTAAATAAATTAGTTTATTATGAAATTTCAAATGATATAAATAGTGCAATTTCTAGAGAAAAACAAATAAAGAATTATTCAAGAGTTAAAAAGGAACAATTAATTGATACAATTAATGCAGATAGAATTGATTTATATAATGATTTAAAATAATGTTTGTCATTACGAGGCGAAAATATTGTTTGTTTTTTAATGTCATTACGAGCCGACTTGTCGGCGTAGTAATCGCATTATATTATGAATGGGATAGCGACGGTCGTTTCACTCCCTCGCTATGACATATTTTACGCTCGTTCTCCCTCAGCTTGCAACTCGCTATGACATGTCCTGTCATTACGAGGAAGGCTTTGCCTGACGTAGTAATCCCATTATTTTATTAATAAATTTCACAAATTTGTTTTTTGCGTTATAATAAGCTCAGGTTTAAATAAGTATTAGTTATTGGAAAATATGAATTTATTAAAAGTATTATTATGTGTTATTTTGTTAAATATAGGTATGGCGACATTTGCCGATGACACATTGTCCACTAAATCCAAAAATACTGTGATTGAAACAGGGATTACAAAAGAAGATATACTTGATAATACAGTAACTGATGAAGTTCAAAAGGCTGAAGTTTCTGAAATGGGTGCAAATGACGTTATGATGCTGACGTTTCAGGAAGATTTTGATGTGAATAAGGCTGAAAAAGGAAAAGAAATTCCTCTAAAATTAGAATCAGAATTTCAAGATATGGATGGAGAATTTATTCCTGCAGGAACAATGTTTTATGGTAGAGTAGATTCTGCAACGAAAAGCAAAGCCGGTTATAGACGCGCGAAAGCTAAAATTACTATAGATAAGATGGTTTTGCCTGACGGAACAATGTATAAAGTAAAAGGCAAGCCAAAATCAGGGCTATTGGCATCTTCTGCCGGTAAAAACTTTGCAAAAGGTGTTGGCTCAACAGTTTTGAGTGTAGGGATTTGTGTTACAGGACTTGTATTGATTACAGGTGAATGTCTGTCAGGTGTAGGTTTGGTTTTTGCCCCTGCAACAGGGATTGTTACAGGTATTGCAGTTTCATCAACAACCCACGGAACAAATTACAAGGTGAAAGCCGGTACAAAACTTCCGATAAAATTTGTAAAACTTGTTGAAGAATAAGAGTTTGCTATTACTAATAGAAAATATTGTTTGTTTTTTAATGTCATTACGAGCGAATGTAATGAGCGTAGTAATCGCATTATCTTTAAAAAAACATAAAAAAAGGAGGTGGTGAACCACCTCACAAAAAGATTCGTTTTTTCCCAGAAAGGGAAACTTGTTATATATGTCTGTCATTACGAGCCGACTTGTCGGCGTAGTAATCGCATTTATATTATGAATGTGATAGCGACGTCCTCACATATGTTCGTCCTCGCTATGACATGTTCTACGCTCGTTTGCGCTTCTTACTCGTTCGCGCTACTTAGCGTATAGAACTGCTCTTGCAGCATCACTGTTAGGAATCATTGTTTGATCGAAGAACAATACTGGATATACATCTGATGGACTTGTAACTTCGCATGCATTTCCTGTTTTGCCGTTATCACATTTTACAAACTTGTTAGGTTTCTTTTGACCGTTTACATCAATAAATCCTTTACAAGCTGAGTCTCTGCTAGTTGAACCTTTTGTTGCATCCAAAGTACAACCCTTAGCTTCTTTAGGAAATGAGAATGCAGAACCATCATTGAAGAACAATGTATAGTTTGAATCGGCAGTAGCCTCTCCATTTGCACCCTCAGCAATTGTATAACCTAAAGCTCCATCTGCTGTCTTAACAACGTTCATTCTCTTGTTCAACATTGTGTAGATTGAAGTAGCATTTGCACCTGTTGTTGTATCTGTAGTATCAGCCAAGTTGTATTCATCCAATGCAACGTTCAATACAACAGCTTGCGAAATAGCTGATAGTGCTTTTTTGTAAGCTGCCTTGAATTGTGCACCATTTGTAGCGTTCATCAATGTTGGCATAGTCATTGCTGCTACAACACCAATGATACCCAAAGTAATCAATACTTCTGCCAAAGTAAAACCGAAACGTTTTGTCATAATTTTTTACCTTTCTTTTTGTAAACTTCCTATTAAATATTTCTTTCGTTTATCTATTTTACCTGTCCCAAGACTTTGTTATATCAAGTGTTAATAGATATCCGAATACAAAATACTTATTGTACACTTAATATAAACTATTATTAAGTGATTGTCAAGTAGTAAAAAGTGTTATGTACGCAATTTATACTAAAATACAGTGCTCAAATCTCTTTTTTTATTTGTTAATAAATATTATTATATACAATGTAATGATGAATAATAAAAAGTTATTAGGCAGACGTATAAAAGAAATTCGTAAAAGTTTTGGGTTAACTCAGGAAAAGTTTTCTGAGTTGATTGCTATTGAAACATCATCTTTATCCGGAATTGAATCTGGGAGATTTTTCCCGTCCTTGCATGTTTTAGAAAAAATGTCGAATGCTTTAGAGATTCCGTTAGTTGAGTTCTTCAAATTTGTGGAAGTTCCATTGCCGGAAGATATGCCAAAAGAAATTTCAAATTTGGTTTCTGCTATGTCAAAAGAAGAGCAAAAAACTATTTATAAAATTATAAAATCAGGATTTGCTACTGTTTAATTTGTCGTTTCAACATTGCGAGTAAGACTTTGTTTGACGTAGTAATCTCATTATGTTTTTTACTTTACTTTTTTTTATTTTTTGTTAATATGTTGGTTATAATAGGGAATCTGAGGGTAGAAAAATTAACAAACGTTTAATTATATCTTTATTAAGTGTATTAATGATAAGTAGTGTGACATCTGCCAACGCTTTTTCGTCGCCTGAAGCAAATACATTGTATCAACAGGCATGTTCTGCCGAATATCAACATGATTACAATACAGTTGTTGCAAAAGTTAAACAGGCTTTGACACTTACAGGTGATGATGTCACTTTGTACACAAAACTTGCCGGTGCATATACAGAACTTGGTCAATACGACGAAGCTTTGACAGTTTATAAAAAAGTTGCAACTTTGAAACCTGATGATGCCTTTATTTATATAAGTATAGGTAGTTTGTATGAAAGTAAAAATGAATATAAAAATGCACTGGAAGCTTATCAAAAAGCATTATCAATATTCCCTGATTACAAATACAATTATTTGAATATTGCAAACGCACAGATTCAATTAAAAGATTACAAATCTGCTATTGATAGTTATAACAAGTTTTTATCTGTTTATACCCAACATGTGGAAGCCCGTGAAAGTTTGGCATCGGCATATTTAGCAAGTAATCAACCGGATAAAGCAGTTGTAGAATATGAGACTTTATACAATGCAAACCCTACTGATTTCAAGGATTACGTAAATTATGGTATTGCGCTTTTTGAATCGGCAAAATATGAAAAGTCTGCAGAAATTTTGGAAAAAGCAATAACTTTGGATAGTGACAATACATCGGCACGTGTTGCTTTGGCTCAAGATTATGTTGAATTGGACAAAAATGATTTGGCATTAGCTCAATATAATGAAATTTTTAAATTAAATCCTGATATGAATGAAATCAGATTTGATTATGCAAATTTGTTGGCAGATATGGGAAAAACTTCTGATGCAATAAATGAGTATAACAAATATTTGCAATTTTTCCCGAACAACGCAGCTGCATATAAAAATTTGGCCGTTGTTTATAAGAAAAACGGAGATTTAGATAATGCGATTTTGAATTATGAAAAAGCTGTTTCAAAAAATCCGTCAGATATTGATATCAAAAAAGATTTGGCACAATGTTATCATTTGAAAAAAGATTATGCTAATGCGATTAAATATTATGATGAAGTTCTTTTGGTAAAGAAAGATGATTATAACGTAAAATACAACAAGGCAATTGCACTTCATGCTATGAAAAATTATTCTCAAGCTGTTGTAATTTATGAAGCACTTTTGAAAGAAAAATCAAATGATGGCGTAAAAAATAATTTGAATGCGGCATTACTTTCAGAAGGTCAAGAAGCTTTGACGCTTAAAAATTATAATGGAGCAATAAGTTATTTTAATGATGCAATAAAATATGGTACAACTGACAGTTATGCATATTACGGACTTGCAAAGTCATACAGAGCATTGAAAAATAATGACAAAGCTGCCGATAATTATGAAAAAGCTATTTCTATGTCACCTGAAAAATCATTATACAGCAATGAATATGCTGAATTTATTGCGGAAACTAACCCATCATACAATGCAGGTGGTGCAACTACAGGCACTATTCAATCTGTAAATATTACAACTGACGGAACTTCAAACGATTCTAACAATGTTGAGAAAAGAAAAGGTTTTATTACAACAG
The DNA here is from genome assembly GCA_022641775.1 of Clostridiaceae bacterium. Taxonomy (GTDB): domain Bacteria; phylum Cyanobacteriota; class Vampirovibrionia; order Gastranaerophilales; family Gastranaerophilaceae; genus RUG14219. The sequence continues at coordinate 95,317 of JALCDS010000003.1, forward strand.
GAGATTCCGATTATAATTCAAAAAATTATGATGCTGCAATCACAAATTACAAAGAAGCATTGAATATAAATCCTTCAGATAGTGAAACCCTTTTAAAAATAGGGAATGCGTATAAACTGAAAAATGATACCGGAAATGCAATCAGTTTTTATAAAAAAGCTGTGTTTGTAAGTCCTAATTATGCTGATGGCTGGTTCAATTTGGGGCTTGTTTATGCAAGTACAAATAATGTTGCCGGAGCAAAACAGAGTTTCTATCGTGCTATAAATATAAAACCGTCGTATGCTTATGCTTATTATGCACTTGCAATGGCATATGAAAAAGAAAATAATAAAAAAGAAGCGTTGAGAAATTATAAGTTGTTTTTGAATTACAACAAGGATGAAGCTGCAGCAAAACCTGTAAGAGAAAAAGTTAAAGCTTTGGAAAAATAATGAAGAAAATATTTTTATTATTAGTTTGTTTAATTTTTACATGCAATATATCTTTAGCATCTTGGTTTAGCAAAAAAGATAAACCGTTTATTTTGTTCAATAAGAACCAGATAACAAAAGACAATGTTATGGATTATACTTCGGAATTTGATGCTGGCAGAAGAATTTATTATCTTATTGCGATGCCAAAAGAACAATATTCAAGAAGATTATATATTCAAATTGTAAAAAAGGATAACGCTTACGAACGCCAAGGATACAATTTGGTTTGGACAAGTGACGTTAAACTGAAAGATGAAGATATCGCATCATATGAGGATTATGTTGTGATTAATCAACCCGGATGTTATGTAATGCAAGTGTTTTCAAAAGACAGACCGACAAAAGTTTATGCTGAATCACAATTTTGGGTAAGGTAATTAAAATCGGGGCTAAATTTTTGCAAAAAAAAGGGAACATTTTTGTTCCCCCACTAGCTCGTTTCGTGCAAAGATTACGAGTATATTGATTAGATAATTTTTTCTTTATTTCCCTTTAAAATTTAAATTTCCCTTATTTACTATAAAAATTTTAAGCATGTAAATTTTCAAAAAGAATATTTTTTGTTACAAATATTCACATTGTTTGAGATATAATTGAAAGTATAAAACATCTTAGAGGGAACATATAATGTATGGAATAATTTTAGCAGGTGGTTCAGGAAGTAGGTTATGGCCTTTATCCAGAGAACTTTATCCAAAACAATTGTTGAATTTGAATTCTGAAAAAAGTCTTTTACAGGGTACTTTTTCAAGACTTACAACATATATTTCAAAAAATAATATTTTGAGTATGACAAATACAAGGAATTCTACAAATGTTCGCATGCAGTTGAAAGAACTTACAGACAATCCTGTTATATTGTCTGAACCGATTTCTAGGAATACTGCTCCTGCAATTGCGCTTGCTGCGAAATTTGTTGCTCAAAAAACAAGTGAAGACGAAGTTATTATTGTTGTTCCATCTGATCATTTGATTAAAGATAATGAAAAATTTATATCTACTATCAAAAAAGGTGAAAAACTTGCAAAAGAAGGGTATATTGTAACTTTTGGTATAAAACCGTCCTATCCTGAAACAGGATACGGGTATATTCATACTTCAGATAAACTGGATGGTGGATTGAAAGTAAAAGAGTTTGTCGAAAAGCCGGACGAAAAAACTGCTGAAGAATATTTGGCAAATGGTGCATATTATTGGAATAGCGGTATTTTTATGTTTAAAGCATCTACCTTATTAAAAGAAGTTCAAGCTTTGACTCCTGAAATCTATAAAATTATGGGAAATATTGATTTTTCAAAATCTTCTGAAATACCTTATGTTGAATTTGAAAAAATGCCTAATATTTCAATTGATTATGCAGTTATGGAAAAATCAAATAAAATTGCTTTGGTAAAGTTGGAGAGTGATTGGAACGATTTGGGTTCTTGGAAATCAATCTATGATACAAGTAAAAAAGATGAAAATGGGAATGTCTTTATCGGACATGTATTGGACGAAGGTTCAAAAAATTCATACGTATATTCATCTTCAAAACTCGTCGCAACAATAGGTTTAGAAAATACGGTTATTGTAGAAACTGAAGATGCTATTTTGGCATGTCATAAAGATAAAACTCAAGATGTAAAGAAAATTTATGAAACATTGAAAAAGCAACATGATAATACGCATTTTGTTCACAAAAAAGTATATAGACCTTGGGGATTTTACAAGGTTATTGCAGAAGGTAAGGGTTTTCAATCAAAAATTATCCACGTTAATCCGGGACAAAAACTTTCTGTTCAATCTCATAATTATAGAAGCGAGCATTGGGTTTTATTATCAGGTAAAGCAGATGTTCTTTTGGGAAAAGAAATTCATAAACTTGAACCTGGTATGAGTGTTGATATTGCAGTGAAAGAAATACACTCACTCCAAAATCCTCATGATGAAGATTTAGAAATTATAGAAATTCAAAAAGGCGATATTCTTTCTGAAGATGATATTATCAGATATGAAGATATATATGGCCGAGTTTAAGGCTATTTTATCATAGCTGCAACATAGTTGAAGTATTCATTGTTTTTGTAATGAGATATATGTTTTTTCAATTCTTCTTTAGTTACAAATCCCATGCGGTATGCAACTTCTTCTAAGCATGCAATTTTTATTCCCTGATTTTCTTCTATAGTTTGAACATATTGTCCTGCCTGTAAAAGCGATTTGTGTGTTCCTGTATCGAGCCATGCAAAGCCTCTGCCCAAGAGTTCAACTTTTAAATTTCCTTTATTTAAATAAATTTTGTTCAAATCCGTAATTTCAAGTTCGCCTCTGGCAGATGGTTTTAAATTTTTTGCATATTCTACAACGCTATTATCATAGAAATATAAACCTGTTACTGCATAATTAGATCTTGGATTTTGAGGTTTTTCTTCCAAAGATAGAACTTTTCCGGTTTTATCAAATTCAACTACACCAAATCTTTGCGGATCTTTGACCTGATAACCGAATACCGTAGCACCTTTTTTATCTGCCGTATTTTTTACAACATTTTGTAATGTTTCTGAAAATTTTGAACCATAAAAAATATTGTCGCCAAGTACAAGAGCGACGTCATCATTGCCTATAAATTCTTCCCCAAGAATAAAGGCCTGTGCCAAACCATCCGGTGAAGGTTGTTCTTTGTATGAAAATTTTACACCGAACTGATGACCATCCCCAAGTAAAATTTTAAAATTCGGCAAATCTTGAGGAGTGGAAATAATAAGGATGTCTTTTATACCTGCTAGCATTAAGACTGAAATCGGATGATAAATCATAGGTTTGTCATAAATCGGTAAAAGTTGTTTTGATATCGCTATGGTCGATGGATGCAATCTTGTTCCCGCTCCGCCTGCAAGTACTATTCCTTTCATAAAAAATCCTTTCTATTAGTTGAACATGTTTATTATTGCATAAAAACGTAAAAAAAAGAGGGTAACATCAATTACCCTCTTTTTTATTATTAAAAATCCTATTTGGATTTTCTAGCTGCGTCTTCTTTAGCGGCTTTAGCTCTTTGAGGAGCCATATTCATTTCTGTTTGAATACCTTTTTTGACTGTTTTTGGATTGAATTCATCATCTAAGTATTCAATTTTAGCTTGTTTTTTCAATGATTCAGTCAATTTGTCAACTGCAGCTACACCGTTTTGGTTATCAAGATAAGCCTTGATATTTGGAGCAGCTTTAGCGAATGGTTCAGTACCTGCAGCCATTCTGTCTGTTACCATAATAATATGATATCCGTATTGAGATTTTACAGGTTTGTTGCTTATAGTATTAGGCTTCATAGCAAATGCTGCTTTTGAAAATTCCGGAACCATTTCTTTTGCAGCAAAGAAACCTAAATCTCCACCATGTTTTGCTGTTGTTGTATCTTCAGAATTTTCTTTTGCAATCTTAGCAAATTGTGTTGGATCTTTCTTTACTTCAGCCAAAATTTCGTTTGCCTTAGCTTGTTTTTTTGCAAGTTCTTCGTTAACTTTTGCAGTTATTTCAGCTTCAGTTGCATTTTTATATCTGATATCTTTTTTCAAGTTTTCTGCAATTTCTGTTGGATTTGCAGAAATAAGAATATGAGAAGCTCTAACCTTATCAGGATATTTGAATTGTTGAGGGTGTTCATTATAGAACTTTTTAGCTTCAGCATCAGTAGTTGGTTTTACCCCAAGTTGTTCTACTAATTTTTTCATTCTTACAGATTTTTCCATATCATTTTTGAATTGAGTTTGTGAAATTTTATTGTCTTTCAAAATCTTGCTTAATTGAGCTTTACCACCAACTCTGTCTACGATATTTTTGATTTCTGCATTTACTTCATCTTTAGAAATTTTAATTCCACGTTTTGCAAGTTCTTCATCTAAAAGAGCATTAACGATTAAGTCATTTGTAACTCTTTCCTGAATTAAATAGTACATAAACGGGTTTTTGTCCTTAGTGATTGAAATCCCCATTTGAGCAAATGTTGAGTTGTTTGCTTGAACCTTGAACATGTCATCGAATTGACCTCTGGTGATTTTGGTATTATTTACTTTGATAATTGCTTCACCGGATCTTAATCCGCAACCTGAGAACAAAAGCATTGATACTGCAACGGTTGCTAATAATTTTTTACCTCTCATAAATACTCTCTTTCTTTTATTTTGTGTATTCATTGCTTACTTTGTTTATATAATAGAACAAATCGGTTAAAATGTTAAATATTTCATCAAACTTTAAATAAGAATTGTTAAGCAAAAGAATTGATGCGCCATCAGTGCATGATTTTGGTGCCACAGTAAATCTTATGCGTTTTAGAATATGGGATGGAAGTTCCTTTTGAATCAAATGCCATTCCATATTTGAATAAGGAGTGTAAATTCTTATGTTGTCTTGAGTTTCGCGAATCAAGGATATTTTTAAACTTGTTGCAAGGAGTCTCAATCTTATTAATTTAATCAAATTTTCTACACATTCAGGCGGTTTTGAGAACCTGTCTTTCCATGTTTCTGTTATATAATCCAATTCTTGTTCTGATTTTACATCCGCGAGTCGTTTATATTCGGTCATTTTCATATCACTTGAACCTGCCAAAACATCAGGTATGTAAGCTGTTACATTAATATCAACAATTGTCGGAGTTGTTTTTTCAACGTGTTCTCCTTGAAGTTCCTTAACTGTGTCATCCAACAATTCGCAATATGTATCAAATCCGACGTTTACCATGTGTCCATGTTGTTTTGTACCTAATATGTTTCCGACTCCTCTGATTTCAACATCACGAAGGGCTATTTGATATCCGCTTCCTAGTGTCGTAAATTCTTTTATTGCTTTTAATCTTTGAATGGCTTCACGTGTCATGTTCTTGGATTTTGTATAGAAACAATAGCAATATGCCTGACGCTCACTTCGTCCTACACGTCCTCTGAGTTGATAAAGTTGTGCAAGTCCGAATTTGTCTGCATTATGAACAATCATTGTGTTTGCATTCGGAATATCAATTCCGTTTTCAATAATTGTTGTAGCTAAAAGTACATCATACTCATGGTTTGAAAAATCTACGATAACTTGTTCAAGTTCTTTTTCATCCATTTGCCCATGTCCTACGGCAATCCTTGCATTAGGTACAAGTTCCTGAAGTTTATGCTTGAAATCTAAAATTGTTTCAACTCTGTTATACAGATAGAAAACTTGACCTTCTCTATCCATTTCATGAACTATTGCATTTTTAACCATAGGTTCATTAAATTCTCCGACAAAAGTTTTTATAGGAAGCCTGTTTTTTGGCGGAGTGTTAATGATAGACATGTCCTTGATGCCCGATAGTGACATATAAAGAGTTCGAGGAATTGGAGTGGCTGACATAGTTATAATATCAACATTTTCTCTCATTTCTTTTAATTTTTCCTTATGACGAACTCCAAATCTGTGTTCTTCATCAATTACTAAAAGTCCTAAATCCTTGATATGGACAGAATCTTGAAGAAGTCTGTGAGTTCCGATTACAACTTCACAAGTACCAAGAGCAAGCTTTTTCAATGTTTCATGTTGTTCTTTTGGACTTCTGAATCTTGATAGAAGTTCAACATCAATTCCGAAAGGCTTGAATCTTTCTGACATTGTTTGGTAATGCTGTAAAGCTAAAATTGTTGTCGGAACAACGACGGCAACTTGTTTCCCGCAAGTTACGGCTTTAAATATCGCGCGCATTGCAACTTCTGTTTTGCCGAATCCTACATCTCCGCATATCAATCTATCCATAGGTCTTTCTGATTCCATGTCGGATTTTACATCAAGTATTGCTTTCATCTGGTCAGGCGTTTCAGTGTATTCAAAAGCATCTTCCATCTCGTTTTGCCATGGTGTATCTTGTGCGAACTGAAAACCTGTTTGCATTTTACGTCTTGCATACAGTCTGAGTAAATCGTATGCAATTTTTTCAACTTCTTTTTTGACTTTTGCTTTTGTAGCTTCCCAATCATGACCACCCATATGCGAGAGTTTCGGCTTTATATTACCGGAGCCTCTATATCTGCAAAGTAAGTTGACTTGTTCTGCAGGAATATGGAGTCTGTCTTTGCCAGCGTATTCAATTGTCAAATAGTCTTTGAGTTGTCCGTCAATTTCTTGTTGAGTAAGTCCTTGATAAATCCCGACACCATGAATACTATGGACAACATATTCACCGGGTTTTATATCATTAATATTTTCGATATATTCAGGTTTTTCTTTATAATAACTGCGTTTGGAAGAAGTTATTTCTTTATTTCTTTTATTGAAAAGTTCTCTATCTGTTAAAATTACAGCTTTGAAATCTTCCAGAATTGTACCGCTCGAGGAAATTGCAGAAGTGTAATTTATATCGAAAAATACTTCACGTTCATTTAAAATTTCTTTAACACGAGCAGGGTAATCCGTTGCTATTGTGATTTTATAATCACTTTTGGAATCAATAAAAATGGCAATTTCATCTAAATCGGCGTTAAAATGTTTTATCGGTTGAGAATTGAATTCAATAAAATCTTCATCTCCACTTTCAATAAAATTATTAAATCCTATTTTTACAAATTTTTCTATTTTTGGGATAAATTCATCATAAGTAAAATGATTTCTGCCGGTGATTTGCTTTATAAGTTCTAGTTTCACATTTTCTTGAAGTTGGTCTTCATAAGTTTTGTCGACAAATTGGTATTTTGCATAAATTTCTGAGGTTTCATCAAAAACTAAAATATAATCTTTGAAATAATCTAAAATACTTACTAAGTCATCATTATAATTATTTTGGTAAACCTGAACTTCAGAATAATCAGTCAATTCATCTTCGTTTTTTGTTTCAGGCAGTACAAATTTGTAAACCGGTAAAATTTCTGTATTTTTAATTTTTTCAATAGATTTTTGCGTTTCGTTATTAAAATATCTGATATCAACAATTTCATCACCCCAAAGCTCGATTCTGACTGGATGCTCTGAAAGCGAAAATATATCAATAATATCTCCCCTGATACTGAATTCAGAGATGTCACTGACCATTGAAACTCGTTTATAACCTATATTAACAAGTTGTTGGGCAAACTGTTTTGTATTAATTTCTTCTCCTACTTTCAGATTTATTTTATATTTGTTTAAAAAATCTTTTGTCGGAAATTTTTCTAATAATGATTTTACGGGCGAAATAACAATATTTGGAGCTGAGTTTAAAACTCTTATTTGTTCTGCATAATCATAAAAGTTCATATTGATATTTTCGTACATTGAAACATTTTGAAACGGCATAATTTCAGAAGTTACATCAAATCCTTTTTCTAAATCATTTTTGTATTTCAATGCATTTTGCTCAGAGGAGGTTATAAATAAAACTTTTTTCTTTGTGATTTCAGCGATTTGTTTAATCAAAAACAAGCGTAATACTGTGGTCAAACCGGTAACAGAAAACGACCAATTCAATCCTAAATTTTGTTTAAATTTTATAAAACTCTCATTTTTGATATTTTCAAATTCAATCATAAACGTATTTTAGCACATAATTAATTCCTAAACCCATATGTTTTGCTGATTGTTCTGCTGATTGAAGTGATTTTGCCTTCAATACAGTGTCTACAATGATTTGGAGTATCTGATACGCAAATTTTTCCCGGATAAATTTCATATTTTTTCCTGTAATCCCCCTCTGTTATATTTGGCATCACAACGTTTGCGCCACTTTGGAGTGCAATAATTCTGCCGTTCGGGTTTAGTGTTTCCATTGCTGTTGTTGCAGGAATATTAATATCAGGTAAAAGTAATCTGATTATTGCCATAACTCTAAGTGATAACCAAAAATCTCCGCCTTTTGCTTGCGCAAGTGGGGTATTTGGGTTTGGAATAAAAGGCCCGACACCTAGCATATCAAAATCATTTTCCTTAAAATACAAAATGTCATCTGCTAAAGATTCAATAGTCTGATTAGGAAGCCCGACAAGACACCCAGAGCCGGTTTCATAACCTAAAGTCTGCAAGTCTTTCAAGCATCTTTTGCGATTTTCAAGGCTCATTTTAGGGTGCATTTGGTGGTACAAATTTTCATCTGTTGTTTCAATTCTCAATAAAAATCTATCTGCACCGGCACATTTGTATGCTTTGTATTCGTCAAATGTTTTTTCGCCGATACTCAAGGTTATTGCTAAATCAAATTTTTTAACTTCTTTTATGATTTCGCAGAGTAACTCTGTTGTAAAAACTTCATCTTCACCGGATTGCATAACAACTGTTTTGTAACCGTATTCACTCCCCTTGCGAGCAAAATCAATAATTTCTTCTTTTGATAATCTATAGCGGTCAAGATGTTCATTTTCTCCGCGAAGTCCGCAATATTTACAAGTTCTTTTACAAATATTGGAAAACTCGATTAACCCTCTAAGATGAACTTCATTTCCTTTATATTTTTCCCGAACTTTGTCTGCAACAGAAAATAGTGATTTATCCTCACTTTTTAAAAGTGAAATTATTTCATCACGGTTAAGGCTATGTGTTTTAAAAGCTTTCTCTAATATATCCATTCGATTGTACCTACCTGATTATATTATAAAAATTATTAAAAGAATATGGTTTATTTATGAAAAAATTTATTTTTGTATCAGTAATACTATTTTTAACATTGCCGTGTTACGCGGATGAAATTAATTTGGAATTTTTCAATTCATTTAATGATTGTTATTTGCCAAAATATGTTGATATGGCAATTAAAGAAAATCATTCTATAAAAGAAATAACTGCAAAAGTTCAAGAATACCGGCATGAAGTTCAATCTTCATTTGGGAAAGAATTACCTATTTTGACGATGAACGCTTCATATTTGGGTTTTAGTGTTCCAAAATTGGATAATTTTTCATTATCGCAAAATTCGTTTATTTTACCGTTTATTTTTGCTTATGAACCTGATTTATTACTAAAAAATCGTGACAAAACAAAATCCGTAAAAAAAGAATATGAGGCAGTTAAAGCAGAAGAAAAAAGCGCAAAACTTTCTTTGTTGGGTGAAGTTTCAGCCGCCTACATAAATATTTTACAGTATGATGAATTAATCAAAATTCAAGAAAATATAATAAAGAATCAAAGTGAACAATTAGAAAAAATTAAATTAAAATATCAATATGGAATTGCAACTTTAGATGAGGTAAGAAGTTCAAATCAAGAACTTGTCGAAGATGAAAATACTTTTAAAAATTTGTCAGCGCAACGTCAAACAGTTTTGAATGATTTTGCAATTTTGATAGGTCTTTCTTCTGATAGAACAAATGAAATTGAGCGTGGGAATTTGAAAAACTTTGAATATACAAAAACAATTCCTGAAGATGTTCAAAGTGATGTTATTTTTAAAAGACCTGATATAAAAGAAATTGAATATAAAATGGAAAAAGCTCAAATTGATACAAAAATTGCCAAAAAAGAATTTTTCCCGTCCTTTGGAATAACGGGAGCTTGGATTTTTAATACGATTTCACATAAAAACTTTTTTAATTGGGATAACTCAATAGTTTCACTGATGGTAGGTGCAACTCAGGATTTGTTTAGGGGTGGTGTAAAACTTGCAAATCTAAGGATTAAAAAAGATAAATATAATGCATTGTTTGAAAAATACACCCAAAAAGGACTTGTTGCAGTGAAAGAAGTTAATACTTCGCTCTGTATAATAAATGCAGATACTGATGTTGATAAAAATCTTGACAACAAAATGAATTTGGAAAAAGAAAAATTATCAAATTCAGAAAGAAAATTGAAATATGGAACTATTTCTAATTTGGAACTTTTACAGGAAATTGAAAAATCGGACAGGCTTCAGCAAACTAAAATTAAAGCCAAAGCGAAACGTTTGATTGATTATACAACTTTGTATAAAGCTTGTGGCGGAGATTTATGATTTTACTTATTCTATGTTTCAAGTATAATCAAAATTATGAAATATAGAGAAAACGTAAGAAATTTTTGTATAATTGCCCACATTGACCATGGAAAATCTACACTTGCTGACAGACTCCTTGAAGATACAGGTACTGTTGCAGGTCGTGATATGCAAAATCAAATTATGGATTCAATGGAAATTGAGCGTGAGCGTGGAATTACCATAAAACTTAATTCTGCAAGAATGAATTATAAAGCTAAAAACGGCAAAGATTATGAATTAAATTTGATTGATACCCCGGGGCACGTTGATTTTTCTTATGAAGTTTCTCGTTCACTCGCCGCTTGTGAAGGTGCATTGTTGATTGTTGATGCAACACAAGGTGTTGAAGCTCAAACTCTTGCAAATGTATTTTTGGCAATAGAACAAAACCTGGAAATTATTCCTGTAATAAACAAGATTGATTTACCGTCAGCCGATGTTGAACGTGTAAGACAAGAAATTGAAGAAGACTTGGGGATAGATGCTTCACTTGCAATTCCTGTAAGTGCTAAAACAGGAGAGGGTGTTGATAAAGTTTTAGAGGCAATAGTTGATTTGATTCCTCCGCCTGTTGATAATTCGGATAAACCGCTTCGAGCATTGGTTTTTGATAGTGCTTATGATCAATACTTGGGAACTGTATGCCATTTTAAAATAATGGATGGTAAAATTAAAGTCGGCGATAAAGTAAAATTTATGGCTAATAAAAAAGAGTATGAAGTTGTTGAGTTGGGTTACCAAACTCCAAATAGACATCCTGTGGATGAACTTACATGTGGGGATGTTGGATATTTTGCAGGTAGTATCAAAGAATTGACGAGGTTTGTCGGTGATACTTTAACAGATGTTGAAAATCCTGCCTCAGAGCCGCTTCCCGGATATAAAGAAGCTCTTCCGATGGTTTTTTCAGGCATGTATCCTGTTGATAACGAAGATTATGGTGATTTAAAAGAAGCTTTAGAAAAATTAAAACTTAACGACAGTAGTATAACATTTGAACCTGAAACGTCATCTGCTCTTGGTTTTGGATTCCGTTGCGGATTTTTAGGTATGCTCCATATGGAAATCGCTCAAGAAAGATTGGAACGTGAATACGGGCTTTCACTTGTTACAACGGCACCATCAGTTGTTTATAAAGTTTATAAAACTAATGGAGAAATGTTGGAAATAGACAATCCGGCAAATCTTCCGCAGTCACAAGTTGTAGATTATATTGAAGAACCTTATGTAAAAGTTCAATTGATTACGCCTGAAGAATACGTCGGGACATTGATGGAATTATCACAAGGTAAACGCGGAATTTTTATTAATATGTCTTATTTGGATAAAACAAGAGTCAGCTTGGATTATGAAATTCCGTTGAATGAAGTTATTACTGATTTTTATGATCAATTAAAATCCAGAACCAAAGGTTATGCAAGTATGGATTATGAATTTAAAGATTACAAACGTTCAAAACTTGTAAAACTTGATGTAATGCTTGCCGGAGAAGTTGTTGATGCGCTTTCTGTGATTTGTCATGAAGATAATGCATTTTATATCGGTCAAAAATTGACAACAAAATTAAAAGAAATTATTCCTCGTCAGTTGTTTGAAGTTCCTGTTCAGGCTGCAATAGGCGGAAGAGTAATTGCCAGAACAAATATAAAAGCTATGAGAAAAGATGTATTAGACAAATGTTACGGCGGTGATATCACGCGTAAACGTAAACTTCTTGAAAAACAGAAAAAAGGTAAAAAACGTATGAAATCTGTCGGAAGAGTTGAAATTCCGCAAGAAGCATTTATGGCTGTTTTGAGTCTTGAAGACGATTAAGCTTTTACATATTTAGAATATTTTTGGAGCGCTCTTTCAGCTTTTGCAAATTTATTGAATTGTTTTTCGGCAGGAGATTTTATTCTTAACTTGTCCAAAATCATAAATAATGCTATTCTCATTCCGGTTTTGCTAAACAATGAGATATTTTGAAACGAAGCGCCTTTTGCTTGTTTTGTCAATTGAAAATCTTTTATTGCCTCTGTTGCGTAAGCTTTTTTGGCTCTTACATGTTCTTTATAAGAACCACTAAAATATGAAAATATAGATTCATTTTTTAATTGTGATATTCTGTTTATTTGGTTTTGTTGTGTTTGTGAAATTTTATCGATTTTCATTTTTTTATCTCCGTTATTTGAATTTTTTCATCATAGACATTGCTTTTTGCATGGCAAATTTACTTGTTTTTCCGCCAAATTTTCCCATCATGCCTTTCATGTCGTTCATACCCTTCATCATTTTGCGCATTTGTTCAAACTGTTTTACATAAGTGTTGATTTCTGCCAAATCCATTCCGCATCCTTGAGAAATACGTTTGCGACGACTTGTGTTCATCAGTTCCGGATTATCACGTTCTTCAGGGGTCATGCTCTGTATAAAAACTTCTATTCTTTTGAATTGTTTTTCGCTCTCATGAGAAATTTTGTCTCTATCATCTTTACCGATATTTACACCGGGTAACATTCCTAAAATTTGATCCATTGAGCCAAACATTTTCATTTGTTTTTGCATTTTTAAAAAGTCATTGAATGAGAATTCTGCTTTTTGCATTTTTTCTTGCATTTCAAGGGCTTGTTTTTCATCAAAAACTTCCTGCGCGCGTTCAACAAGTGATACAATATCCCCCATTCCGAGAATTCTTGTTGCCATACGTTCAGGATAAAAATCTTCTAGCGCATTTAATTTTTCACCGGTACCTGTGAGTTTTACAGGTTTGCCGGTACAATGTACAATACTCAAAGCTGCACCACCACGGCTATCACCATCGAGTTTTGTTAGAACCAATCCTGTTATATTGAGTTGCGCATCAAAGTTTTCTGCAACGTGAACTGCTTCTTGACCTGTCATTGCATCAATTACAAGTAATTTTTCTTGCGGAGAAAAGATTCTGTCAATTAGCAACAATTCTGCCATCATATCAGTATCAATTTGTAACCGCCCTGCGGTATCAAGAATTATATTTGTATAATTGTTTTCTTTTGCATAAGTTATTGCAGATTGTACGATATTTTGAACGTCAGTAGAACCTTCTATTGTAAAGACTTCAGTTTCAATTTCTTTACCAAGAGTCTGTAATTGTGAGATTGCTGCCGGACGATATACGTCACATGCAACAAGTAATGGGTTTTTTCCATCCTTTTTTAATTTTACGGCAAGTTTTGCGCTTGATGTAGTTTTCCCTGACCCTTGAAGTCCCAACATCATTATAATATTAGGATTTCCGCTCAAATCTAAAGGGGATAATTCTTTTCCTAGTAATGTGACAAGTTCATCATGCACAATTTTAATCAACTGTTCTGAAGGATTTACTCCCTGAACTATATTTTCGCCTTCGGCTTTATCTTTTATTGAAGAGATAAAGCTTTTTACAACACGCAAATTGACATCCGCTTCCAATAATGCTCGTCTGATTTCACGCAAAGCATCTTGCATATTGTCTTGGGTTAATTCTTTATCACGTATTATATTTTGTAATTTTTCAGATAAACTGTCAAACATTTTAAATATCCCTATATTTGTCCTTATGAGCAATAATAGCAAAAATATGCAAAAAACGAAAGTCATGTGGCTTTCGTTTTTAAATATTACTTAGATTCGGATTATTAAAACTAATATATTTGGTCGCTATTGATTGTGAGAACTGCTTCCAAAGCGGCTTCAGATTCTCCTCGAGATTTGTCAGGATAGTAATCATCGTCATCGTCATATTCATCATTGTCTATAGTACTTTCAGGTGGTTTGTTGAAAATATAACGTTCAGGATGTTCAGGCGGAATATAATCACGTCCTTGAGGATGGATTCTAGGTCTGTCAAAATATCCTTCAGGATAATCCGGGTCTGCACGACGTGCAGCTTCTTCATCTTCATCATAATCTTCTATTTTGTCTATTTGTGTAATCTTATGACCCGGGTGAATATACTGACCGAACGAACTGTATCTTCCGGTATTGTAATTGCTCAGTGTAATTCTTGGAATTCTCATAAAACATGCCTCATTATCTTGCTTTGAATGTATTATAACTCCTAAAATAAAATTATGCTACTCATGTAACAAAGTTTTACAAAGTTTCACAATTTTTATTCGCATTTTCCAAACATCATAAAAATGTATGATTTAATTTAAAAAACAATTTGATATTATACAACTATACTCCTTAGAGACTAAGATACACATATCCCTAATCAACAGCTATGCACCTCGAAGTACATAGCTTTTTTTTATTTTATTTTTTATGCTTTTGTGATAGGATTTTGCTTGTAGTAGTACAAGAATATGAGGGAATATATATGAAAAACTTATCACCGCTTCAATCAGAAAGATTGAAATATCAACCGAAACTTCCTACAAGTTTATCAAATGGTGTAAATTCACTTGAGATGACTGAAGGTAGTGCAACTCAATCTGTTGCTGATCAAGCACAAATTCAAAAATTATTTGCAAATACTTATGGAAAACCTGTTGTAACATTTAATTCAGGTGCTTCAAGAAGTGTTTCTCAAACAAATGTTGGTGTAATTCTATCCGGTGGACAAGCTCCTGGCGGACACAACGTTATTGCAGGACTTTATGATGCTTTGAAACAATCAAATTCATCTAATAAACTTTACGGTTTTTTAGGTGGTCCTTCAGGAATTATTGACGGTAAATATGTTGAATTTGATGATGAATTTATTAATGCTTACAGAAATACAGGCGGATTTGATATTATCGGTTCAGGCAGAACAAAATTGGAAACAGAAGAACAATTCCAAAAATCTTGGGCGGTATGTAAAAAATTGAACATTTCTGCTGTTGTAATTATTGGTGGTGATGATTCAAATACAAATGCTGCAATGCTTGCAGAATGGTTTGTAAAACATAATGCTAATATTCAAGTTATCGGTTGCCCGAAAACAATTGATGGCGATTTGAAAAATGACCAAATTGAAATTTCTTTCGGTTTTGATACTGCAACAAAAACTTACGGTGAATTAATCGGAAATATTGAACGTGATGCAAATTCAGCTAAAAAATATTGGCACTTTGTAAAAATTATGGGAAGAAGTGCGTCTCACGTTGCATTAGAAGCTGCACTTCAAACTCAACCTAATATTACTTTGATATCAGAAGAAGTTGAACAAAATAAAATGTCATTAAATTCAATTATTGAATATATGACAGAAATCATTGTAAAACGTGCTAATATGGGTAAAAACTTTGGTATTGTTGTTGTTCCGGAAGGTCTAATCGAATTTATTCCTGAAATGAAAACAATGATTGCAAACTTGAATGATATTATGAAAGATTTGGAACAAGATCCTGCTTTCACAAATACAACAAGTACACGTGAAAAATTTGATGTTGTAGAAAACAGACTTGATGATAAGAATGCAGAAGTTTATGAATCACTTCCGGCGTTGATTAAGAGTCAATTATTAATGGATAGAGATCCGCACGGCAATGTTCAAGTTTCAAAAATCGAAACGGAAAAATTGTTGATTGCTATGATTAAATCTCGCCTTGAAGAGTTGAAATCTCAAGGTGAATATATCGGAAAATTCTCAACACAAGCGCACTTCTTCGGATATGAAGGCAGATGTGCATTCCCATCAAACTTTGATGCTGATTACTGCTATTCATTGGGTTATAATGCTTATGCACTTATCAGTTTCGGTTTAACAGGTTATTTGTCATCAGTTAAGAATTTGACATCACCTGCAAGTGAATGGGTTGCCGGAGGCGTTCCTTTAACTATGATGATGAACATGGAACGCAGAAATGGTGAAATGAAGCCTGTAATTAAAAAGGCTCTAGTTGAACTAAATGGACCTGTATTCAAAAAATTACAAGATAATAGAGAAGACTGGGCACTAAATGACAGATATTTATTCCCTGGTGCTATTCAATACTTTGGACCAAGTTCTGTTTGTGATATTACAACTCAAACTCTTGCTTTGGAAAAAAGCAAAGAATTAGTTAACGCTTAGTTTTGTAAAATATAATAAAAAAAAGAGATAGATATTAATCTATCTCTTTTTTTAGCTTTTAAACTATTTTATTCTTCATTTTTTATTATATAAATGTTTCCTGTAACATGAATTGCGTTTTTAGGAATTTCTTCTCCTTGTTTGAATAATACTTTTTTATATTTAGGCTTATCAGTTGGAGTTTCTTGTGTAGGTCCTTTGTTAATGCCTGTTAGTTCAGGAGGTACTCCGTACAAAGTTTCTGCTCCGCCACCACCATCTGTTGACGTTGGAGTCGGAAGAGTTGGATCTGTTACTTCTGGAGGGACGCCGTATAGTATTTCTGAGCTGCCACCACCATTTGTTGATGTTGGAGTTGGAGTAGTCGGATCTGTTACTTCAGGAGGTACTCCATATAATATTTCTGAGCTGCCACCACCATCTGTTGGAGTTGGCGTTGGAGTTGGAGTTGTCGAGTCAGGTGTTGTAGGATCCGGAGTCGTCGGGTTTGGCGTTGTTGGATCCGGAGTGGTTGGATCCGGAGTAGTTGGATTTGGTGTTGTAGGATCCGGTGTTGTCGGATTTGGAGTCGTTGGATCCGGCGTCGTCGGGTTTGTTGGAGTAGTCGGATTCGTCGGAGCACTTTGAGCATTTGCTTTTGTACTAGAATGTTCAAATGTGTATCCTTTAATATTAGTATTATTGCTTGTATCAAATTTTTTCATTTGTGCAATGATTTCTGCATTGCTAGGTTTTGGATTCCCAGCGTTTTGTAAATCCTTTTTAGCATCTTGCCATTGCTTATCAAAATTATTACCTATTCCAAAATCTTCAGACATATAACCTCCTTAAAAAGTTTCACATGTATTATAAGTATTGAACATAAATATTTTTGCACTTTTCCTAAAATTTGTCACAATTTATTATTATGTTTAGGCGTAAGATATTGGCAAATTCAATATGCTGATTTTATAGGCAGGATGCCTAAAGAAGCAATGATAACAGAAGCCCAATTTTTTGAAATTGCAAAATTTATCAGGGATACTAAAGTAAAATATTCTAATAATATTTATGTTACAGGTGCAGATGTTGCCGGTTATATGAGCGAATTAGCAAAATCGATTCAACATGAGTGGAAAGGTTGTCAAGCCGGGTTGAGTGTACTTGGAATAGGTAGCGATGGAACTATTAGAGGTTGTTTATCTCAACAATTGGATAAATTTATTGAAGGAAACATTAGAGAACGCTCTCTTATTGATATTTGGAATGATGAAAATTCTTTTTATTACAATAGAAAGTTTTCTTGTTCAATGTTGACAGGATATTGCAAAGAATGTGAATACGCTTCAACATGTAAAGGTGGTTGTAGTCGTTCTTCTTCAACCGAAGGAGAACATTGCAGATGCAATCCTTATTGTTTGCATAAAATTGAAAAAGAAGGCTTTTCAAATATTATGCAAGCCCGTACAAAATTTGAACAGGATGAAATAGCTGAAATGTACAATCCAATTAGAGAATTACCGAACGAATTCTATGAAAAATACAGACCGTAAATTATCTGAAAGATTGACAACAGTTTTGTTTTTCAGCACTAAATGCTTGTAATCCCAAGTATTTTGCAGCAGTTCCGAGTTCTTGTTCAATTCTTATCAATTGGTTGTATTTTGCAATTCTGTCAGAACGAGAGCAAGACCCTGTTTTTATTTGACCGCAATTTGTTGCAACAGCCAAATCTGCAATGAAGGTATCTTCTGTTTCTCCGGAACGGTGAGAGGTTATTGCTGTATATCCTGCAGCATGCGCCATTGCAATAGCATCAAGGGTCTCAGATAGAGTTCCTATTTGATTAACTTTGATTAAAACAGAATTTGCCACACAGCGTCGGATTCCTTCTGCAAGTCTTCTTGTATTTGTTACGAACAAATCGTCGCCTACAATTTGGCATTTTTCGCCGAGTTTTTTTGTTAAAAGTTCCCAGCCTTCCCAATCTTGTTCGGCAATTCCATCTTCAATAGAAATTATAGGATATTTATCAACCCATTTTGCTAAAAATTCTATCATTTCTTCATTTGTAAAAATTTTCTTTTCTCCAGAAAGTGTGTATTTTCCGTTTTCATAAAATTCTGATGCTGCAACGTCAATACATATTTTTATGTCTTCTGTTGAAAATCCTGCACGTTCAATTGCTTCTAGGATAACTTCAATACCTTCCTCATTGGATGCTAAACTCGGAGCAAAACCTCCTTCGTCGCCTACTGCGGTTACAAGGTTGCGCTCACGCAAAACTTCTTTGAGTGTGTGAAAAACTTCTGAACCCATTTGAATTGCTTCTTGAAAATTACCGGCTCCGACAGGTGCTATCATAAATTCTTGAAAATCAATGTTGTTATCTGCGTGAACTCCGCCGTTTATGATATTTAGCATTGGAACAGGGAGTGTGCAAGCGTTGATTCCACCGAGATATCTGTATAATGGCATTTTGCATGCAATTGATGACGCTTTTGCAATTGCCAAAGATATTCCGAGTATTGCGTTTGCGCCAAGGCGTGATTTATTTTCGGTTCCGTCAAGTGTAATCATCAAATTGTCGATGCGTTCTTGGTTTGAAGCATCTT
>JALCDS010000004.1 GCA_022641775.1 Clostridiaceae bacterium
CAAACCTGGTAACAGAATCAGAGTTTTTGTTTTGAACGTAAAAGAAACAACCAGATTACCTCAAGTAATCGTTTCTCATGCGCACTCTGAAATCGTAAGAGAACTTTTTGAACTTGAAGTTCCTGAAATTGAAGACGGAATCGTTGAAATCAAATCAATTTCACGTGAAGCCGGATACAGAACAAAAATTGCAGTTTGGTCAAATGATCCTGAAGTTGATTGCGTTGGGGCATGTATCGGACCTAGAGGTTCAAGAATTCAAACTATCGTTTCCGAATTAAAGAACGAAAAAATTGATATCGTAAGATACTCTGAAGATCCTGTTGAATACATTGTAAACGCTTTATCACCTGCAAGAGTTGTATCAGTTGACATATTGGCAGATGATGAATATTCTCATGAAGCAATGGTTGTTGTTCCTGACGATCAACTTTCTCTCGCTATCGGTCGTGAAGGTCAAAACGTAAGACTTGCACATAAATTGACAGGCTGGAAAATAGATATCAAATCTGTTTCTCAAATGGAAAAAGCAGAAGAAGAAAATGCTAAAAATTATACAGAAGAAGACTCTCAAGAAACTGAAGACAAGTTTGATTCAGAAGAAATAAATGAAGAAATAGCAGAAGAAATGAATCAACAAGAATTGGATGAAGAAGATATCGAAAAAGAAGCTCCTTCTGAAGAATCCGAAGAATCTACAGAAGAATAAATTGAAGGTATAGATTGAATGTCAGAAAGCATAGATATTCTAAAGCTTTCGGACATTCAATCATCAATACCTTTATCACATTTCTTCTTGACAAACAATATTGAGTATCATAATATAAAAAAGTATATGGCTTAAAACCAAAATAGTATGTAGTATAAAGAAAAAGGAGATTAATCTCATGGCACGTGAAAAGTACGAAAGAACCAAACCACACGTTAACGTAGGCACAATTGGCCACGTTGACCACGGTAAAACAACATTAACAGCAGCTATTACAGCAACATTGGCTGCAGCAGGACAAGCAGAATTGAAAAAATTTGATGAAATCGATGCTGCTCCTGAAGAAAAAGCAAGAGGTATTACTATCTCTACCGCTCACGTAGAATATCAAACAGCAACAAGACACTATGCGCACGTTGACTGCCCGGGCCACGCTGACTATGTAAAGAACATGATTACAGGTGCAGCTCAAATGGACGGAGCAATCTTGGTAGTTGCAGCGACTGATGGTGCTATGCCTCAGACTCGTGAACACATTTTGTTAGCAAAACAGGTTGGTGTTCCAAATATCGTTGTATTCTTGAATAAATGCGATATGGTTGATGATGCTGAATTATTAGATTTAGTAGAAATGGAAGTTAGAGAATTATTAACTTCTTATGAATTTGATGGCGACAACATTCCGTTCATCAGAGGTTCAGCTTTGAAAGCTTTAGAAGCAGTTCAAGCTAACCCTTCAATCCAAAGAGGTCAAGACCAATGGGTTGATAAGATCTGGGATTTGATGGATGCAATCGATTCATACTTCCCTGAACCAAAACGTGATTTAGACAAACCATTCTTGATGCCAATTGAAGATATCTTCTCAATTACAGGTCGTGGTACTGTTGCTACAGGCCGTGTAGAACGTGGTATCGTTAAAGTTGGTGATGATGTTGAATTAGTTGGTTTAGGCGAAACTAAGAAAACTACAGTAACAGGTGTTGAAATGTTCAGAAAATCTCTTGACCAAGGTCAAGCAGGTGACAACATCGGTGCATTGCTTCGTGGTATTGATAAAACTGACATCGAACGTGGTCAAGTTTTAGCAAAACCTGGTTCAATTCATCCGCACACTAACTTCACAGCAAACGTTTACGTTTTGACTAAAGAAGAAGGTGGACGTCATACTCCATTCTTCCCTGGATACAGACCTCAGTTCTACATCAGAACAACTGATGTAACTGGTTCAATTAAATTTGAAGGTCAAATGGTAATGCCTGGTGATAACGTTGTAATGGAAGTTGAACTTATCGCACCGGTTGCTATTGAAGAAGGTATGAGATTCGCTATCAGAGAAGGTGGCCACACAGTTGGTGCCGGCGTTGTTGATAAAATTATCAAATAACAAAAAACGAATTCACAAACTTAAAAAAAGCTTTGAAAGAAATTTCAAAGCTTTTTTGTTGCAATAAAATTATTGGCATTAAAAAAGAGACTTTTAAAAAGTCTCTTTTTTAATAACCAATTTTTCCCCAGATTTTTTAATTTTCCCTATTTTTTTACCAAATTTTGTACCTGATTGAGCCTTGACCTATTCGTTTTCAGCTTTCTTTAACGAATCATATTTTGTTTCTTTTGTTTTTTGAAGATACTTAACAAGAGATTGTGCAATTAGTTTTGAGCGTTCTCTGTTTTCTTTATCTAATATATCGAAGTATTCTTCAAGTGTTGACATTTGATAGTCTTCCATTTTTCCCCAGTCCTTTTCGTTTTCCCCAATTTTACCTTTGTTTGAAATCAACCTAGCCAAGCATTGCATCTATCAATTCGGCATTTTTAATAGCCTTTTGAGAGTTACGAACTTGATTTCTATACATATAAGTTCTTAATGCTTCTCTGATTAATTCTGATCTTGTTCTGTTTTCATTCCCTGCAACTTGGTCGATTTCTGTTAAAAATCTTTCCGGCATTGAAATAAGTACTCTTGCCATTGTCGTATCTCCTTTTAATTTCCCTGTTGAATTATCCCTTACATTTATATAAAGAAATTTAGGAATGAAAAATTGCGTACGGAGTATATATTTTTTATTAAAAGCTTTACAAAACTTTATATAACTCTTCAAAACCTCCTTACATAGTAGTTCTTATCAAGTTTAAGTTTTTCTTTTAGGCTTTGTAAATCTGCATCTTGAAAATCTTTTGTAAGAATTTTTGCAGCTTTCTCTCTTATTGTATAATCCTCAACCTTAATAACTCTCCGTAATATAGATTTTATATCACTTAATGAAATAAAGTCAACAAATTCATACATAACCTCTAACGCCCAGTATAGCTTGAATATTTCTTTATTGACCTTATATTTACCATCCTGTAGAACAAAAGTTTCAATCTTTTCAACAAGCGCATTTATAACTGTAACAAGCTCTTGCGCCAAATTTATACAAAAGGCATGGCTACTTTTGAGATGACATATTGCAGAAATAGTATTTCTACATATATTTCCGTTTATATCCATTGAACTCATCAAAAATACATGTGAATTATTAGAATTTTGAAAATATTTTATGAACTGAGGATTTGCCATAAACTCATTCAATTTGAAAGAAACAGCTTCTCTAACTTTGCCATCCTGCCCTGTCAAATTATCGACAAGCAATTGAGCTTCACTTTCTGATTTAATCCCTTCAAGCTTCAAAACAGCAACCTGCTTATTCACCACAGAATTTGAACGAATCAATTCAATCAATTCTGTATGCTTTAAATCTTCATTATAAAGATTCAACGCTGTTTGAAAATTTTCTTCATCAATTGTTTTTAAATTTGAATTAAAATTCATCTGTTTAGTCCTTGTAATTCCAATATAGCATAAAGTATAATGATTTTTGAATTTTTAAGAATTTAATATATAATACAAGTGAACAAAAATTAAGGACGATATAATGGACGAAATAATGACATTTTTCAAAGGCATATTTTCTACAGATTCATCAATGAAAGTAGGTTTATCCCAATTCAAAGAAGGTGCAGAAATACAAGCCCCTACCCACAACAAAAAAGAACGTAAAAAAGAAACTAAACTCTCCGATTTGATGAGAGGAATCTAGCCCCTGACAAAAACATTTTTTATATATTTTTGAAGGATTTGTTTTATGCAACTGAATTCCTCGTCAGAATACGTATGCATATTAACAAACGATTTGTCATACGTTTTTGTCGGCAAAAAGCGTTGCAAATAGTAAGTATTGGCATCTTTTATAAGTTGCCCGATTTTTTCAAAATCCGCAATTTCTAGTTGTTCCTTCACAACGGTCGTTCTAAATTCATAACCAATTTTAGATTGCAAAATCAAGTTGATACTCTCGTGTATTTTTTTTGTATCAATATCAGAATTCGTTATAACCCTATATTTTTCAATCGGAGCTTTTATATCCATTGCGACATAATCAAGCAGATTATTTTTCAAAAGTTGTTCTAACATAATAGGATTAGTTCCGTTTGTATCAAGTTTTACCAAGAATTTTAAATCTTTAATTTTTTTTATAAATTCAGGCAAATCTTTTTGTAGCGTAGGTTCCCCACCCGTAATTACAACTCCGTCAAGTTTCCCTATTCTTGTTTGCAAAAACTCAAACAAAACCTCCTCAGAAATTGAAGAGGTTTCATTTGAAAAAAGCTCCGGATTATGACAGTACCCGCATTTGAAATTACAACCTTTTGTAAAAACAATAGCACTGATTTTTTTAGGATAATCTAAAAGGGACGTCTTTTGTAATCCGCCTATTTGCATAAGTCAAAAGTTTTCCTTTCGGTGAATTCAACTTTTTTACCCTTATTCCACTGTGAAACAGGTCTGATATAGCCAACAACTCTTGAATATACTTCACAATCTTTGCCACATTTAGGACATTTAAAATGTTCACCTGCAACGTAACCATGCTCAGGGCATGTACTGAATGTCGGTGAAAAAGTAAAATACGGTAATTTATAGTTATTACAAATCTTTTTAACAAGATTTTTCATAGTATCAAGATCGTAGATTCTTTCACCTGCAAAAATGTGGACAACAGTTCCACCTGTATATTTTGTTTGTAAATCGTCTTGATGGTCAAGCACTTCAAAAATATCATCTGTATAATCAACAGGTAATTGTGTTGAATTTGTAAAATACGTATATTTTTTATTCTTATCCATTTTCGCAAGTCGATATGATGTACCTTCACCGGGAGTAGCTTCCAAGTTATAATTATTTCCTGTTTCTTTTTGAAAATCGATGATTTTTGCTCTCATAAAGTCCATAACTTCAAGTGCAAATTGTTTGCCACGGAAACTACCGATATTATCACCTAAAAAGTTTATACAAGCTTCGTTCATTCCGATAAGTCCGATTGTGGAGAAATGATTTTTCCAATACACCCCAAATCTTGATTTGATATCTCTCAAATAGAATTTTGTATATGGGTATAAGTCTTGTTCTGTATATTTTTCGAGTAGTTTACGTTTAATTTCCAAACTTTCTTTAGCAATTTCCATTTTTTCGGACAAAGCTTCAAAAAATTCGGCTTTTGTTTGTGCTCTATCTGCAATTTTCGGCAAATTGATTGTAACAACTCCAACAGAACCCGTCAGTGGATTTGAGCCAAACAACCCTCCGCCACGATACTCAAGTTCGCGGTTATCAATTCTAAGCCTGCAACACATGCTTCTGGCATCCTCCGGTGACATATCAGAATTTATAAAGTTTGAAAAGTATGGGATACCGTATTTTGCAGTCATCTCCCAAAGCCCTTCAATATTTTTATTATCCCAATCAAAATCTTTTGTAATATTGTATGTTGGGATAGGGAAAGTGAACACTCTGCCAGAATTATCACCTTCCATCATAACTTCGAAAAATGCTTTGTTAATGATATCAAGCTCATTTTGGAATTCACCGTAAGTTGCATCTTGAACGTCCCCGCCAATTATTACACCTAAATCTTTGTAATAGCTTGGAACAGTCAAGTCCATTGTGATATTTGTGAATGGAGTCTGAAAACCTACACGCGTCGGTACATTCATATTAAACACAAATTCTTGAAGGGCCTGTTTAACTTGCTTGAAATCCAATTTATCATATCTGATAAACGGGGCAAGAAGCGTATCGAAGTTTGAAAAAGCTTGGGCTCCTGCAGCTTCACCCTGCATTGTGTACATGAAATTAACAATTTGTCCTAAAGCTGAACGAAAATGTTTTGCAGGTGCCGATTCAATTTTTCCTTTAACACCTTTAAATCCTTCCATCAAAAGGTCTTTCAAATCCCAACCGACACAATACACAGATATAATATTCAAATCGTGGATATGAATATCACCGTTTACATGGGCATTTTTGATATTTACAGGGTAAATTTTGTTCAACCAGTAATTTTTACTGATTTCTGATGCTATGTAATTATTCAACCCTTGAATTGAATAAGACATGTTTGAATTTTCATTAACCTTCCAATCAAGTTTTTTCAAATAATTATCAACCAAATTGATATTTGCTTGAACACCAGAATCTTCAGGTTTTGTACCGTTAATTACCGACAACGGTAAAGTCATGCCAATTTTTGAAAGTTCTTCTTCTTTTTTTGTTAAAATACTATCCATAAAAAATCTCCTAGTCTCGTAAGTACTACCAACTAAATTAAGCATTCCGACTTTAACGGCTGCGGACCAGTGGGTGATTTTCGCACCTCTTTCCTTAAATTAGTTCTATTATTATAATTCTTATTTAAAATAAAATCAAGTATGAAACATGGATTGAGATTTTAAACCTTTGGAATATTGTGATATTTAAAGGTATTGTTTAGGTATTGAACATTCTTTGTTTCGTAAACTTTAAAATTTATCCTTTTCCCATTCCGCAAATACATTGAAACTTTCATTCTTACAGCTGTAGGAAACTTAGCAAACACAATTATTAATGGATTGAAGCCGGTTGTATATGTTGCAATATCAGGATAATTGTACCTTTGATAGTTTATACTAATATAATTTTCACAGATAACAACCTTGTCAGCACTAAAAAGCCTGAATGCAGCAGATGCCAATTCCTTTGTCAAAATCAAAATACAAAAGAGAGCTGCATACCCACACATAGAGCCTGAAAATAAAACCGAAAACTTCAATGCTATACACACAAAAGCCAACGCTATTAAAAACAAACAAGAAAACAGCTCTATACGATAGACTTTGTTAAAATCAACTTCTTGCTTTACAAGATTTGGATTAAATTCAGTCCCCTTTTGCGGAGCATCACTTTGTTCCTCATACATTTTTGAAGAATCAAAAGTTTTTACTCTTATTTGTTTATTTTCATCCATCTATATAGAATTTTCCAATGCCTGAATTACAGCGCCATCCCACTTTGAATTTATTTCTTCTTTCATAATAGAAATAGCTTTATCTTTGGCCATAGCTTTACGATAAGGTCTGTCTGAGGTCATGGCACAATATGAATCAGCTGCCGCAATAATCCTCGAACCCAACGGAATTGATTGGCCTTTTAGCCCTTCAGGTTTGCCGGTGCCATCATAACGTTCAGTTTTGTATGTAATATATGGAACAACTTCCGACAAGAAATTAATATTCATCAATAATTGAACACCTAAATTTGATTGTTCTTGAATTTTTTTCAAATCTTCAGGTGAAAGTTTGCCATTAGTCGCAAACAATTTTTCAGGGATTGCAATTTTACCGATATTCTGCAAAAGTCCTGCATAATAAATCAAATCTGTAGTTTTTTCATTCAAACCGAGAGTTTTACATATTTTTCTTGCAAGTTGGGCAGTATTCTTAGAATGTGAAACCTTATACTGACCTTTTGTATCAACAGCAAGAGCTAAATTCTCAACAAAATTCTGTTGGTAATCACACAAATCACCAATTAAGGCTGTCAATTCTGCTCTTATATGTTGCAAATCGCTTGTATGTGAAAAATCTTCCACAATCAAAACATTAGCTTCATCAATGCGTTTTTGTAGCATTATTGATGTTCCTAATAAATCTGCAATACTTTGTACGAGTTCAATAAATTCAGGTTGAATTTCTTTATCTGAAACAAGTTCAATTATTCCGGCTATTTGAATATTGCTGTGCATCGGAATTGCTGTAATACCCGAATCATATACAACCTCACGAGAATTAAATGCTTTGACTATAGGAGTATCTTCATCTAAATCCAATGCTTTTTTCGCATTGTTATCAGTTGCCCCTGCAAGTATCAAATCGTTTTCCGTGTTTTCGTTATTTGTAAATTCATAAGAAAGATAAATTCTGCAATCACTTACTTCTACCATCTGTGAAACAGCTTTTGTAATAGATGTATAAATCGCCTGTTCTTCCTTGGAATTAAACGTCAAAACACATAATGTATTATTCAACGAATAAATTGAAATCAATTCTTTTAATTGTTGAATCAAGCTTTCTTTTTTATCCTTTTCGTTTTTCCCGATTTTTTGAGCCAAATCTTTTGAAATCAAATTTTCAGCTACAAAATCACCTAAATTTAATGCAAAAATCTCTTCTAACGGATCAGAGCCAATTAAGGAGTCAGACTGGGAAAATAATGAAACACCGTTTTTCTCTTCTTTTTTCATTCTAAAATTCTATCCTTCTATAACGTATATTATAATATTGATATCGGACATATTAGGAAAAACTTTAACGAAATTCAAAAAATCTTTACAAAATCTCCTCTATTTGGAGGAGAAAATCATTCTAAAATTAGAAATGAAACAAACTTTTTCCCGTATTTTTTTTGTTTAATCAATTTGTAACCTGTAAAATCCACATCTGTAACATGTTCCAATATAACAATTCCACCTGTTATATTTTTGATTGAATTCAAACTTTCTTCATAAACACCTGAAAAATACGGCGGATCAATATATATTACATTAAACTTTTTGTCCAGTTTTTTTACAAATCTGAGACTATCGGATTTGAATAATTTGGTATCCTCATTCATAAATTTTTTATAATTATTTTTTAAAACAGAATAAACCTGACTATCATTTTCAATTTCAACAATACTTTCAAAACCTCTTGATAAAGCTTCCAATCCCATAATTCCGGAACCTGCAAACATATCAAGAAAACTACCTTCAAAATCAATCATTGACTGCAACGTATTAAACACACTCATCCTGACTTGCGATAACGTCGGTCGAGTAGTTTTAGAATCCGGAGCTTCTACCTTTAAACCTTTAAATTTACCTGCTGTAATAATCATATAAACTATTTTACAATGAACAAAACATGTTGTATAATTTAATTATTAAAATAGACAATAAACAGACATTGAGAACGATTTAGGACAATATAATGGACGAGAACAAAGAAGAAAGTACAGAAGAAACGAATAAAACAGAAGTTATAGTTGTAGGCGGTGGACCTGCAGGAATAGCTTGTGCTATAACGCTTGCGCGCGCAGGAAAAGAAGTTGTATTGATTGAACGCGGCAAATTTTCAGGTGCAAAAAACATGTTTGGTGGAGCTATTTACGCCGATACCACTCGCGAAATTTTTCCAAATTTTGAAACTGAAGCACCAATTGAAAGACGTAATATTAAACATAATTATATGATTTTAGGTGAAGATGATTCAACAACAGTTTCATATAGAAGCAAACCTGATGATATTGTAAGCTATACCGTTATGCGTGGCAAATTTGACCGTTGGGCGGCAGATGAAGCAAAACATGCCGGTGTTATTGTTTTAGAAGAAACTGTAGTAACAGATTTAATCGTTGATTATGGTCAGGTAACAGGTGTAAAAACAGAGATTGAAGATTATCATGCAAATCTTGTTATTTTAGCTGATGGTGTAAATTCTCTTTTGGCAAAAAAAGCAGGCTTACGCGCTGATTTAGCACCGGAAGACGTTGCTTTGAGCGTAAAAGAAGTTATCAAACTCGATAAAAATAAAATTAATGAAAGATTTAATTTAAATGATGAAGAGGGCTCAATTTCCACAATTTTTGGCGGTTCAATGCTCGGGATGTTGGGACTTGGGTTTATATATACAAACAAAGATTCTGTAAGTATAGGATTGGGTATTACATTGAGCGATTTAATTGAAAAACAATTAAAACCTTATGAAGTATTAGATCAAATCAAAGAAAATCCTTCAATTGCGCCATTAATAAAAGATGGAGAATTAGTTGAATACTCAGCACATTTGATTCCTGAAGGCGGTTACAAAAAAATACCTACATTATACGGAGCAGGTGTAATGGTTATAGGTGACGCTGCAATGTTTGTAAATAATCTGCATTGGGAAGGCACAAACCTTGCAATGCAAAGTGGGAAATTGGCAGCAGAAACAGCGCTTTTATCTTTGGGCAAAAAAGATTTTTCAGAAAATTGCCTAATAAATTACCAAGAAAGATTAGAAAATTCATTCATTATGAAAGATTTGTACACATATAGAAACTTGATGGATGAAATGGCAGGACGTAATGAATCTTTCCTAAAATATTATCTTTTAAAAATTAATGGTTTCTTTAAAATGTTCACTTCAGCCGATGGAACACCAAAAAGAAAACTTTATTGGGATTTTATCAAAGCATTTTTCAAGGATAGACCAATAAAAGAACTATTTAAAGATATCGGATGCATTATAAAACTTTTATGGAGCATACTTATAAAATGAAAAAAAATACATTAGAAGAAAAATTATATACGCTAAAATTTGATTCGGATATATATTCGCACCTCAAACCTGATAATGAGATATGCAAGGATTGTCCTGAAAAAATTTGTACTACAATTTGTCCGGCTCATGTTTATGAGTGGAATGAATCTGACAACAAATTAATCGTAAATTTTGAAAATTGTCTTGAATGTGGAGCATGCAGAATAGCATGCCCGTATAGAGCAATTGATTGGAAATATCCTAAAGGTACATGTGGAGTAACATTCAAACAGAGTTAGTATTTAGATAAGGAGACAGAAATGAAAGAGGAATACACAAACCATTACAGACGTTGGTACGACAAAGATCCTGTTGTATCTCAGGCGGTACAAACATTAGAACATTCTGATGATGAAACTCAGATTAAAATTGCTCTTAATTTAATCAAAATTATCATTGAACACAATATTGAAGATGAACAATTTGAAGCAGTTGAAGATATTATTAATGCTGTTGGTTCAGGAATTGATGAGAATCAGAAAGGTCGTTGGTACGACTTGGATTCTACATTACATACTGCAATGAGTATGCTACAAAATTGTCCTGCTGATACTCAAAAGATTATTGCAAAAGAAATGGCAAAAATGGTTGTTGATAAAATCAAAACAGATGATGATGATAAAGATTAATCCTTTTCTTTGAGAATTTCAGCATAAGTGTTAAGTTTGTCAACTAAACTTGAAGTTCTATCAGCATTTTCTCTTCTAACAACAATGGCTTCCTGAGAACTCTTATCATTTGCTTTGGCAGCCATATAATCATTCTTTGCGATAATTGCCTTTTTCAATATTTCAGGCATATTCAAAGCGTTGGAAGTTGGATCTTCTAATGCTTTATAGTAAGTATCTTCAAAGTCATTATTTAATCTTAATTTCCAATTATCGGCGCTTTCTGTCCCGCCCTTGTTATATGTCTTATTTATGCCGAAAAAGTCTGCAAAAGAAATTTGAAGATTTTTTGTACTTCTGAACAATTCGGTAAATTTTGCCTTCAAAAGATTCCCTTTATCTTCAAGACTATTTTCAAATGCATATCGTTGAGCATCATGCATAGGATCAGCATGTAAATATCCTGCTAAATATTTTCTGTTCCACGCCTCATTTCCCCAATAAGCCATCCTTATTGCAGGTTCATTGTCATGAGAACCGACAAGCGCCCAGTTAGAACGATTCTGGATATTTTCGGCTCTATCCCAAGCTAACTGAGAAATTCCCGGTAAATGCAATTTGTCATAATAAATAGACCTGAAAGCATCCGAGTCACTTCCAAGGTTTTCCCATACTGATTCATTATAATCTATTCCATGAGATTTTAATGTTGGTAAAACTATTTTTTCTAATGCACTATGGAACTTATGCTTAGGATCATATTGATTCAAATTATTTAAAAATCCACACTCGTACTTGTTATCTTTATTGTATATAAACGGGTCAATCAACCCTATGGCATGATCAATTCTAACATTACTATATCCATCGATTGCCGCTTCTATTTTAGCTTTCAACAACTTGCCCGATGCACCAAGGGTACCATCATCATTAAACAATTTGTCAGGGTCAAGCACAGGAATATTCCAGTATTGAGGGCCATTATTCTCTCCGCCGGAAGGACAACCTAATCTCATATTTTTCAAAAAAGCTTCCTTATTTGCCCAAACATCCGCATTAGAAAATCCTACAAGCAAATCATTTATATACCCAAAATTATTCGGTGACAGATGCGCCCTATTCCAATCCTTTATCTGTTTGTCTGCAATAAATTGAATAAAACAACTTCTATCCATGTTTGGAGAATATTCTTTAACAAGTTCGCTATAACGTTTTAAAGCAGTTTCATCTCCTGCTTTCAACAACGGTATAAGATTTGCATCAACTTCATTCCATTTACTGCAATCATCTGTCCTATATACCTTTGTTAAAACATCAAACATTGCTTCATTGACTAAATTTGCCATTCTCTTGTTCTTAAATATTTCAAAATCCTTATTCAAATCAACAGCTTCAGGATTTCCAAGTCTTAATTTATTCACAAAATTAAAATACGCTTCAGTCATAGCTCTATCTATATTTTTAAAGGAATTTTCATAATTTGCCATGTTATAATTTGCATCCGGAATTTGACTGGATTGTACATATCTTTTTACACTGTCTTCAGGCAATATCTTTGCATAGTTGCTCATTGATAAATCAGGTAAATTGATAAACAATTCGTTTTTAGAAAAAACACCGCTTTTGTATGGTGAAATAAATTCTCGTGAAATTTGTCCGCCGGGTCCTAACTGACAAGAATTAAAGCCATGCAACTTCAAAAAATTAATAAAATTATCTGCACCCATAGAATAAGGATTTCCAACCCCTATATCACCTTTGTAATTGGTAAGTTTATGCCATCTTTTTAAATGCGTTTTGTCACAAAGTGAAGGGAAACTTGTGCCATGAATAATCATAGCAACATTATTTACGCCCAATTCTTTTTCTGCTTTTACAATCGTGTCATGATAATCCGGCTCTTCTTCAGGTCTTAAACGCCTTTGGAAAGACAGATTGTTACGTTTATAACTATAATTATTCCCTACCTTTTGTATATACATGACATTTTTTAAAACCCTGTCAAAAATTTTTTTGCTATACCTCTGCTAAAACTTCAAATGAGAAATTACAGCCCAATTCTTCTCTTGCCAATACAACAATATTATTAATATAATTTGACAATAAACTGAAGAAAAGTTGCCTAAATTCCATTGGAACAACAATTATAGGAATATCCATCTGACAAGAATTAGCCTTTTTAAAGACTTTATCTGAAAGTTTTTCTGCAAAATCAGCATCAACTCTGACTATTGCTTCCTCTTCTTCAAAACTTGGGACAATTTTATTAAAAGTTTTTTCTGAAATTTCAAGAACCGGGATAACGCCATCACTATTTATATATGGCTTACAAATATGTCTAGCCATAGAAAGTCTAATCTTATTTAGTAATTCGGACTTTGTAGAAGTTTCTGCAAAATCATTCAATTTTTCAAAAATAAATAAGATATCTTTAATTGAAACATTCTCTCTTAATAAACTAGTCAATATATATCTCAAATCAGCATAAGAAACCACTTCAGGAATTATATTTTCAACAAGGAATGGATTTTCAGCCTCAACGTATGAACAATATCTTTCAAGTTCATCATAACCTAAAATTTCATCAACATACTTTATTGAGACAAAATTCAAGGCCCTTGTAATAAACTGTGCGGCTTTCAGACCATTTGTCCAAAAATCTTTTGTTTTATCTTCATCTATCCAAACTATTTTTCGTCCGGTAATAAAATCAACATCATAAATTGCACCCTTCATTTTTCTTGTCAAGTTCAAATCTTCAACAAAGAACATTTTATGATGCGGATAAGCAAAAGACTTCAACACTCCGGCTCCGCGAACATTTATCTCAAACTCATATGGTGCCAAGCCCACAGAGTCCAACATTTTTATTGCCGGAATAACATATCCTAAATTATCTGCATTGTCATAACGCATTTTGATTATTTCAGGATACAGGTTCTCGGTTTCTTCACTATCTGTATCAGCTATCGGAACAAGTTCCTCACTCAAAATTAATTCAATCGCATTATTACCTAATCTTTGGTACATTTCTGAAGGATTTGTCATTTTAACAAGTTCTTTTTTCAAATCTTCAAATTCTTTTATACTTGAAGAAATTTTGTCATTGTATTTTTTGCGTTTGCCTGATGAGGCATCTTCACCATCAAGAGCTTCCTTAATTTCTGCAATCTTTTTCTTTTGGGCTTTTATTTTTGAAATAACTTCAAGACCTTTTTCATAAGGAGTCATCACCGGAGAAAGCATTTTTTCAATCGGATTTTTAACAGTTCCCCAACTCATAATGTCGTCTGATTCATCTATTTTGGAAGAATCATCTTCCATCATAAATATGCAATTAAACATAATTTTTTCATCATTTTCGACCTCATTCATACTGTATAATTCCCAGCCATTCATCGACATCTCATTTAACAGATTTTGAAGTTCCTGAGTATCATCAGCAGCACAACTTTTAATCACATATTTCATTTTTCTAATTGACATTAATTATCTTCCTTCATCAAATTTTTTATAGCTTGAATAGCAACTCTGATAGCTTTATCCGTATCAGATACAACAGGGTTATCCAACCCTTGTTTTTCTCGTTCCTGATTGGCTACAGCTAAAAATACCGAACCTGCTCTGACTTTTCTATAACTTGAAACAACAAACAACGCCGCAGATTCCATTTCAGAGGCGATACAACCGAGTTTTTTCCAAGCTTCCCATTTGTTTTGCAATTCATAACTTACCGGCATTAATTCAGGACTATGTTGACCATAAAAGGAATCCTTACATTCTACAACCCCTGTAAAGCAATTACACTCCAAGTCTTTAGCTGCTTTTACAAGCGCATTTGTAATATCAAGATTTGCAATCGCAGGAAATTCAATAGGAGCATATTCCTTTGTAGTGCCTTCCATTCTGATAGCACCGGTTGCAATAACAACATCGCCACCTTTTATATCAATATCCATAGCGCCGCATGTTCCGACTCTTATAAAATTTTTGGCTCCAACATTTACCAATTCTTCAACTGCAATTGCAGCAGAAGGTCCACCTATACCGGTAGACGTCACACTTACTTTTTTACCATTTAAAAATCCGGTGTAAGTAACAAATTCGCGTCTATCAGCAATAAGTTTAGGCTCGTCAAAATATTGTGCTATTTTTTCACAACGTTTCGGATCCCCCGGTAAAATTACAAATTCCCCAATATCACCCGGTTTTAAACCGATGTGATATTGAGTACCATCTTGACTGTATTTCATTTTAAATCCTCTTTAAGCTAATTGCCTGCAGCTCTTAGTTTTTGGATAACTAAATCTGAAATATCAACGCCGCCAACAAAGATTACACGATAATCAACAATAGCATCAAGTTTTTGTTCTACAAGAACTTGTTTTGCTGCTGCTTGAATTTTAGAATATATTTGCTCATCTTTTTGAGCTTTTAATTTTTCCAATGTATCTTGTTTTGCTTGAAATTCACGAGATGTCATGTCCTCAAAATTTTGTTTTTTCAACGGAGTATCAAGTGCTTTGTACTGCTTTTCTTTATCAACCATATATTGTTGAAGAGATAGAGATTGAGCATCAATTTCTTTTATTGCAGCTTGAGCGGCAGGATAATTTTCCTGAACCTTTGTATAATCAATATAACCAACACTTGCAGCATTTGCGCTTGCAGTTGAAAACATCATTACACCAAGTGTAACTGCTACCATTCCTAATCCTAATTTTCTCATATTGCCTCCTGTTTTTATAACATCTAGTACATTATATCGCCAACACCAAATGTGAAGTAACCATTTTTTGTACCATTTCTTCCTGAATTTGTAAGTGGAATACCGTAATCGATAGACAACGGACCCATTCCAGGAATATACAATTTGAATCCTGCACCGATTGCTACACCGTACATTGGTCTGTCGTAAATTGTATCGGAAACTGTTCCGTTAAATACTTTACCTGCATCAGCCCAAAGAGTAAATCTCAAATTTTGTAAGAAATTTATTCTCGTTCTGTCTAAGAACGGTATTGGGGTTGCAAATTCTGCAGAACCCATTACAAAGCCATCACCTGTACCAACACCACTCATCTTGAAGCCTCTTACAGTATAAGGACCACCTAATCTATATGCCATTACTTCAGGCATATCACCATGGATCTTGCCACCTGCTTTAGCTGTCAAAGAGAACGATGACTTCTTTGCAATAGGGAAATAATGTTTAACCATACCGGTTAACTTTCCATGTGTTTTGTCAAATCCATCAAGTCCAAATTCTTCATCAAATCTGAAATTAGCCATTGTTCCTTTTCTGGTAACAGTAGCGCTATCTCTTGTATCATATATTAATGAAGGACTCAATGACAAGAACATACCACCTTGCAATTGCTTAGCACGTTCTGTTATTGGAATGTTATATTGAGAATATAATGATGAAATAGCTCCAAAATTACCTTCTGATACGTGAATATCTTCAACACCCAATGACATAGTTGACGTTACATTTTTGTTATGTTTCATTCTGTGAGCCAGAGTAACTTCGCCACCAATTCTTCTTTCAATAGCTAGCGGAATCTGCCAAGAACCGAAATCTCTGAAGAAAATCTTACTCATCAAAGAAGAATCCCTATTCAAGAAATAAGGTTGATAGAAACTTAATTCAGCTTGTAAATTCATTCTTCTTTGAATTGATGCATCATTCAATATTACACCGGTACCAGCCAATCCGTTTAACGATAATCTCTGGTTAACACCTCTAAAGTTATTATCCGCAATACCTAAAGAACCAAACACACCGGTTACGGTATCCAAACCACCACCAACAGAAATGCTTGCGGTTCTCTGTTCTTGAACTTTTATTGTAACATCATAAGCATCAGGAACATCCGCACTCGGTTCAATATCACGAGTAACATCTTTAAAAGCCTGAGTAGCATACAATCTTACCAAATCTTCTTTTAAAACATTTTCGTTATAAACTGTTCCGGGTTCAGTCAAAATATTACGTTCAATAACATAATCTTTCGTCTTTTCATTACCCTGAATCATGATTTTATCGATTTTACCTTCTTTGATGGTTATATTAACAGTTCCATCCGGATCATCATTAACAGAATCTACTCTGGACAAAACATAGCCTCTGGAAGTGTACATATCTTGAATTTTTGCAATAGCGTCATTTAATTCGCCAATATTCTGAGGTTTCCCCTTCATTGGCATCAAAACATTCATTATATCGCCAGTTGAAACAACCGTGTTACCTTCTACTGTAAAATCAGATATAGGAGCATTTTCCTGCAGCATAATTTTTATAGTTACGGTTCCATCATCATTTGGAATAGGCATAGCTTTCATTTTATCGGTAAAAAAGCCGAGTTGATAAATAGCTTTCAAATCACTTTGTAACATATCACGGCTGTATGCACCACCTATCTGCAAATTAATTTTTTGCATGACAATTGAAGGATCAATTGTTGTAGTTCCTAAAATTTGAATATCTTTAATTTTTCTACTTTCAGGATTTACAGTTGAAGTCGTACTAACCGCAGGAACAGTATTGTCATCCGAAGAATTTACGTCTGTTCTTGAGGTATTAATTGTAGTTGCAGGAGTTGCAGGTGTACTTGTATTATTATAATCATACGAATCCGCACCATCAGATTGAGTCGCAGATGGAGATTCAATAGCATTATCAAAATTTGTGTCATTGCTCCAAAGAGGAATCGCCATGACCTTGCACGGAACCAACACCATCATAAAAAGGGCTATTACACATATATATATCTTATTAAGCGAGTTCAAGCAACTGTCCTTAATTTAAAATACTCTTCCGACTAATATTATATCATAAATTCAGAATTTTGTACTACATAACAAAAACTTAATATATTTTACTCAACAAAGCAAATTAATCTAAAGATTTTTTATAAATTTCGTTTTTATTTACCCCATAAAGTGACGATAAAATTATCGAAATATCCTTTGCTCCATAATTTTTATTTTTTAAAATTTTAATTTTATCGTCCATATCAACATTATCTGCAGAAGATTTTCTTCTATAAACCAATGCAACTATTTCACCTTTCAAAATATTTTTTTCAAAATATTTGATAACTTCGTCAACATTATCAATCACAACCTCTTCAAAAACTTTTGTCAGCTCCCTACCTACTGCAACCTTAGCCGTTGAATCAAAATTTTTGATAACTTCTAAAGTATTCATAATCCGATTTGGAGAATCATAAAAAATCAAATCTGTATATTTGTAATAATCTAAAAGTTTTTCAATTTGTGTTTTTGTTTTAGGCAAAAATCCGACAAACGTAAAATCTTCACCCTCTCTTGGGACTTGGGATAAAAAGGTCGCAACAGCATTAGCTCCGGCAAGCGAAGTTACCTTATAGTTTCTCTTTTTCAATTCATCTACCAATACAACTCCAGGATCACAAAACAGTGGAGTTCCGGCATCAGAAACCAATGCCAGTTTCTTTCCTTCTTCTAAAATCTCCAAGATTTTTGATATACGTTCTTTTTCATTAAATTTGTGATAAGAAAAGCATTTCGTTTTGATATCATAGTGATTTAAAAGTTTTTGAGTAACTCTTGAATCTTCGCATGCAATCATGTCAACAGATTTTAGAACTTCTATTGCTCGAAGAGTTATATCCGACAAATTTCCAATCGGTGTCGGCACTACATATAAATCATATTCTTTCATTACTTCTCTTTTTAAAATCTTGCAACAGGGTATTTACTTATTTCGACAAAATAATTAGCTAAAACGCTGTAACCTTGATTGATTTCACTAGAAACCACAGCATAACCTAACGAATCTAAAAATTTTAATTCTTTTGCTCTAATTCTTAAAATTGAATCAGAATCATTTTTTAAAGCTTCATTTTCAGATAATGACCAATTTCTTAATAATTCAAGTTCACGATACATATCTTCTTTTGTAGTGTATTCAAGTGTTTTAAAATTATATTTAGTTAAAATGGCTCTTTCAGAACTTGTAATACGCTGCATAACAGATTGGAACTTGTATATTTTCTTTATAATAATATAGTTATCAGCAATAGTTCTATGAGAACCCGGCGTTTTGTGTCTTTCCAACATAGAGGCAAAAGAACATGACGAAAATGTCTCATTATCTTTTGAAAATGCACTCTTTGATGTGATACCAAAATCCGATTTTCTATCTAAAATTGTAGTTTCCAATAGGGTAGCTCCTGTTTTTTTAATAATATAAACCGAAAATAAAATTTTTGTTACCCTTTTTGTCAATTTTTTTACATGTGTTTACAAAATTTTAGACAAAAAAAGTGAGAATCTTTTAAAATTCTCACATACATTTTCCAATTATACATATATATTATTTTTTGTTTTGTTTATTCTTTGCTTTTTTCTTGTCTTCATTATCTGAAGTTTCATCTTCTGAGTCTTCTTCTACTTTATTATCAGAATCTTCATTCTCAGAATCATCTGAAGCTTCAGTATCCTCTTCATTGTCTTCATTATCAGATTGACTTCCTTCAGTTATTTCATCATCCGCATTGTCAGTTTCAGAGTCCTCATCTTCATCAGAATTTTCATCGTCACCTTCATCTGTTTCAAAATCATCATCATCGTCATCTTCAGATGTTTTTTCAGCATCTTCTTTAGCCTTTTCAGCTTCTTGAGCTTTTATTGCAGCTTCAATTTCAGCCTCGTCTTTAGCTCTAATAACAGGGATTGACAATGCTAATGCCATTTGATCTCCATCTTGTTCCAGATTAAGCTCAAGCGCATCCTTATCCATTTCCAAATATTTTGATAACAAATCGATAAGTTCAGAACGCATTTTGTCTAATAATTCAGGTGTTAAATTTGTTCTATCTTGCATCAAAACTACACGTAATCTATTACATGCAATTTCTTTTGAATTTTCTTCTTCATTTTCAACCTTATGGAAAAAACCTACGACTTTGTTGTATAAATTAGTAAATAAATCGTTCATCTTATTTTTTCTCCTTTCCTACAAGGTGAGAGAAAAAACTTTTTACTTTTCCCATAAAACTGTTATCTTCTTCCAAATTCAAAAATGGAACTTCTTCGCCCATAATTCTTTTGGCAACATTCATATAAGCTTGTCCTGCAAGCGATTTTTCATCATTAACAATAGGTTCACCTTTGTTAGTTGATGTAATAATGCCTGTATCTTCAGGAATTATACCAATCAACTCTGCAGAAAGAATGTCTACTACTTCATCAACACTCATCATGTCGTTAGATTTGATAAGTTTTGGACGAACTCTGTTCAATAATAAATGGTACGATTTAATTTCTTCTTTTGCTTCCAATAAACCGATAATTCTATCGGCATCACGGATTGCAGACATCTCAGGAGTAGTAACAACTATTGCTTCACTTGCACCTGCAACTGCATTTTGAAATCCTTGCTCAATACCAGCCGGACAATCAACTAAAATAAAATCGAAATCTTTTTGAAGTCTTTCGCAAATATCTTTTAACTGTTCTTCTGTAACAGCTGTCTTATCTCTTGTTTGTGCTGCTGCAAGCAAACAAAGATTAGGGTTTTTCTTATCTTTTACAAGTGCTTGTTTCAATTTGCATCGTTTCTCAACAACATCTACAATTGTGTAAACAATCCTATTTTCAAGTCCGAGAAGCAAATCAAGGTTTCTCAAACCTAAATCAGTATCAATCATAACAACTTTCTTACCGGCTTTTGCCAAAGCTGTTCCTATATTAGCGTTAGTGGTAGTTTTTCCAACCCCACCTTTGCCTGAAGTAATTACTATTACTCGACCGCTCATTAGTCTCTCCTTTATATTTCCTGTGTTAATCTTTAAACTTCATACAGTTTATGAATAACTATTTTTTTGTTACGCATAACTGCTTCTTCCGGAACAAATGTATCCGTTTTTTGAACATACGGAATATTCGCAGTATCCGGTCTTCTTGCTAAAATATCGGCTATTCTCAACTGAATAGGGTTCATTTTTAAAGCTCTTACTCTTGCATAAGTGTTTCCATCACAACCCGCGTGTGCAATTCCACCAAGGATTCCCCATACAGTTATGTCACCTGTTGCAATAATTTCAGAACCAGGGTTAACATCCCCAATTATTACAATGTTTCCTTCTGATTTCAAACTTTGTCCGGAACGCAATGTTCTTTGGATGTACAATGTCGGAAGTTGTTCAGTTTCTTTTAAATGTTGTTTAATTTCCTCAGAAATTTCTTCCACACTGTCATCTTCTTTGATTTCAGATTCTATACTGTTAATATCAATTTCAGCATCAATATTGTTGGCTTCTTCAATAACTTTATTGATTTCATCATGAGCTGCTTCCTGAGAAAAATCTTCATTCGCCTGAACAATTTTTTCTTCAGGTTCAATGACTTCTTTAGGTTCATTGATATCTTTATGCAAGTTAGAAATATCGGAAACGTCATCTCCGAAAATTTTATCTAAAGCAACTTCTAATTCTTTATTAACTTCCGGTTTTACATTATCAAACGCAATAGTCGGAACTACATTTTCAATTTCAGCAGTATCAATACCCAATTCAGATGCCGATTGCAAAGTGAGTTTTGAAGAAGAACTTACTTTTTCAACATTTGAACCCATTGATTCTACCATAGCTTTTACACTCAATAGTTGAGTTCTATTCATTTCCAACGCACCTAGTTTCAAAAATACATCCTTACCTTGTGCATCAGGTAAATCTAAAATAGCGCTCAATTCACATATAACTTGAGAAGTCTTTTTTGCGTGGCTTACGTCAACGATAAAGCCGTTCTCAACATATCCCTTTTCCATGTTTCCCTTTCTGATATAAAAAGTCTGTAATATCATGACCATACACAAAACATGCTTTTTCTTCAATATTTTATTGAGAATTGTAATATTTTAGAAATTTGTAGTAAAATAATCTTATGGAAAATTACAAAAACATTTTAGCAATAAATTTTGGAGGAATCGGAGATGAAATCTTCTTTTTACCTTCTTTGATTTCCCTTAAAAAAGAATATCCGAATTCAAAGATAACTCTTGCACTTGAACCCAGAAGTAAAAGTGTAAAAGATTTAACAGATATTATAGATGATTTATTTTTAATAGATATAAAAGGGGAAAATAAGTATTTTGAACTTTTAAAATTGATTCATTTAGCACAAAAAGGTCATTTCGATTTAGTTATATCTTCAGGCGGGAACAAACTTATAAGTATGTTACTGTTTTTGACAGGTATCAAAGAACGTTACGGATATAACACCGGAATATTGAGTCAAAAGTTATTGACACAAGCTATAAAATTGAATAAAAATCAATACGCTTGTGCAATGTATCATGATTTGGTCACCCCAATAACTAAACACAAAACGGAATTACCTGAAATTAATATTCCACAGCAAGAAAAGATACCGAATTCTGTACTTATCCATCCGGGCGTGAGCAAAATGAGTGTAAACAAAGGTATGACAAAAACTGTCACTCCTGACATTTGGGCAGATACAGTAAAATTACTTCTTGAAAAAGGAAAACACGTAATTCTTGCAGGCGGCCCGGATGACAAAGAAGTTATTGAAAGTATCTTGAAAAAAGTTGATGGATTGGATAATTTTGAAAATTATTACGGTAAAACAAAGAGCTTAAAAGATTTAGGAATATTAATAGGTAAAGCAGAAAAATTTATTTGTTCTGATTCTGCACCATTACATGTTGGAATTGCAATGAAAACGCAAACCTACGCAATATTTGGACCAACAGATGATAAAAGACTTATTCCACAAAAACCTTTTGTAAAAGCCATAAAAGCAATGGACAAATGTCCGATTAAACCATGTTTATGGGAGCACAGACAAACCACTTGTGACACATTGGATTGCCTGAAAATTTCAGCACAAGACATCGTCAATTGTGTTCTTGGTTAAATAAAGTAATAAAATTAGAAAATAAAAAAGACGTCATTTCTGACGTCTTTTAATCTTTTTCCAGCTTTCTTGTTATTTATTGCAAAACTTCGCGCTTCTTACTCGTTCGCGCTCTACGAGATTTCACATTATTTCTTCAAGAAATCAGGTATTTCAATATTTGTAAAGTTTGTGCTTGTTAACCCCGGAACTTCTGATTTTGGAGCTTCTGGAGTTTGTGCAGGAGAAATTGTCTTATTTACTTCAGGAGCAGGAGCTGATGAAGAATTATTTCCGAATGTTCCTGCAAAGAAATCAGCAGCATTTAATTGTTTTGTATCTGTTAGTTTCTTTGAAGCAAGCGTACCTTCACTTTTCATTTCAAAACCTGTTGCAATAACAGTAACTTGAATTTCACCTTGAATATTTTCATTAACAGCTGTACCGATAATAACAGTAGCATCATCAAGAACTGCATCGTGAATAATATTTGCAGCATCTGTAATTTCATGAAGTGTCATATCAGCACCACCTGTAATATTAACAATTACACCGGATGCACCATTAATTGATGTTTCAAGCAATTGAGAGTTGATTGCGAATTGAGCAGCTTTAACAGCTCTGCCTTCACCTTGAGCTCTGCCGATACCCATCAAGGCTGAACCTGATGACATCATAACGTTCTTAACATCGGCAAAGTCAACATTTATCAATCCGGGAACTGTAATGATATCAGATATACCTTGAACACCTCTGAATAAAACTTCATCTACAATAATGAATGATTCAGCAAGAGATACTTGTCTATCAACAACTTGAAGAAGTTTGTCGTTTGGAACAACGATAATTGCATCAACGGCTTCTTTCAATTTATCAAGACCTTGAGAAGCTTGGTTCATTCTCTTCTTACCTTCAAAAGAGAACGGCTTTGTAACAACTGCAATTGTTAAAATGCCAAGTTCTTTAGCAATTTTTGCAATAACAGGAGCAGCACCGGTACCTGTACCACCACCCATTCCGGCAGTAATAAATACCATATCAGCGCCATCTAAAGCTTCTGTAATTTCTTGTTGAGCTTCTTCTGCAGCCTTTTCACCAACTGTAGGATCTCCGCCGGCACCAAGACCAGCTGTAGATTTTGAACCTAATTGAATTTTGTTATCAGTTTGACCAAAGTTTAAAACTTGTAAATCTGTGTTCATCAACCAGAATTCAACACCTGATAAACCTGATTTAATCATTCGATTAACGGCATTTCCACCGCCACCGCCTACAC
The DNA here is from genome assembly GCA_022641775.1 of Clostridiaceae bacterium. Lineage (GTDB taxonomy): Bacteria > Cyanobacteriota > Vampirovibrionia > Gastranaerophilales > Gastranaerophilaceae > RUG14219. Next base: position 24,203 of record JALCDS010000004.1, read on the forward strand.
CGATTACCTTAATCTTTGTAGGACTTACCGGAGCTCTATAGCTTGAATCCGAAGTTGCTGAATTACTTGTTGTCGTTTCATCTTTCTTTGAGAAGATATCTGATACAAAATTTTCCACTTTTTTACCTCTTTATACTTATATTTTACTTATTTTAGAGCCAGTTCGTTCATTAACCCAACTGTATAGCTTTATAATATACTAACATACTATTTGAAATAGGAAAAAAGTACAAGAAATTATTTAATAATTATGAACAAATATTAATAATATTATACTTTAATTTTCATTATAGCTTTAATAAAGAAATGCACTTCCAATTGGAAAGTGCATTTCAACTTTTAAACTGTAATATTTACTATTTAGAAGCTTCAGCAATACCATCCGCGCTGACAGTTGCAACCGGTTTAGCAATTGGTTCACCTTTTTTACGGCCTAACATTCCCTTTAAAGATTCCATTACACTATCTAAAACTTCGCCCATTTTGCCTTTCATATCGCCGGTTTTACCCAAAGTTTCATCTAAAAGGGCCAACACATTTTCCCTTACACCTGAAGTTTTATCCATAAGTGCACTTACAAATGCTTTACATTTTTCGTCATCTTTCAAAATATTTATAAATCTATCAACATGTTGATCAGCTTTATCTAGTTCAGGACTAACTTTTTCAGAAATTTTATCAAAAGTTTCAAGAATTTTACCTCCAAAAACTGAATATTTATCTGTCAATTGAGCAACAAATTCTTTTAATTTGGCATCATCTTTAAGCGTTCCTAAAATTCTATCTACATATTCATTAACATTTTTTATTTCGGGTTTAACTTTACCGGCAATATCACTAACAGAAGATTCAATAGAAGTAACAACCGGCGCAATTCTTTGTGCAAATTCTTTTATTTTCAATTTGTCATTAACGTCACTGACTGTGTCAACAATACCTTTGATTTTGGGCATAAGCTCTTTGGCTTCCTTTGTAATACCGTTTACTTTATGTAAGGCAATCCCAGAAGCTGCTAATGCAGCAATACCAGTAGCGCCGGCAACAATGCCTGCTGTTTTTGCTGTTTTAGAATTATTTTCTATTCTATCCAATTGAGAAGAAGAACTTGCTGTTGCAACATCTTTAGTTTCCGGTTTTGATTCTTCTTTTACGGGTTCCGGTTTTACTTCTTGAACTTGGTTTTGACCATAACTTTGAGGTTTAGTCAAAATATTATTATCTCCTGAAAAATTAACCATTGGTCTTATTGCTGAAATTGCCATATTAATAAATACCTTTCTACATTTCTACACAATTTTATTAAGAAAAAAGGCTTTAATAAATTGACCAAATTACAGTATTCATTTACAAAACTTAATAATAATATTATTTTTCACAGACAGGAGAAACACTCCAATGGAGCTTGTTTCTCAAAACATTATAAAATCCGCCATCTTTTAACAAAGCAAGTCTTGCAACATACTCTGATTTATTTATATGAATTTCATTTTCAAATTCATAAAAAGATTGACCATCACAAGATGCAACATATTTAGCTTCCGCAGAGCAAGCACAAATTGTAAGCTCTTCACTATCAGGAATCACAAGAGGTCTGGCTGAAAGAGTATGCGGACAAATAGGAATAATTACAAATGCATTCAAATTCGGAGATAAAATAGGTCCTCCTGCAGAAAGCCCGTATGCCGTAGAACCTGTTGGGGTTGAAACAATTATGCCGTCTGCCAAATAATTACAAATGAATTCTCCATTTATTTTTAACGCAAATTTTGAAGTTCTGCCAGTCATTGTACCCTTAATTACAATATCATTAAGTGCCAAAAATTTTCCGCTCTGAAGCATAATTCTATTCTGTACTTCATAATCTTCTGCTAAAACTTTATCAACAGATTTTTCTATATCTTCTTTTGATGATTGAGAAAGAAACCCCAATCGACCCAAATTTATTCCAAAAATTACAGTTTCACCTTTTGAATAAAACCTGGCAGCCTTTAAAATAGTACCATCTCCGCCAATTACAAAAACAAAATCAAAACCCTTTTTCATATTATCAATATCAATAACTTCAAAATCCACAGCTTTTTTTTCAAGAATTGATTTTAAATTATTCTTGACATCATTAGAATTTTCAATTGTTTTGTTATAACAAATTGCAAATTTTTTACTCATAAAGCAAATATACCACAAAAAAATGAGACTGATAAAATACCAATCTCATTTTTAAATAAATTGTTCTGGTTTTGAACTAGAATTGAAGACCTGCTTCACGAGCTGCATCAGCCAAAGCTTGAACACGACCGTGATACAAGAATCCTCCTCTGTCAAATACAACACATTCAACACCTGCTTTTTTAGCTTTTTGAGCAATTGTTGTTCCAACAAGTTTTGCAGCTTCAATATTACCACCATGTGACAATTTTTCTCTCAAATCCTTGTCATTTGATGATGATGATGCGATTGTAACTTTGTTTACATCATCAATCAATTGAGCATAAATGTGTTTTGTACTTCTATAAACTGCCAATCTTGGAAATTCAGCTGTTCCTGACAACTTTACTCTCAAAGATTGATGTCTTTTTTGTACTTTTGGTTTTCTGATTTCTTGTTTAATCATTTTGATTTTCCTTTCTTTACCCAAACTTGCTTGATACCACTCAAGAGTTTATACGGGCTTTTTTGTTTTGCTATTTATATGGTAATTTTCATTTACAAACCGACAACGGTTTACGCATTATTTTTTACCAGCTTTACCAGCTTTACGTCTGATGTATTCACCTTGATATCTTACACCCTTACCTTTATATACTTCAGGTAAACGTTTTGCTCTGATTGCAGCGGCTACATCACCAACGGTTTGTTTGTTTGTACCTTTTACTGTAATTTCTACGTTCTTTTCAACTGAAATAGATATTCCTTCAGGTGGAGTAACCAAAACAGGGTGAGAATAACCTAACAATAAGTTTAAGTTCTTTCCTTCCATGTTTGCTCTGTAACCTACACCTTGGATTTCCAATTTCTTTTCAAATCCTTTTGTAACACCAATTACAGCGTTATGAATTAAAGTTCTTGTCAAACCGTGTAATGAACGAGATTGACGAGAATCGTCAATTCTTGAAACAACGATATGACCGTTTTCATCTTTCAATGAAATTTCAGGTCTTACGTGTACAGATTCAGAACCCAAAGGTCCTTTTACAGTAATATCGTGTTCTGATACTTTAAATTCAACTCCTTGCGGAATTTCAATAGGCATTCTACCAATTCTTGACATTTTTCTTTTCTCCTTTTGGTATTAATAGTAATTGAGGATTTGCTATTTAAAATTATTCGTTTGGGTTATACGGCTAACATTAAATTCCCTTTCGGGTACCCTCGAGCCTTTCTACCAATTACGCTCTGAAATTATATTAACTCAAATATTTTTTATAGTAAAGAGTTTTGATACAATTTGTTTACAATTATTTGTTTAATTACTCTTTTATCAAAAAAACACTTTTTTCTTCAGGATTACCTTTTAGTAATTTTGAAAACATCAATTTTAATGGATTTTTACTGTATTCATTAATCTTTTTTAGATCTTTTATGTTCGCCTCTCCTATCTTCTCAAATTTATCTATAGATATTTCTTCCGGATAAACATATTCAATAGATTTTTTGTTTTGTTTGAGAAGTGGCGCTTTTGATGCAGACACTCCAGACAAATATTTATATGAGCTTTTTAAAAAATTTTTGCAATATTTATCTAAATCCTCTATGTTTTCATAATTTATATTTTTTTCTTTTAGGTTTTCTTTTACCAAATGCGTCATTTTGAATAAATCTTCTTGAGTTCTTACCTTTAATTTTGACTTATCTATATTTTGAGTTGAAAGTCTCAAAATAACAATATAATCAGATTTATTGTTTATTTTTTCCAATAATTGAAGTTTTACATTTCTATTTTTGCAAAATTTTACAGAATTCCAATGCTTAAAAAAATTCATCAAATCAAACATAAAAACGCCGGGTGCAAATTCCTTTTTTGTAATTTTGACTGCCCCATCTTTTAACATGGATTCGTATGCATCTTTACTTGTCAAATGGTAGAGATATCTTGGAATTATATGTTTCCCCACAGAAACATAATTTATATTATTAATCGGACTTATTTTTAACACAGAATTTTAATACTTCACTTTCCTCATTAATTATAAAACAAAATAAAGTTCTGCACTATTTATACATAAAAAAATAGCGAGTGAATACTCGCTATTTTTTGTTTTATATATTTAATTTAAGAAACTACCAAACGTAGCAAAGTACTTCGCCACCAATGTTTTCTTTTCTTGCTTTTCTATCGGTTAACAAACCTTTACTTGTTGAAACAATTGCAATACCAAGACCACCCAATACTTTAGGCAAGTTCTTTGATTTACAATAGCTTCTCAAACCAGGTTTAGAAACTCTTTGCATTTTTGTAATGATAGGTTGTTTCTTTTCATCATATTTCAATGTTATAACTAATAGCTTAAATTTACCTTCTTCTTTAACTTCATAGTCAGTTATAAAACCTTCATCTTTCAAAAGTTTTGCTAATTCAACTTTCAATTTTGAAGATGGCATTTCAACTGTTTCATGAGAAACTGTGTTTGCATTTCTAATTCTTGTTAGCATATCTGCTATCGGATCTGTGTTCATCTTATTTTCCTTTTCAATTGCTACTTATCTGAAGACCTCAGACAGTATAGTACATATAAATTGGGCGAGTTATTATCGTTTTCGCATCAAAATCGGAGCGTACAGCCACAACATTCCCAATAATAGGATATTCCGATTTTTTGTTTAAACTACCAACTTGCTTTTGTAACACCCGGAAGTAAACCTTCGTGTGCCATTTTTCTTAAACAAATTCTGCAAAGACCGAAATCTCTGTGATATCCATGTGGTCTACCACAAATGCTGCATCTGTTGTGCAATCTTACAGATGGATATTTTCCTGCTGCTGCAAGTGCTTCACGTCTTTGTTCTTTGTTTATCATCGCTTTTTTAGCCATGAATTTCTCCTTTTGTTATTTTTGTTTTTTTCTATTTGTTATTTATCTTGTTCATTCAAGCTTATTACTTGTTCGCGTTATCTAGCTTTGAATGGCATTCCTAACAACTTCAACAATTCTCTTGCTTCATCGTCAGTATTTGCAGTTGTAATGATTGAAACGTTCATACCTTTTACCAAATCAACTTCTTCAAAAGTGATTTCAGGGAAAAGAGCTTGTTCTTTCAATCCTAATGTATAGTTTCCACGACCGTCAAATGAACGAGGGCTGATACCACGGAAGTCACGGATTCTTGGCAAAACTACACAAATTAGTTTTTGCAAGAAATCATACATTCTTTCGCCACGTAATGTTGCCATTGCACCAACCGGCATACCTTCTCTTAATTTGTATGAAGCGATTGATTTTTTAGCTTTTGTAACGATACATTTTTGACCTGCAATTTTAGTCATTTGTTCTTCTATAGTTTCAGCTACTTTTGAGCTGTGAGATGCCTCACCAACACCCATATTCAAAACGATTTTATTCAATTTTGGAACTTGGTGAATGTTTGTATATCCAAACTTTTCTTTCAAAGCTGGAATAGCATCTTCTACATATAGGTCTTTTAAGTTTTTTGTTTTTGTCATTTTTGTTTTTCCTTAACTTTTTGGATACCGAAAACTATTCGGCATCTAATTGTTCACCACATTTTTTACAAACACGTACTTTTTTACCGTTTTTTACTTCGTGTTTGATCCTTGTCGGTTTTTCACAAGCCGGGCATACAATCATAACGTTAGAAGCATCAATAGCTGCTTCAACTTTGATTAGACCGCCTTGAACGCCTGCCATCGGTTGAGGTTTTTGAGCTTTTGTAACCATATTGAAGCCTTCTACAAATACTTTGCCTTCAGATGGTACAGCTTTTTTAACGTTTCCGATTTTTCCTTTGTCTTTACCTGCTGTAATAACGACTCTGTCGCCATTTTTTACATGTAAAGATTTTTTATTGTTGTCTGTCATCTTTTGTTTTCCTTTATTGTTTTGTTTCTTGTTGTTAAAATTGAGTTAAATCATTTTAACTCGCTCGCCTTAAACGTGCCTTCGGTTGTCTGCTTCATAAACTTCGTTTATTTCGCACCCAAGCCTTCGCACTCGGCTCGCTCGCGCTAAATAACTTCCGGAGCTAGAGAAACGATCTTCATATAACCTTTATCTCTAAGTTCACGGGCAACCGGTCCAAATACACGAGTTCCTCTAGGGTTTCCATCCTTGTTGATAATTACTGCAGCATTTTCATCAAATCTGATAACTGAACCGTCTTCACGTTTAATATCAGCTTTAGTTCTAACAACAACAGCTCTTACAACTTCAGACTTCTTAACAGCCATATTCGGAGTTGCATCTTTTACTGTAGCAACGATTTCATCGCCTACTGCAGCAAACTTTTTATTTGAGCTACCCATAACACGGATACAAAGTAATTCTTTTGCACCTGTATTATCTGCTACTTCTAGTCTTGTTTCTTGTTGTATCATTTTGTTATTCCTTTATCTTACTTTTAAGGCCTCTCATTACTCATAAATGATAATGTTGCCTACCTGTTAAGGACTAAATACCCATAGGTTATTTAGCTTTTTCAACTACTTCAGACAACACCCAACGTTTGTCACCTGAAATTGGTTTTGATTCTACAATTCTAACGATATCACCTTCGTTACAAACGTTCTTTTCGTCATGAGCTTTGTAGTTTCTGTTTGATTCTATAATCTTTTTGTATTTTGGATGAGCTTCGTAGTCTGCAACTTTTACGACTATCGTCTTATCCATTTTGTTACTGATTACAGTTCCTTGTTTTTCTTTCTTAGGCATTTGTTACCTCTTTTTCTTTTATAACGGTTTTTGCTTGAGCTATGAATGCTTTAGTTTTAGAGATTAGAGCTGTATTTTCAAGCTTGTGAGTTGCTAATTGCACTTTGTAATTAAACAAATCCTTTTTCCAATCTAAAATTGCACTCTGAAGTTCTTCAACCGTTTTTTCGCGCATTTCATTTAATTTCATTTTATTATTCCTTACTTAGCTTGTTCCTTTTCAATAACTTTAACTTTGATTGGCAATTTTTGAGCTGCTAATTCTAAAGCGTGTCTAGCAACTGAACCATCAAAATAATCAAGTTCGAAAAGTATTCTGTTAGGTTTTACTACTGCTACCCAGTATTCCACATTACCCTTACCTGAACCCATACGAGTTTCAGCAGGTTTTGCTGTAATCGGTTTATCCGGGAATATTTTAATCCAAACGTTACCGCCACGTTTGATTTCACGAGTCATAGCACGACGTGCTGCCTCTATTTGTCGGCTGGTAATCCAACCAGGTTCTACGGCTTTTAGTGCATATCCACCAAATTCAAAATCACATCCTCTGGTTTCTGTGCCTTTCATTCTGCCTTTCATCATTTTGCGGTATTTAGTTTTTTTAGGCTGTAACATTTTATTTTGCTCCTGTTATATTTTTTCTTATACCTTTTAGTTTTCTATTTCTTTAGCTCACAAGCCTTAAACTTTAAAGCTTACTCGCCTTTTTCAGCAGATTCTGCCGGTCTTGGTCTTCTAGGACGTCTTTGTCCTTTTTCAGACTTGTCGCCTTTTGCTTTGATGTTTGCATCTGCTTTTTCACCTGGCATCAAACTGCCCTTGAAAATCCAAACTTTAACACCGATTTTACCCATTATTGTATCAGCTTCGGTAAAACCATAATCAACATCAGCTCTAAGAGTTTGAAGAGGAATTCTTCCTTCTTTTGCCCATTCAGAACGTGCAATTTCAGCTCCGCCTAAACGACCAGATACCATAACTTTGATACCTTGTGCTCCTGCTCTCATTGTTCTTTGCATAGCCTGCTTCATAGCACGACGGAATGCAATACGTTTTTCAAGTTGTTGAGCAATTGATTCTGCTACTAATTGAGCATCAACATCTGTTCTTGCAACTTCTACAACATTGATAATTACTGGCTTACCTATATGTTTTGAAACTGAAGATTTCAATTCATCGATACCTTGCCCGCCTCTGCCGACTACGATACCTGGTTTTGCTGTAACTACTGTAACTGTTGTACTTTGAGCTTTTCTATCAATTAAAATTTTGGAAACACCGGCTGCGTACAATTTTTTCTTTACGAATTTTCTGATTTTTGCATCTTCTGCAATAAATTCTTTGTAATCTTTTACCTTAGCAAACCATGTACTAACCCAAGGTTTAATTATGCCAAGTCTAAATCCGGTTGGATGTGTTTTTTGTCCCATTTTTATTACCTTTTTTTATTTTACTACCTAGTTATTATCACTAACTTTTAAAGTCAAGTGTGATGTGCGTTTCATTCTGGAGTACATACGACCTTGTGCTCTTGTTCTGGCTCTTTTGTATGTAACGCTTTCGTCAGCAAAGATTTCAGAAATCTTCAAAGACTCAGCTGCAACGCCATATTTTTCTCTTGCATTAGCAACAGCGGCATTCAAATTCTTTTCTACCACTTTTGCTGCAAAATAAGGCATAAAACGCAATACTTGTTGAGCTTCAACAACAGCTTTGCCTCTTACGGCATCAATTACTCTGCGTAATTTTCTTGCTGTCATTTTTATGTCTGTTTGTTTTGCTTTAGCTTCCATTTTTTATTTTCCTTATGTTTTAAAGTTTTGTATTTAACATTTTAAACATTTGCATATTTAATATGCGTTAAGCTTGTTTCAAGCTATTGTTGAACAGCATCAGGTTTTTTAACAACTGCTGCTTTATCTGCTGAGCCAGAATGTCCTTTGAACAATCTGGTTGGTGCAAATTCACCAAGTTTGTGTCCGATCATTTGTTCTGTAACATAAACCGGAACGTGAGTTTTTCCGTTATATACAGCTATTGTATGACCCAACATATTTGGTTCTGTAGGAGTAATCATTGAGGCTCTTGACCAAGTCTTGACTACTTTCTTTTCAGAATTTGCATTCATTTTATCTATTTTTTTACGTAAAGCTTCTTCTACGTATGGTCCTTTTTTTAATGAACGTGCCATTATTTTTACCTTTCTTATTTTTTTGGTTTATTTGTCTTTGTTGTTTTCAAGTCTTTCACTTGACCAGCTTGCGCTATTTCTTACGTCTGTTTACGATTAATTTATTAGACGCTTTATTAGATTTTCTTGTCTTATATCCAAGAGCCGGTTTACCCCAAGGAGTCTTAGGATTTCCACCAGGTCCTGTCTTACCTTCACCACCACCGTGTGGGTGATCGCAAGGGTTCATTGTAACACCACGTACCGTAGGTCTTACACCCATGTAACGTTTTCTGCCGGCTTTACCGATTGAAATGTTTTTGAATTCTGAATTACCAAGAACACCAATTGTTGCCATACATTCTTTTCTTATCATTCTCATTTCGCCTGACGGAAGTTTTACTGTAACATAGTTACCTTCTTTCGCCATAACCTGAGCTGCATTACCTGCTGCTCTAACAAGAATTCCGCCACGACCAGGTTCAAGTTCAATATTGTGAACCATAGTACCTAGAGGAATCAATTCCAATGGAAGAGCATTACCTGTTTGAATAGGAGCTTCCGGTCCTGATACGATAACGTCACCTACATTTAAAGCATCCGGAGTTAAAATATATCTTTTTTCACCATCTGCATAAAATACTAATGAAATTCTTACATTTCTGTTTGGATCGTATTCAATAGTTTTAACTGTTGCAGGAATACCAAACTTTTCACGTTTGAAATCTATCATACGATAAGCTTTCTTCACGCCGCCACCTTTATGACGACATGTAATTCTACCTGTATTGTTTCTACCTGCTGTTTTTCTTAGATCCTTTAACAAAGATTTTTCAGGTTTTGATGTTGTAATTTCCTGATAATCACTCTTTGTCATTCCCCTTTGTCCCGGAGATGTCGGATTTATTTTTCTAATTGCCATTTTGTTTCTCCTGTTTGGCTTTGGTCTTACTTGTTCAGGGCATGTTCCCTTATTGCCTCGACCTATTTGTACTTATACTTGTTATTTTGTTTGCAATCAAGCCTTTGCTCTCGGCTTACTCTCAACTAAGCTCCGATTAATTCTTCAATCGGATCGCCTTCGATTGTTACGATTGCTTTTTTAGAAGAATCTGTTCTTCCAAATTTCATTCCCATTCTTTTTGAATGAGATGGCATGTAAACTGTGTTTACTTTTTTAACTTTTCTTCCTGGAAAAGCTAATTCGATAGCTTGTGCAATTTCAGTTTTTGTAGCATCTTGTGATACTTCAAATGTGTATTTGCTGCTGCTTGTAGCTCCTACTGATTTTTCAGTAATAACAGGTCTTTTAACTAAATCGAATAACTTTTCTTTATTTGTATTTGATGTACTCATTTTAATTTTCCTTTTCAAATTTTCGATTAACTTAACATATCAGTTATAACTTTAACTGCTGATTCAGTAATCACTACACTATCTGCGTCCAAAATATCTTTTACATTCAAGTTTGTAGGTAAAAGAAGTTTTACTGACGGAATATTTCTTGCTGCTAATTCAAGATAATTGTTTTCAGCAGCTTTTGTATCAGCAATAACTAAAATTTTGCCTGATACTTTCAATGACTTCAAAGCTTGAGCCATTAATTTTGTTTTTGGTTCAGTTATGGCAGAAAAATCTTTAACTACAATAACTTGAGCTTCTTTAGCAGACAATGCTGATTTCAATGCTAATTGTCTTGCTTTTTGAGGCATGCTGAATGCATAGCTTCTAGGTTTTGGCCCAAAGATTACACCACCACCTGCAAATAAAGGTGATCTTAATGAACCTGCACGAGCTCTACCTGTACCTTTTTGTTTCCAAGGTTTTTTACCACCGCCTGATACTTCAGCTCTTGTTTTTGCACAAGCTGAACCTTGTCTTGCATTATTCAATTGTCTTCTTACAGCCAAGTGCATAATGTGTAAGTTTGGTTCAACACCGAAAACACTCTTTTCTAAAGTGATTTCGCCAAGTTTTTCTCCGTTTGAACTTAATATTTCTTTTGACATTTTTATTTTCCTTTATTACTACCGTTAAACCGCTTTCGTTTCCGTTTTATATGGCCTAATGGGATTTTTAAAACTTTACTGTTTTTAGTGTCTTACATTTTTAAATTGTTAATTAATTCCATTTTGTTCTTGTTGGAACGATTGTTACCAATCTACCGTCAGAACCAGGAACTGAACCTTTAATTAAAACTAATCTGTTATCAGCATCAACTTTAACAAGTTTCAATTTTGTAATTGTAACTCTTTCGTTACCCATGTTACCGGCCATTCTCTTACCTTTGATAACACGTGAAGGAGTTGTACCAGCACCAATTGAACCAGGTTCTCTGTGGTTTTTTGAACCGTGACCCATAGGTCCTCTTGAGAAGTTGTGTCTCTTTACTGTACCTTGGAATCCTTTACCAATTGAAGTACCAGTTACATCAACTTTTTCAACGCTATCAAGAACTGAAAGAGCAACTTCATCCCCTACTTTGTAATTTTCAGGATTTTCTACTCTGAATTCTTGTAAGTGTCTGTAATTTTCTAAATTATTTTTCTTAAAATGACCAATTTCAGCCTTTGTCAAATGTTTTTCTTTTGCTGCAATTGTTCCAACCTGTATAGCATTGTATCCGTCTTTTGCAACAGTTTTAACTTGAGTTACAACCATCTTGTCAACTTTTACAACGGTAACAGGGATTGCCAAACCTTGTTCATCAAAGATTTGTGTCATTCCTAGTTTCTTTCCTATTACACCTAGTGTCATATTTTTACCTTTCTTGCTCGTCATACTTGATACAGACAATAGTCTGTCCCATTTCTGATCTGCATCTTTCTCTTGCGAGCGCTACTTTTACTTAGCTTGTTTCCTTACCTATCAGGGATTTACACCCTCGACCTTCCGGTCGTACTTTCAAAACTATGTTTTGAAAGGCGTAGTTCACATTATTATGCATAATGCTATTAGATTTTCAAAATTAGAGTTTTACCTCAATATCTACACCTGCTGGTAGATCTAATCTTGTCAACTCTTCAGTTGTTTGTTGAGTTGCATCATAAATATCGATAATGCGCTTATGAGTTCTCATTTCAAAGTGTTCACGAGATTTTTTATCAACGTGTGGTGAACGCAATACACAATAAATACGTCTTTTTGTAGGTAAAGGAATCGGACCGGCTACTTTAGCGTCAGTTCTTTTTGCTGTTTCAACGATTTTGTCTGAAGACACGTCAATAAGTTTGTGGTCATATGCTTTCAAACAAACTCTGATTCTTTGTTTTGTTGCCATTTCTATTCCTTTTTTGTTTTGTTTTGTACACACTAAAACCGCTATTTAACGGCTTTTGGGGTCTTGCCTCTTTGAAAATTTTGGCTATTTGTAAACCCAGTGTATCCATCGTAAAACAAACAAAAATCACTGTCAACAAATGTTTTTTAAAAATATTTATAATTTGTAACAATTTTTAAACAACTAAATTCCGACAAAAAATTACATAAAATTTTCTATTTAAAAATTTTTATGCTAAATTTTATATTTTTTTAAGAAATAATTAATCTTCAAATTGCTGCATTATTTCAAACGGTTTTTCAGCAACTTTAAGAGTATCTTCATCTATGATTCCTCTTTTTAATTCTGTAAAAGTTGCTTTCTTTGAATTAAATTTCTTTTTCAAAAATTCATAAGAAACTTTCGGATCACATTTGTCTCCGCATGTGAACAAATCAACCGCAGCATATCCCAATTCAGGCCAAGTATGAATAGCTAAATGACTTTCTGAAATTATAACAACACCCGAGACACCGTACGGATTAAACATATGAAAACATTTTTGAACAACCGTTGCGCCACATTCCAAAGCCGCGTCAACCATATATTTTTCTACTTTATCCAAACAATTTAATGTATTTGGATCACACTCGAAAAACTCTGCTAAAACATGTTGTCCAAGGTGAATTTCTTTTTTTCCGTCTTCTCTGATTGCCTTAAAGGGTGATGTTATTGCCAATTCATGTGCCTCCTATAAATGTATATTTTACATTTTATTTTTTACGCATTAACATATTACAATAAAAATTTATTTTTTTGTATTTTTTGATATGTAAATTTTTTATAACTTCAATTTGTACCTTTGTAAATAGTTGATATGGCTTATTTTTAGGCACTTTTTTGATGGTATTTTTATTAAGTTTTATTAAAAATAATTTATTATCGGCTTTGTTGTGTATAAAATACAGGTATGAACAAGATTTTGGTTATAGACGATGACAACGCAATAAATGAGCTTATCAAGGTTAACCTTGAATTATTGGGGTACACCGTAATTCAAGCCTATGATGGGATAAAGGGCTTTGCGTTGTGTAAACAGGAGATCCCCGCATTAGTCATCTTGGATGTTATGATGCCGGAAGTTGACGGATTTACTGTAGCTCAAAGAATTCGACAAAATGACACAACAAAAGATATCCCCATTTTAATGCTAACAGCACTGTCTCAATTACAAGACAAAGTCAACGGTTTCAATATCGGTGTAGATGATTATTTGGTAAAGCCTTTTGAGATGGAAGAATTGGGAGTAAGAGTCCGTGCACTTTTAAAAAGAGTCAATAAAATACCTCAATCAGCATCAACAAGAGAATTATTGACATTGGGAGATATAACACTTTTACCGGAAACTTATTCGGTTAAAATTAAAGAGAAAACAGCGAAATTAACCCCTATTGAATTTGATATTTTTAATTTATTGTTCCAAAATCACGGAAATATGGTAAAACTGGCACAATTATTGAAAGATATTTGGGGATATTCACCTGATGATGATATTGAAACAATCAGAGTCCATATTAAACATTTACGTTCAAAATTAGATAAAATTTCAGATGGCAAAAAATACATTGAAACCATTTATGGTGGCGGATATAAATTAAACGTTGAATAATTATTTTGCTATAACGTCATCAAGCAAATGTTCCAAATCATCCGCTGCATCTGTTGCAAGTTTGTCACAACGTTCATTGAACGGATGACCGGCGTGTCCTTTTATCCACACGAATTTTACATTATGGATTTCTTTAGCTTTTAACAAACGTTTCCACAAATCAATATTTTTAACAGGATTTTTGGTATTCAATTTCCAGTTTTTTGAAACCCAACCTTCTATCCATTTTTGGTTAAATGCATCAACAAGATATTTTGAATCTGATTGTAATTCAACTTCACACGGCTTTTTAAGATTTTCCAGTCCGACAATTGCACCCAAAAGTTCCATTCTGTTGTTCGTTGTAACTTTATAACCACACGAAAATTCTTTTTCATGTATTTGACCGGATTTATCTTTAAAAACCAAAATTGCGCCATAACCTCCGGGACCCGGATTACCGCGTGATGCTCCATCTGTATATAAATTAACAAATATTTTTTCTTCTGTCATAAATTAATTATACCGAAAACAAAAAGAAAAGGCCTCTGAATTTTTCAGAGGCTTTTTTTCACATTCACCTAACCTACTTTAGCTCCTCTTTGCCTTTTATCATAACATGAGGAATCATATAAGATTTTAATTAAGCTGCTGCTTTTTCCGGTTCTTTTTTCTTTTTAGCTTCATCGGCAGCATCTTTTGCAGTGCTTGTTGAATCTGTTTTTTCTGTAGATTCTTGAGGTGCTGTAGATGCTTCTTCAGTATCTTGAGCTTTATCAGCCATAATTGCTTCGTGCAATTCTCTGTAACTTTCAGCTGTATAATCTTTACCCTTAATTCTTACAGTAAACATTACTTTATCATTTTCTACTTTTACAGTTACATTTGCTGGGAAGCCTTTAAGCTGTCTACCGGTAATTGCTTTTACATCTTTTATAAATTGAGTTTTTGCATCAGAAATTAATTTATTTTGTTTTTGTTGTGCAATGATTTGTTCATGTTGTTTTTTACGAGTTTCTTGTGCTTCTTTTTGTGCTTTTTGGTTAGCGATTTGAACTCTTTGAGCACTTTCACTGGTTTTCAATCTTTTTATCAAACTGTTAACAGCATCACAGATTTTGTCATCATCACGCCATCCAATCCAGTTAGATTTCAATGCTACTTTTGCTAAAGCAACTTCATTACTTACATCAATACCATCTTTTTCAGCTCTTGCAGCAAGTAAATCAATAATTCCAGAAGCTATTTCTTCTTTTTGATCTCCTTCGCATTCATCCATCAATGATTCAATGAAGCCTTTTTTATCATCTTTATAGTCACCTGTCTTGCCAACTGTAGAATTCCATTTGTCAACAAGTTCTAAGATATTATCTTCAGTTACATTATTTCTGTCAGCAAGGGTAGCTTTCATTGCATCATAATCAGTACCCATTCCGTCCATTGCTTTATCTAATGCATTACAAACTGCAACCAATTGATAATTCATAGCTGCTTGTTGAGCTTTAGTTAAATTTCTTGTTGCAGGAGTATTTCCGCCGTCAGCTGCTCCATCAGGATTTGTTGCTCCTGAGTCAGAACTTCCATCAGAAGCTGAACTACCATCAGATTTTTTACTACCATCTGATTTACCATCATTTTGATGAGCATCTACAATTGATTTTGCTAAAGTATTAACATCATTTGAAGCTTTTGTAAAATCTTGAGTTAATTTGTTTACTGTATCAGTTGCAGCGTTAACATCTTGTTTATCAATATTATTAATTGCATCTTGAACTTTTGATTTCATTGCTTCTAATTCAGCTTTTTTTGCCTCAAGTTTAGTTTTTTCTGCAGCTGTTAATTTTCCACCTTTCAATGCTCCATCAATTTGAGATATAAGACTATCAATTTGTGAAACAATAGGTTCTAATTTCAATTTTAACAAGCCTTTTGTTGTTGCTTCACCTGTTTGTTTGGCGAAACTGTCAACATTTGATTGCATTTGAGCCTGAGTCATACCTGTACCGTTTTGACCGGCTAAACCTTGAAGTGTATTACAAATATATGGAACATTTTTTGTATCAATTAAATTTGAAACATAAGCAGCATTTGATGAATAACTGTGATCCATTGTTGTTAATTGAGTGCCTCCACCCCAATGGTTTACACCAGTCCAAGGAAATAATGAAGCCCAAACAGTAGCATTACCAGAATTTGAACTTATCGGTCCTGTATAAAGTTGGTTACCACCATATAAACCAGACCCCAAAATATTTTCGTAGTTAAATGGAATATTTCCAGACATTTCTTTATCCCCTTAAATTTTTATTCCCCGTACATATATAAAAAATTTTACGCATGAAAAATTGCATGCCAGACATCATGTTCAGACAAGATTATACGTGCAAATGCACGCAAATAAAGCTTCTCAGTCTTTGTTACAAAACTTAATACTAGCGAAATACTACAATATCAAGGTATTTACAACATCCTCAAATGTTATTGACGGGTTGATTTCTCTTATCGAAGTTATTGAACTTGTATCAACTTCTTCTTTAAAAATTTCCTCCAAAAGCGTTCTGTTATAATCATATAATATTGAACCATGTTGTAAGATATAACCGTCTTTTCTGAATTGTGCAGAGCCAATGAGTTTTTTGCCACAATAAGTCAAATCTGCACCGGTAGAAATAAGCATACAATAATCGAATTTTGTATGAACTCCGCTTGAACCGCCGAACGAAAGTTCAATGCCAAGATTTGCCAATTTATCTATCAAAATTTGAGAGATTTCTTTATAAGATTCTGTAACATTGTCTCCATTTTTTAATGCCTCAAACGGACAAACGAAACTATACGTAAGTTCATTATCATGCAAAAGAGCACGTCCGCCGGTTAATCTTCTTACAACATCAATGTTTTTCGATTTCAAGAATTTATAATCAATAAAATTATCTTTTTGGTTTCTGCCTAAAGATACACAAGCCGGTGACCAACCATACAATCTGAATACAGGTTCTTTGCTATTATTCTTGATTGCATTTTCAAGGATATCCGAATCTATCTGCATATTTTCTTTGCCTGTATA
The DNA here is from genome assembly GCA_022641775.1 of Clostridiaceae bacterium. Lineage (GTDB taxonomy): Bacteria > Cyanobacteriota > Vampirovibrionia > Gastranaerophilales > Gastranaerophilaceae > RUG14219. The sequence goes on from JALCDS010000004.1 coordinate 41,234, forward strand.
AACTTTATATGGAACAAATTTCAACTTTACTCTCCGGTATCTCTTGCTTTAAGCTCATCCTCGAATTTGACAAACATATCATGCCCGACAAATTGTTCTAGGGCTGCTCTTTGCGCATAAAAATCAGCACGGGCTTTTGCTTGTTCATCAAGAGCCGTTCTGTAATATGCATCAGAAATTACAATCACATCCTTAGTAAAAGTTTGGGCTTTATCATAGTTCTTTTTTCTTGCAATAACAATATCATCCATCATTTTTAGTTTTTTGTATGAAGTCATATAATTGTAATACAAGTCAACTGTTTTTTGCTGTAAATCCTCAATTTTCCTTACCAAAATAATCATATCCGCATCGGTAACTTTTGAATACTTATAGTTCAAAGCTTTTGTATCTTGAGACATAATACCCAAAACATTTCCACCGATGAGTGAACCTGCTGCCATTAGAGGGTTACCCATCCCAGCACCTACCATTGTTGACATACTTGCAATAGTTGCCAAGACTTTTTTAACAGATTTCTCATCAGGTTTGTCAGCATCAGGATTTGCGAGTTTGTACAATGCAAAATTTATTGTATCACTTTGAGAAGCAGCTCCCTGCCATAACATTGATAAATCACCCAACATTTCTTTTTCATTAATTGATAAATTTTGGGAAATTTCTTTTGAAATTTGTTTTATACTCAAATCAGCATATGTCAATTCGTTTATATCGGATTGAGTATTATCCTTGGTTAGTAGAGTTTCTTCAACATTTTTTTCAACATTTCCTGTTTTAGCTTCAACGTACTCTTTCTCCGGTTCTTCAGACAAACCAACACGATAAGATGGAGGCATCGGCGTTATTACATCGGACAAATCCGTTGCATAAACTTGTGTCGTTAAAGCTAATAATAAAGCTGTAAGAATTAACTTTTTCATTTTGACACCGCCTTATTATTAACAAGAGTAGAGTTGTAATTGTACTGATATAAATTCAAACTATCAACAGTTTTTTTACCGGCAAGTCTTTGTAATTCAAGATGATATTTCTCTGCCATTTGGAAATAATATTCTTCTTCCATCCGCATATTGTCATACATAGCAGAAGAAATTGTAATCTCCAATATATCTTCATCATCCATAGCTTTGGCATAGTTTTTGTTGTACAAAATTAATCTTGCACGAGATTCTTTAAGTTGCGAGAGTGCACTTTTATAATTGTAATAGGCATTTATAATTCTATCTTGCAAACTTTCTACCAGAGATGCCAATTCAATAACTTCAGTATCCGTCAACGGAATCTCTTGTGGCATAGTTTTTCTTACAATCAAATTTTGTGCTAATCTGCCGACTGCTAAACCAGCCATCTGCGTTGTGTAATTTGAACCTATCGTGTAAGGGACAAGTGATGACCCTGCAACAAGAGCTGACAATGTTTTTGCCATAAGCGAAGAATGAATTCTACGTTGACTTTCTGGAGTAGATAGTTTTTTAATTGCAAAGGCTATAACCTGATCGTTTGAAACAGTACCTTTCCACAACTTTTCTATATCATCCAAATCTTTTTCTTTTTGAAGCCTTACAAGTTCTGCAATAACAGCTTCATCGTTAACAACCAAGGTATCGGTCTTTTTTACTTCCGGTTTTGGAATAACAAGTTTTGGTTTGTCTACGTCAGACAAAGTAACATCTTCTTCCGCAAACGCAGGCAATAAAGATGTTATACAACCTATTATTAACAACCCTGATAATAATTTTTTCATAACAAAAATATACCACATCAAAATAATAAATCCAATGATTGACTAACATATACATCAAATAATGGTTAAGCTATTTCAAAAAAAAAGTAATAATAATATAGAAGACATGAGGGTAGGAGATTACGCTATTTTTTTAATAGCAATTTTCTTTTCTAAAAATAAAGGATAACAGATGCAAACTACAACCAATCCTATAAAAATAAATAAACAAAAGAAAAGTTATATTGATAAAGCAGATGCGCTTAGGAATAATAACGAATTTCAAGATGCAATAAGCTTTTACCTCAATGCTATTTTGATTGATAGAGAGAACCCAAAATCCTTTTACGGTCTTGGAATTTGCTATAAAAATATAGGAAATTATGACAAAGCCATAAAATATTTTCAAAAGGCATCAGAACTCGACAAATACTATTTTGAAGCGTTTTATGAAACAGGCATTTGTAACCTTTTGAGAGGATATCCCGGAGAATCAATCAGAAATTTTGTTCAGGCAATTCAAATCAATCCGGACAGTCCGGAAGCAATATTACAACTGGGCATGTCACATGAATTATGCGATGAGCCGGAAATGTCTTTAATGATTTACCAAAAACTCATTGAAAATACTCCAAGTTTTACAAAGGCTTATGAACATAAATCTTCACTTTTGATGAAAATGGACATGTTTAAAGAAGCATCTATAGTATTAAATCAGCTATTAAAAGTAGATCCTGAGTATGCAAACGCTTTTGCCGGAATAGGAATTTGTTTTGATAAATTAGGCAAAACTGCAGAAGCTCAGAGATATTACAGAAAGTTTTTAGCATCACAACCTTTTTCAAAACAAGCAACATTTATAAAAACCAGACTGGATAAGCTTAAAAATAAAAAGCTACAAAACAGTAATCTAAGTTTAGTATAGACCCCGAAAATATAAAAAAAGAGGTTCGATTTAAAAATCAAACCTCTTTTCTTTTATGATTCTACATACTCTCTTAAACGTTTACTTCTATTTGGATGACGAAGTTTTCTTAACGCCTTAGCCTCAATCTGCCTGATACGTTCACGAGTAACACCAAACAATTGTCCAACTTCTTCCAAAGTTCTCTGGCGACCATCATCCATACCAAAACGCAATCTTAATACATCACGTTCACGTGGAGACAATGTACAAAGGACTTCTGCCAAATCTTCTCTTAAAAGTTCAGAAGCAACCGTTTTAATAGGTGCATCGGCTTCTTTATCTTCAATAAAATCGCCAAGACGGGAATCTTCTTCTTTTCCGATTGGAGTTTCAAGTGACAAAGGTTCTTGGGCAATCTTAATAATTTCACGAAGTTTAGGAATTGAAACATTCATTTCAATAGCCAATTCATCTTCGGTCGGCTTTCTTGAAAGTTCTTGAGCTAAACGTCTTGTAACTTTTTTAAGTTTATTAATTGTTTCAACCATATGAACAGGGATTCTGATTGTACGAGCCTGATCGGCAATAGCACGAGTAATAGCTTGTCTAATCCACCATGTTGCATAAGTTGAGAACTTGAATCCTCTTTCATGGTCAAATTTTTCTGCTGCTCTGATAAGTCCCAAATTACCTTCTTGAATCAAATCCAAGAAAAGCATTCCACGACCAACATATTTTTTGGCAATACTAACAACTAAACGAAGGTTTGCTTGAACGAGTTTACGTTTTGCAATAGCTCCAGGAGTACCGCCTTCAAGTATTTTTCTTGCAAGTTCAATTTCTTCACCTGCTGAAAGAAGTTTTATTCTTCCGATTTCTCTTAAATATAATCTTACAGGGTCATCAACTGCAACACCTTTTGGGGCTTCTAATTCTGCAGGTTCTTGATTATTCATCATGTAAACTTCATCTACGTTTACTTTTTGACCTATTTTGCTTGTTACAATATCTTCTATATTATCTGTACTGATATCCATATTCATATAATTTACGGAATCAGTTGATCCTTCCATACTTACATCTTCTACACCCGGCATTGTGATGTTTTCGTCTTCTTCCATTATGCTTACTACTGAAGATCCAGCTTGTCTTTTTTTAGTCATTAATTAATCTCCGATTTATATTTATTTTTCAATTTATCTCTTAATTGCATCTGAATTTTCAGCGCTTCGCTGTCATCATCTGCATTTTTATATAAATTTCTAAAGTTTTCTTTTTCTTTATCCCGTCTACACTGATTTATTTTTAAAATATTTTCTGAAATCAAACTTTTAAATTCATCAGCATCAAGATTTTGGAATGTATCCGAAATACTCATCATCTCTGTCAAAAGTCTTTGTATTTCAGGGTCTTGAACGAATTTTGTAAACAAATGTTCTGTCAATTCTTTCACATTATTTACGGTACATATTAATTTGTCAATTGTAGATTTTACATTTATTAACGTTTCGTTGGAAAACTTTGTGTCACCTATCATTTCTTTGATTTCTTGAAACTTTAGAGGACAGTCGTTTACAAGAAACACGCTCAATAAATTTTTTTGCGCTTTTTCATAAACAGGTACATTTTTCTTAACAATTCTTTCAACTCTTATTGGTTCAGGAACTTGTGAACTAACCAATTTTTTTATCTCCAAATATAGCGCGTCTTCTTTTATATCAAGCTCATTGGATATCATTCTGACATATTCTGATTGAATAATTTCATTTTTTATTTCTTTTAAAATTGGAACAAGTCGCATTACCAATTTAGTTTTTTCAACAGGAGTTTTACATTCATCTTTCTGTTTCAAAATACTATGGAGCTCAAAATCCAAATAAAGAGGAGCTTTTTCCATATATTTTTTATAACTTTCCGCCCCTGTAGTACGAATAAATTCATCGGGGTCTTTGCCTTCAGGAGGTGCAATAACCCTTATTTCGCAAGCATATTTTTCATCATTTGTAGATAAATAACTTTCGTCAAACTGTTTTATATTGCCCAATCCTTCAAAAGCCTCTTTAATAAGTCCGGCATTACGTTCAGTAGCCTTTTGTCCGGCGGAATCCGTATCAAATGATAAATAAATTCTTCTGGATTGTGTATAACGGGACAAAAGTTTTATATGATCAGGTGTCAAAGATGTTCCGCATGATGCAACGGCATTTTTTATCCCGTTTGCTTGTGCAGAAATTACATCAAAATACCCTTCCATCAAAATTACGCAATCATCTTCTTTTATTGAATCTTTTGCATAATAAAGTCCATATAGTAACCTGCTTTTATTATAAATCAATGAATCAGCAGAATTAAGATACTTGGGAGCTTGTTCCTTTTCAACGGCACGTGCACCAAAGGCTACTACATCACCAAACTCGTTTAATATAGGAATAATTACACGGTTTCTAAATCTGTCAATATAATTCCCTTCCTTGCTTTTCAAGATAAGTCCGGCTTTCTCCATAACTTCAGGTGAAAATTCATCTTTAAACTTGTCATAAAAAGTTGTGTAAGACTTTGGCGCTACACCAAGCATATAAGTATCAATTACATCTTTTGTAATTCCGCGTTTTTCCAAATATTTGTTAACCGCAATGGTTTCTCGAGAAGTATCTTTTTTCAAACGCAAATTATAAAATTCGGCAGCCTTGGTACATGCTCTTATCATCTCCTCTTTGATTCCTTTTGAAGTATGTTCTGCATTCAAATTTTTAGGCATTTCAAGATGATATTTTTCAGCCAAATCTTTTATGACATCCATAAACTCTCTATTTTGAGTTTTCATGATAAAAGATATCGCGTCTCCGCCTTCCCCGCAGCCAAAGCATTTAAAAATTCCGCGTTCGGGATTTACAGAAAAAGAAGGTGTTTTTTCTTTATGAAACGGACACAAACCCCAATAGTGAGCGCCTTTTTTCTTCAAAATCACCTGTTCGGATACAACGTCTACAATATCCAATTTATCTTTTATTTGAGTTATTAATTCTTCCAGAGTATCAACCATACCCACAGTTTAACATGACAAAAAATTTAAGCAAAGATATTTTATCCATTAAACAAATGATTTTAAAAAATGCCTGAGTGGCTAGTATTCAAATCTTCAAAAAATGTTACCATAAGTTTATGCAGTGTTTATTTGAAGACCTAAAAAGTGAAAAAGTTGTTTTGGTAAACGATTTTAAAGCTTTAAAAAGCGTTAAAGATTTAAGCACCAAAAAATTATGTATAATTAAAACCGATTTTAGAAATTTAAAAAAGATAAAAATATTTTTCAAAAAATACCCAAACATGACAGTCTGGCTAACTTCAAATGAAATTTCAAGAAAAAACATTCTTGCTGCAAACATAAACGGATTTGAAAATGTAGTCCAGTATCCAATAGATCCTCAACTTGTAAGAAATTTTTTTGCAGAAAAAACGTCAACGGAAATGAAAGAACCTGACATTCATATTTCAACAGAAATAAAATCTGCCAAGGTTATGATAGTTGATGACAACCCGATGAACATAGATTTGCTTACTGAAACATTAGCTTGTCCACAAATCAATTTGGTATCTTTTACAAAACCTATAGATAGTTTCAAAGCAATTGAATCAGAAGCTTTTGATTTATTTTTACTTGACGTTATGATGCCTGATATTTCAGGATTTGATTTGGCAAAAGTTATAAAAAAATCAAAACTTAATGCAAATACTCCGATAATGTTTATTTCAGCCCTTTCAGATTCACAAAATAAAATTAAAGGATACAATTTGGGTTCTTGTGCATATATTGAAAAGCCTTTTGATATAAATGTTTTGCGTTCACAAGTGTTTAATCTTTTAAAAACCAAAAGTCTACAGGATGCACTTTTCGACAAAAAAGAAACTTTCTTTGCAATGGTGACTCATGACTTAAAATCTCCTGTTAATGCAGAGATTACCGCCTTAGAATTTTTGCTTGAAAATCACAAAAATACAATGAACACTTTTCAAAATGAAATTATCGGAGATATTTTAGAAGCTGCAAAATATATGAAAAGTTTAGTTGATAATATTTTAAATAAATACAAATGCGACAACGGAGTTTTGAAAATTCATCCTCAAAAATTTTCACTTAATAATATAGTTATTCAATGTATTGAAGAAATGAAATATATTTTTGAAGACAGAGACCAAAATATCAAATATACCTGTGCTGTTCCAGATAGCAGCACAATGATAGATTATATAGAGATGAAACGTGTAATTCATAACCTTATGGTAAACGCTTCAGAATATGCCACAAAAAGTTCTGAAATAGAAATAAAACTTGAAAAGGATAATCAAAATCTTGTTTTTTCAATAAAAAACAACGGAATGGGAATAAATTTAAAAAATCCGAATGAAATCTTTGAAAAATATGTAAGTTATGCACAAAAATACAAAAAAATCGGTACAGGATTGGGTTTGTACATTGCAAAACGGATAATTGAAGCCCATCAAGGCAAAATTTTTGTTGAAAGTAAAGTGAATGTCTTTACAAAAATCAGCTTCTCTCTTAAAAAATTTTAGATATCAACATCTTTCATCATATCAACAAGTGTTTGGATAGTAGTTTCCATACTTACACTATCAGATGTGCGTTGCTGTAAAAATGCATTTACCTGAGGCATCATCTGGATTGCAATATCCAATTTCGGATTTGAACCCTGCTGATACATACCTACATCAATCAAATCCTTATTTTCTCGATATAATGCCATAATTTTTCTCATCTTAGCCGCAGCTTCTTTATGTTCGGGAGTTGCAATAGCACTCATCAACCTGGAAATACTCCCCAACACATCAATTGCCGGATAATGGTTTGCTTCCGCAACCTTTCTTGATAAGAAAATGTGACCGTCTACAATACCACGAACTGTATCAACAATAGGGTCAGATATATCATCACCTTCCATCAAAACCGTATATAAAGCAGTAATTGAACCTTTTGGGCTATTTCCGGCACGTTCGAGAGCCTTTTGTAACCAAGAGAATATTGATGGAGGATAACCTTTCATCGTAGGCGGTTCACCGATTGACAAACCAACCTCACGACCTGCCATCGCACAACGAGTAATTGTATCTGTCATTAAGAAAACTTTTTTACCTTGATCTCTAAAATATTCGCAAACCGAAGTAGCTGTCAAAAGTGCTTTTTGACGTATCAATGGAGGTTTATCTCCCGTTGAACAAACCAAAACAGAACGTTTCATACCTTCTTCACCAAGCGAATCTTCAACGAACTCTTTAACTTCTCTGCCACGTTCTCCAATCAATGCCATAACGTTTACATCTGCATCAGAATTTCTAGCAATCATACCTAATAGTGTACTTTTACCAACACCCGAACCGGCAAAAAGTCCCATACGCTGTCCGCAACCCAATGTCATACAAGCATCAATTGCCCTTACACCTGTTGAAAATTGCTCGGTAATAATAGGTCTTTCAAAAGGACCGGGCGGAGGTCCTTCAATCTGTCTCCATGTTGCACCTGTCGTATCAAGAGGTCTGTCATCAATAGGCTGCCCCATCGGATCTATCAATCTACCAAGCAAAAAATCACCAACAGGAATAGTAATCGGACGATAGGAAGTCGTTACAAGAGAACCTTGTCCAATACCTTCACCATCCAACAATAGCAACAATTGAGCAGCATCGCCTTTAAATGCAACAACTTCTGCAGGCTTTTGTTCTCCTGTATAAGTTTCTATGTAGCATAAATCCCCGATTTTCAAACCCGGCAATTTTACTTCAACCGTCAAACCTAATAATTTTGATACAGTACCTTTAAACTGAGTCAATTGAGTTTCGGCGAGTTTTTGTTTGATATTTGCCCTTATATAATCTAATTTTGAAGTATCCAAATCTTCCATAATTTTATTATAATTCCTTTTAAATTATTAGCAAAAATGTTAAGGCTAAAATTACACAATATTTTTTACTGCAAGTCCGACCAAAATAATTCCGCCGGCAATTTCTAAATATTTCGACGGCAATTTTTTAAATGAATTGCCTAACCAAAAGCCCGTTAAAGACATCAAAAAAGAAGCTATCCCAATCATAACGGCAGGCATTAATAATGTAGTTCCTGCAAAACTCAAACTTCCGCCGGCAACAAGTGCATCTATACTCGTTGCAAACCCCATTGCCATAAGGCATCTAAAACCTATACAACAGATTTCTTCTTTTTCTTTTTCCGCAATTGCTTCAAATATAAATTTCAAACCTAAAATCAAAAATATCGTAAAAACAATCCATTTACTAAACGGAGCAAGATATGTTTTTATAGAATCTGCACCAACATAACCTATACAAGGCATTATCCCCTGAAACAAACCCATGGTAAGAGCAAGGGAAAGCGAATTTTTAACTCTCTGTTTATCAAAAATCAAACCTTGTGAAAATGATACGACAAGACAATCAATACCCATTGCTATACTCAAAAATATCAGTTCAACTAAGCTCAACTTCTACCTCAAACAATCTTTTCCATGGAAATTTGTAACCGATGTTCATTTTATCACAACCAAGTTTTTTTTCAAAAGATTTCATCTTACTTTTGAGTTCGTTAATATCAGGATTTTTCAATTGTTGTCTTACGTTTGCCTGATATGCCCAATCATCTAAAAATCTTGTTAAAATGAGTTTTTCAAATGCTATTTTATTATAATTTTCAATAGAAAACTTAGCAATAGCACCTGCAATAAGACTTCCAAGAGTGTTGGCCGAAGTATTCCACGCCGAATAGCCTAAAAAATCAGGTAAATTAAATAGCTGTTCAGGCAAAAGCGCTTCAAACAAATTTTTAACAAAACTATTATCAGAGCCGTTAGCAAATCTTACATCTGCAATAATAAAAGGCTTTTGAGGGAGTTTTAAATTACCGTTATAACTTTCAGTATTTACCTTCATAACAATTTCGCCTTGATTTTTCTTAAAATTGTTCACTAACAAAATTATATCCGCATCAACTTCATCACTGACTTTACAACCTGCAAGTTCAATTTGACCTTTTACAGACTCTTCTATTGAAATATCCTCATAGTTTGAAATCAAATTTTTATATTCGGGTTCTAAAAATATAGGACATATTTTTATAGAGGTATTGGTAACATCTCCAATAGGAAGTTGTCTCCCTTTTGAAAGCAGTTGGGGAACAAGTGCATTTGACATTGCACGAGATAAAAGACTCAACGGAATTTCATCTGCGCCTGTTTTCACAAAACCTCCCATTTGAGAGAGTGCTCGAGCTTCTTCAACGTTAAATCCGAATTCAGCACAATCATCTTTTGAAAACACTAATGTATCAAAAATACCTGCTTTTTGCCATTTTAAATAAACTTTGTTGATTTCAAAATTACGTTTTCTTGTATCGATATAATCTTCTAAAATTTGAGGCGGAATATCAGTTTGAGGTGCAATTTTGTTTTTATCCGAAAGATAAGAATATTCAAAAATCTTTTTTCCGTATTTGTCCCAATATTGTTTTTCTTCCTGATTTACATTATTGTTAGAAATTCGCATAATACTTGAAAATGCATATATCTTGCAGCGTTTTTTTTCAAGCATTTCTTTTAACTTTTCAAGTTGAGGATAAATTTCATCTAAAGTTTTTGTACTTCTACGAGAAGGAATAAGCCCGCCAAAAATTAGCGTATCCAGTGAAATAATCAAGGCATCAAGATTTTCCCAACTTTTTAAACAATCAAATAATGCATTTATATCCGCAATATTTTCTAAATCACCCAATAATTTTCTTTCTGGGATTAAAAGTTCAATATCCGGATTAATTTCTGATATTAATTTTGGAAGAGTATAACAGACAGGTCTGTTATCAATTGGTATAAATCCTATTCTCATAATTTATATTATATGTTATTATAAATTAAAGGCAAGATGTTATAAAATGATAGATAAAAATCCTTTAAAAATCCGAAAAATGTTCGATGAAATTTCATCAAAATACAATTTTATGAATAATCTTATTTCCCTCGGGCTTCATAGAGTTATAAAACGGTGCGCAATCAATGAATTAGAAATCCCATACGGAGTTAAAATACTTGACTGCTGTACCGGAACCGGTGATATTCCTAAACTTATAAAAGAGAAAAAACCGGAAGCTAAAATTACTGCAATAGACTTTTCTCCCAAAATGCTAAAAATTGCGAGAAAAAATGTAAAAGATGTTGAATTTATTCAATCTGATTGCACATTTTTACCGTTTTATGATTCTGAATTCAGCATCATAACAATATTTTTTGGGCTAAGAAATATTGAAAAAAGACAGTCCGCAATAGTAGAAATGAAACGAGTCTTAAAAACCGATGGCCAACTTTTACATCTGGATTTTGGTAAAAACAAAATCCCCGATTGCGTTTTCACGTTTGTTGTTTGGTTATGGGCAAAAATATTTATGAAAAATACTGATGCCTACGAATATTTACTAAATTCAAAAGAAGAATTTTTATCATCAGTAGATTTAATTAAAGAATTTGAACACAACGGTTTTAGATTAAAAAAAGAAAAGAAATTTTTATTTGGCACAATTGCAATGCAAATTTTTACAAAATAAACTTTGCCCAAAGAAATATTAATATATATGGTAATGAAAAATTTTATCAAAACGTTTATCTTTTGACATGAAGAAAGGAGTATCAATATGTCAACAGATTTAATGTTACGGGAGCCTGAATTGTATTTTGACAGTATTCATCAAGAATTGAACAACTTTTTAAGGGATACGTTTTTAACACAAGCATTTGCGAACCCTCTAAATATCAAAAAAATGGCAACATGGCGTCCTGCAGTAGAAATCAAACAAAATGATAAAAATTACAAGGTAAAAGTTCAACTTCCGGGAGTCAAACCTGAGGATATAAATGTCGAAATGGATAATGATTTCATGACGATAACCGCAGAAATTCAGGAAGAAACCGAAAAAAAATCGGAAGAAGAAACAAATGAAAAATACAACACATCAGAATTTCGATATGGCAAATATCAACGAACAATTTCGTTTGATAAACCGATAAAAACAGATGAGGCAAAAGCAACTTATAAAAACGGCCTTTTAACCATAATTATTCCAAAACAAAAATTTGAGAATAAAAAACATCATCAAATCGAAATAAAATCAGAATAAAAAAGAGGCGAATGCAAAATGCATTCGCCTCTTTTCAAAACTATTTATTAATATAGTGGAGATGCAGGACCGAATTTGTTATCTTCATCTGTTCCAGGGAGACAACCAAACATAATAAATCCTACAATTGCAACAATTACATTTATTAGCGGAATAAAATTACCTACAATAAATGCTACAAGATACCAACCGCTGATATTCAAATCATGCAATCTTCTTGCACTAAGACTTAACTGTGTCGGTAAAAATAAAAGCATTAATATAAAACTGATAACAGGACCTACTGTCATTGCATTCATATTACTTACCGCGCCGCCAATCATAGTAATCATTACGCCAAGGAATCCTGTCAAAAGCCCAACTGTAACACAGAAAATCCAAATTTCTTTTCTACAAGCTCTGCCTGTATAATTAAATGTGTTCTTAAATTCATGTCTCAATACATCAAACATATAATCTCCTTTCAAATAATAACTTTTTTAGTATAACACTTTTTTTTTATTTCCTATCATTATTTTGGATGAAAAAAAGACTGTTTAAATATAAACAGTCTTTTTTTGATTAAATTATGAAATTTTATCTTATTCAGCTTTTGCTTCTTCAGCAGGTGCTTCTTCAGCAGGAGCTTCAGCAGCTTGAGCTTTAGCTTCTTCTGCAGCTTTAGCTTTTGCTTGAGCTTTCTTTGAAAGTTTTACTGATTCAGGTTTTTTGTAGTTCAAAGAACCGTCTTCATTAGCGTTAGCAATTAAGAATGCAACCATCTTAGTCGGTTGAGCACCTTTCTTAATCCAAGCCTTAGCACTTTCAACATCAAGTTTCATTGCTTTAGTTTTCGGATTGTAGTGACCTAATTCTTCAATAGGTTTGCCATCACGTTTTGAAGTTGAATTTACAACAACTACTCTGTATACAGGTTCTTTTTTAGCACCTAATCTTGTCAATCTTACTTTTAACATTTTTAATTTCCTTCTTTTAGTTTCTAACTTATCGAAATCCAAGCGCCGCTTCTCAAATTTCTGAACTTTAGGTTGAGGAAAACCTTAGTCCATCCATATAAAACCATAAATAAGCATAATAATCAAGCTAAACATTAAAAAAAATTACATTAATAATTTATATGTTTTTTCTGCTATAATATCCTTCGTATCTTAGGAAGTAATTTTATGAAAGTAGAGGGACTTACCCCAAATATAAACCAATACATGCCAAAATCTGTCCGTTTTTTCTCGAAATATAGAAAAATGATGGGAGAGAGGCAAGATATCATCCTGAACGCAGTAGGGACAGGTGTTGTTGCGCCAATTTTTATAAATTATAACTCTCTTTCAAAATCAGATAAAAATACAAAAACATATTCCGCACTCCGTCAAACAGCAATGGCAATAATCGCTGTAGTTGTGCAAGCCGGAATTACAATTCCTATAGACAAATACATAGATAAAATGATTAAAAAAGGTCAATTGGGCGACAAATTCACTTTACAAAATCCTGAAAATATAAAAGCTTTCAGAAGAATCCTCCCGCTTGGCGTTGCCCTATTTACGATACCATTTTCTTGTTGGATTCTAAACAAAACTTATCCAAAATTTATGGACAAATTTTTTCCCAAAATATCAAATAATAAGGAGATTAAAAAATGAAAATCTCCAAAATAACTGATATTTGTATTAACAAACCTCTAAAGAAATTCGCAAATTCAAAATCTATGGAATTTGTTTGTAAAAAATACAGGGAAAATAATTCTAAATTTATAACGGCACTTTCCGTGGGTTCAATAGTTGCAAAAGACAGTTATGGCTGCTTTATTTATGTATGGCAAAACGAACATAACAAAGATATTCCGAAAGATAAGAAAAAATTTATATCAGGACTAGATATTGCAAACGGAAGTTTGATGATTTTGGCGCAAATACTTGCATATATGACAATTTCTAAAAAAGCCGTACAGGCAAAACTTTTTGACAAAGTTTTGGGCAAATATTTTAAAATAGAAAATTTTCAAAAAATTCAAAAAAACATGAAAAATATTAATGCAGAAGAATTTCAAAAAAGTTTCGACAAAAATAAAGAAGATATAGAGGTGGCATTTACTCATTTTGCAACACTTTTGACCACAACTATATTAGCAAAAAGAGTTATCGTTCCATATATCGCAACACCGCTTGCAGATTTTTACAAAAAAACTGTTGATAAAAAACACTCCAAACCCTCTCATAATGCTTAACTTTTCTTTACAAAAAGAGCAATTTTCAAAAAGAAAAATACTTTATATAAATATAATATTAAGAGAAAAGGATATGTTATGACATCAACAAATCAATCAGTAAATCTTAATTTAGTTTCATCAGATAAGTTCAATACCAATAGCACACTAAAAAACATCTACGGAACTTATGCTAATTACATTCAAAAACAATTAGCAACTTATTCAATTTATACTGCAGATTTGTCAAAATTCCAATTCAGCTCAAATCCAAACGAAGTATTATCTCAAATGCTTTCAGGTTCAAAGAAAGATATGATTATAAACAATCATATGGCAAGACTTGATAAACACAATGCTTACGTTGACGGTTTGATTGATAATTACAAAAATAAAGAAAAAGTTCTTGAAGCAACTAAACAAGCTGCACATGATCAATCAAAAGCTATATTTTCAAAATATAATGTAGGCAATTCATCACAATTATATAAATTAAATAATTTAAGCGCTAACGAAAAGAAAGCTCAAAATCTTCCTTTTGTAAGCAACTCTGATTTGAGCACTGTTCAATCTTCAGAAAAAGCTGTATCTGAAGCAGATATGGACTTCACATCTGCATTACAAACAGCTAATGAAGAATCACACCGCATCGTATCTTAATTATTTTTAATATTGAGCTTTTACATGTATTGATTTTTTTCTTTGACCATATTATTATGGGCTTTGTAGAGTGCTTACGCCAATAATCACTCAACAAAATAAAGGAAAAATTATGTCAATTAATTTGAAAAACAAACAAGAACTCGTTAAAAAATTCGGCTCAAATGACAAAGATACAGGTTCAACTTCAGTTCAAGTAGCTATGTTAAGCCAAAAAATTAACGAATTAACCGAACACTTAAAATCTAATCAAAAAGATTTCGCCACAAAAAGAGGTCTTTTGATGATGGTAGGTAAAAGAAAAAGATTACTTTCTTACTTGAAGTCTCAAAATATTGAAGAATACAGAAGCTTGGTTAAGAAATTAAACTTAAGAGGTTAATTAAAACATTCAAAAGACCACTCTTTTTAAAGAGTGGTCTTTTTTTATTAAATAAGAAAAGAGCGCATTTATGAAAACATTAAAATCTAACAGGTTACATATCGGAATTTTTGGGAAAACAAATGTCGGAAAATCTTCTATCTTAAATAGAATTACAAACCAAGATGTTTCTATAGTTTCTGAAATAGCAGGTACAACAACCGATGTTGTTGAAAAGTCTATGGAACTTTTACCTATAGGACCTGTAAATTTTTTAGATACAGCAGGTATCAACGACAAAACGGCTCTTTCTAAAGAAAGAATTGAAAAAACTTTAAAAATAATAAATCGTTGTGATGTAGCTGTAATAGTTACAGAACCAGATAAAAATGATGAATATGAAGAAAAACTTATCGAAAAATTTAAAGAGCTTGAAATTCCATATTTAATTGTCATAAACAAATGTGATGATTTGAATTTTCAAGACAAAGAAAACGAACTTTATACATCAGCACTCAATGACAAAGATCTGACATTCAGATTTAAAAAAGCTTTGGTAAAACTTTTGCCTGACGATTTCATCAATACGCCAAAAATCGCAGGAGATTTAATTCCCCCAAAAAGTACCGTGGTTCTTGTAATTCCTGTTGATAAAGAAGCTCCAAAGGGGAGAATAATTCTTCCTCAAGTCCAAACTATGAGAGATTTACTGGATAGTGATGTTTTGAGTTATGTCGTAAAGGAAACCGAATTAAAAGAAGCTTTGGATAATTTAAAAGTTCCGCCATCACTTGTCGTAACCGATTCTCAAGCGTTCAAATTTGTAAGTGAAATTGTACCTGAAAGTGTACCGCTTACTTCTTTTTCAATGCTTTTTGCAAGATTAAAAGGGGACTTAGATGAATTTGTCAAAGGTGCAAAAGCTATTGATAAATTAAAAGACGGCGACAAAGTTTTAATTTTGGAAAGCTGCACACACCACGCAATAGAAGATGACATCGGACGAGTAAAGATTCCGAAATGGTTGAAGGCTAAGACAGGTAAAAATTTAGAAATAGAAAATTATGCAGGACATGATTTTCCTGATATCACAAAATACGCTCTTGTAATACATTGCGGAGCTTGTATGACAAATCGCCGTGAAGTTTTATCGAGAATTTTGATAGCAAACAAGGCAAATATTCCGATAACAAATTACGGAGTTACAATTTCATATTGTCTGGGAATCTTACCAAGAGCTTTGAAAATATTTAAAAAATAAAACTTAAAACGTTAGCCCTTGCATATCTACATAACCGCTATACCCGTAGTCTGCCAAATCTTGAAGAGAGTATACACGTTCAATTACGCCATCATCGTGATTAACTTCTTGAAAATCACCTATTGCTTGATTCCCGTTTTGACCATCTTTATCGTTATGAACAAGTAAATATTCGCCGTTTTTATCTTTTTTACGAATATTTGCGTTCCCTTCAATAGTTATAACTTTACCACCTTTAACTTCTTTTATGATTCCGGTATGACTTGCATGACGTGTAACCATTTTACCATCTGAAGTTTTAACAGTATATGGAGCTTTAAAAATTATAATATCTCCTGTTTGAAACGTATCAAAATGTGGAGCAGTTTCATTTTGGTATTTGGATTCGTGGTAGCGTCCATGAAAAAGTGCCCAATTCTTTAAACCGGAAACATTTGGGTATAAATATTCTCCATTATTTTTAATCCCAAAAGGATTAAATCCCAGTGCCATTTGATAAACATAATTTACAGTATCCGCGCACCATTGTTCTTCCCGTCCTTGAGTAATTTTCAAATATTCATTGCTATCTGCCGTAACATGGTTTCGCACCAACATTTCAGCTTCGGAAACGACTTTCGCTTTATTATCCTTTCGCCAAGGAATATTTTGATATGACATTATACTGTTATTTACAGACATAATTTACCCCGTGGATTTCCCTTATCTATATAAAGTCTTTTTCGACACAAAAATTGCCTCAAAACAGCTAACAAATTTTATTTTTATGGTATTTATAATATCAGGGGAGAAAGTTTGTATGCGAATATCTGCAATAAGTTCACCATATATAATTCCAAAAAATCCGATAAGAAGAGTTGACACTAACCGACAAAATTCTTATTGCAATAATAGTGTTCAAACTCCAACTATTAATTTTACCGGTATTCCAATAAAAAATCTTTACATTAAATTTTTGGAAAACAGATGTGTAAAACATGCAATTCTGGGTTCCAAAAGGCCTTACTTACCTCTGGATAATGATTTGGCAGAAATCACAAAACCAATTAAACTCAAAGTAGGAAAAAAAGAAAAAATAAACGGTTTTGACATAAATCCAAATAATTCAGATAAATATGTAATATTTTTACATGGATTTTCTCAAAATATAACTAATAACCAACCTTTATACAGACAACTTGCAAAATCGAAGTTTGGGATTTTAACCATTGATTATAGAGGCTATGGCAAAAATAGATCTTCAAAAAATACCTCTGAAAATAATATAATGGAAGATATTCAATCTGCGGTAAATTATTTGAAAGCAAAAGGCGTAAAACGAATAGGTTTAATAGGTCACAGCTTTGGCGGATACTTGGCTGCAAAAACATCTTCCGTTAACAATTATGATTTTCAAATTCTTGTATCACCAGTAACCTCAATGGAATTTTGGAAAAATAATGTTATGAAACATCCTAAAAAATATCCTATTGAAATGGCACTAATAAGATATTTGCCAAAATTTAAAGCGCAATATGCAAAAATATATTCTATTGACAAATACATAAAAAATAATACTACACCGACATATGTTATTCATTCTAAAAATGACAGATATATATCTTCAAGAAGTATCCGTAGATTTATTGATATTATTAAAAATAACAAGCATATTTTAATGCTGCAAAGTGGCGGACATAGTATGCAGGAAATTAAAATTAAAAAAATTAGTGATATTTTAAATAACGAGTTATAATATAACTACTATGACAACAGATATTTTAGAAAAACTGGCAAAATCAAAATTCAGAAGCAAATTCAAATTAAACGAAAAAGATAAAGACTACATAAAATCTAAAGGCTTGGAAACAATAGAACGCCACGCGAAAGATTTTATTTCAAAACGAATTGCACCTGCAAATCCGACAAATGACGGAAAACAAACTCCGATGAAATGGCATCCCGTTTTCAAAGCTCAACATGCAACAGCCACATGTTGCCGTAATTGCATTTTTAAATGGCATCATTTTGATAAAGATATTGATTTAACTTCATCACAACAAGATTATCTTGTCTCAATCATAATGGAATGGATAAAAAATCAATTATAATAAAATTATTTTATATATTCACAATAAAATCTGTATGCAACAAATGTTTTTGAAAAATGATTTTTAGGGAGTCCGGCTTTGACTTTTAATGAATTCAAAAAATCTTTTTTGTCAGGCAACTGTTCCCAAACAGATGGCAAATAAACCGCCTGATATTCTCCGTCATTAATTATTAACCCGTCTTTGTTTGGCACAAGTTGAGATAACAAATCATCTTCATCCTCAAATGTCATTTCAACAGGCATTGACAAAATCGATACAGCTATCGATAAATCCTTATATTCAACCCTACAAACAGGATTAAATCGAGGGTCAGAAAAAGCTGCATTTTGCGCATTATGAATTAAATCATCAATAAATATTCTATGTGCAATAATAGAACCTATGCATCCGCGAAGATTTCCTTCTTCTTCTAAGGTAACAAAACAAGCTCCGCTTTCATAAAAAACAGCAGGAATATTTTCTGCCTTGTAATGAATATGTTCAAGTCCCGCAAAAATTGCATTTTTACAAATTTCAAGGATTTTGTCGGAATAATATTTTTTCAAAAATTCATTTCTATTACCTTCATATAACATCCAAGTTCCGTAACCGACTACATTTGACTTGTCACCTGTTACAAATGATGAATTTCTCAAACCGATTCTGATAAGGGAAAAGCCTTCTTTTTCTGCAAAATTCAAAAGCCCTAAAATGCCGTAATAGCCACATGCCTGACCTTGTTGAAAGTTATGAATTTCATTTGATTCAATCATTTGAGCAGTAACAGAATCTATTTTTTCGGCTTCTTCACACTTATAAAAATGGCTCAAATCAGATGAAATAACAAATCCGACATTTTTATTAGACCAATAATTATTTATAATTCCTGTAATATCTTCATACTTTGCACGACCAACAAGAATTGGAACAATTTTTATATCTTTGTATAAGGTTTGTATTGCAGGCAATTGAACTTCAATTGAATGTTCAGTTTCAAAAGCTTCATCATTATATTCAACTCTAAAATTTTTATTTAACTCATTATTTATATCTTTATCAATTTTAATTTTTCCAAAAGGAGTTTCCCACGCATCATACGAAGACAAGACCAGCCCATCAAATGCTACATGATGAGACGGAGCAAAAATTATAAGTGTTTTTAAACCTTTGTCTAAAGATTGCAATCCGGAATATGCTAACTCTCCCGAATAAACCAATCCCGCATGAGGGACAATAACTGCACGAGACTTGTACTCATATTGATTTATTGAAGAGCCTTTAAAATATTCCAATTGTTTTTCTAATTCATCCTTATTTGCAGTATAAAAACTACCTGCAACAGATGGTGATTTTATTTTATTCATAGATGTATTATAATACATTTTATGAAATATCAAAACACTCTTTCAGATAATAGAATAGAATGTAGTATTTGCCCGAGAAAATGCAAACTATCAGACGGTCAAAGCGGATTTTGTTTTGTACGAGAAAATAATAACGGCGAAATAAAACTTAAAACTTACGGGATTAATACAGGACTTGCAATAGATCCTGTGGAAAAGAAACCCCTTTATCATTTTTATCCGACAAGTAATGTATTATCGTTCGGGACAAACGGCTGTATTATGGGCTGTCAATTTTGTCAAAACGACAATATTACAAAAGTCAGACCTATGTACGATTTCTTAAACAAAACTTCCCCGGAAGAAATTGTAAATCTTGCTATAAAAAATGATTGCCAAGCTATAGCTTTTACTTACAATGACCCAATTGCATTTTTTGAATATGCAGTTGATACGGCAAAAATCGCACGAAAAAACAATATAAAAACAATTGCCGTAACTTCCGGATATCTAAACCCTGAGCCATGCAAGGAATTTTTTGAATATATGGATGCTACCAATATTGATTTGAAAGGATTTAGTGAAAAGTTTTATAAAAAAAATTGTCTTGCGCATCTTCAACCGGTCCTTGATACCATAAAATATGTCAAAAATAATACCAATTGTTGGCTTGAACTTACGACTCTATTGATTGAAGGTGAAAATACTTCCGACCAAATAATTGAAAATGAATGTGATTGGATTATAAATAATTTGGGCAAAGATGTTCCGCTACACTTTAGCGCATTTTTCCCCAGATATAAATTCAAAAATCATAAACCTACAACACTTGAAATTCTACAAAATGCTTATAATATAGCAACACGAAAAGGTCTGAATTATATTTATACAGGCAATATTTCTGATATTCAAACCTCAACCACATATTGCAAAAATTGTGGCAAACCTTTAATTATAAGAGAAGGGTATTCTCTTTTAGAAAATAACTTAACAGGTGATAAATGTAAGTTTTGCGGAACAAAACTCGACGGAATATTTGATTAAATTATTTTTGGATTGTTTTAAAAGCCAATTCTTGAGTATAGCCCTTTTCATTTATGCCGATATTTCCCCAACCTGCAAGTAAACATTTTAGGTTTTTAATCTCTTTACATGGATAGAGGTTATGAGAATTATCATCTATAAAATAGGCTTTATCAACTTTATTTTGAACCATATACTGCTGAATAAACTCAGCTTTATTTTTAAATTTTAATAATTCCTCTTTTGCGACAACTTTTATGCCCTTAATGTTTTCTTTTTCAAGTTTTCTGGTAATTTCAAAATTGTTGTTTCTGGAAATTATTATTATATCCAATTTATCTTTTAAGGACATCAACATATCAAAAAACGGGAATTTTTCTTCTAACTTGTCAATGAAATATGAATGATTTTTTATTAAATCTTTTCTTAACTTCAAATACTTTTCTTCAAATTCTTTTTCTTCTCTAAAATCTCTGGTTTTCAACATATAAGCATAATTTCTGGCAAAATCCTCGTCTGTTTTGACATGTTTATCTGAAAGTATTTTCATCAAATATAAATATTGCCAAGAATTAAATACCAAAAATTTGTATCTTTCAAATTTTTTAAAAACGTTCTTTTCAATAGCTTTTGAGGTATCTATTCCATAAAATATATTACGGCACAATACATAAGCTTCTTTTAAAGTATCAAACAATACACCATCAAAATCTGTGAAAACTGTAACCATTTTTCACCTATATACAATTTATAACAAATATAACACTTGCTATTGCTGTTATAATTTGAATTACAGTAAATACATTTTCTTTTTCATAAGTCGCCAAATTGCCAATAATAAAAGGAGACAAACCAAACATTAACATCAACATTTTATCAATTAAATTCGGTGCAAAGATTATTAAAGAAATTGCAGAAATAGCATATAAAAAGAATCCGCCAGCAATTGATGCCGTATAATTTGAAACCAAAATATTATCTTTCAACTTAAATACAAATAACTTTCCGCAAGTTATCAAAATTGCTAAAAGGCTACCTATTGCTATGAACAAATATTTTAGAACAATTAACAACATGCAGCTCTTGCCTCTCCTTCACTTTCAATCTCACTATGATTATCCAAGAATGAAAGTGCTTTTTCATATACAAATTCTTTTTCATTATCATACAAAACCATATGATAACTATCTTTCAAGATTATCATTTCTTTATCCGTAGAAGATATTTTACTATTTACAAGTTTTGCTGATTTTGTACTTGTAAGATCATCCTCTTGGGAATGAATAATTAGAATAGGTTGAGTTACTTCTTGAATATTTTTTCTAACGAATTTTGACAACTTAAGCATTTCAAAAATAGATGTCATAGGAAAATCGTTCATACCAACATTACCTTGTTGTAAAAGGCGTTTGATAACATTTCTAACTTTCAAATTTTTGATTCCATGCGGTT
This sequence comes from Clostridiaceae bacterium, assembly GCA_022641775.1. GTDB lineage: Bacteria > Cyanobacteriota > Vampirovibrionia > Gastranaerophilales > Gastranaerophilaceae > RUG14219. Next base: position 63,423 of record JALCDS010000004.1, read on the forward strand.
CACATTCAGGATAATTATAATAAAATCTAACCATTGTAGAAAGTGCAATCGGCATCAAGAAGCTGAACCAAGGCAATCTCCAACCATCCAAAAACAATGTTGTTGATAATGAAACAATACCTTTAACTTCATCTTTGTATTTAATTGCAACGGCGAGCGCCAAAACTGCACCCAAACACAATCCGGAGACAAATACTTCATCGTATTTTTTATTTAAGTCTTCAAATCTTTTGTATGCAAATTCCAGCCAATCTGTATATTTAACGGTATAGATTTCTTCAACCTTGTCTCCATGTCCCGGTAGACAATCGGCATAGACATCATAACCGTTTTTATACAGAAATTGCCCATATTTTTTTAGCTCAAAAGGACTGCCCGTAAGCCCGTGAAAAAGTAGGACTGCCTTTCTACACTCACTCTTCTCATTTATTAATTCAAAGTCTAAAGTCACTACTTCGTTAACCTACCTAATAGTTGATCAAGTAATTCAATTGCCATATCAATTTCTTCATTAGAAATATACAATTGAGGAACTAAAGTAATAACATTCTTATAGAAACCGCCGTTGTTCAAAACGAGTCCGCATTTCTTGCCGTTGTATGTCAAATCACCCTTCAAACCTTCTTCTTGCATTGCATCACACAATTCACGGTTTGGAGTGTATCCGTCTTCCTGTGTCAATTCTATTCTTAAAGCGAAACCAATACCGCCAACATCACCGACTTGTTTGTATTTAGATTTTAAATATTTCAAACCGTTCATGAAACGTTCTGATTTGATTGGAATTTCACGTTCTAAATCATGTTGAGATTCTTCAACAATACTCATAACTTCATGAGCTGCTCTAATACCGATAGGGTTTGAACAATATGTCGAATGTGCACTACCAGGAGTAAATACTTTTGGTGAAATATATTTTTCTTTAGCCCACAAGCCTGATAATGGGTTCATACCGTTTGTAATTGATTTTGCAAATGTCATAACATCAGGGACAACATCATAATTTTCAATTGCCCAAAGTTTACCGGTTCTGAACATACCCATTTGGATTTCATCAATTACCAACATAATATTGTGTTCATCTAAAATTTCTTTCAATTCTTTGAAATACCATTTTGGAGCATCAATATATCCGCCTGTACCCAAAATAGGTTCAGCAATAAATGCTTTATATTCGCATTCGCCAGTTTTTGGATCATAAATTGCTTTGTATTCACTTTCAAAATTTCTTGCAAATTGTTTTACACAGAAGTGATTACAAGATTCACAATTCATACCATAAGGGCATCTGAAACAATATGGGAATGGAACAAAGTTTGCTCTGTCACCGAAATGTCCATATTTTTCTCTGTATCTGAAACTTGAAGTTAATGCTGTAGCTCCGATTGTACGGCCATGGTATCCACCTTGGAATGCAAAGAAACCGTTTCTATGTGTATAGTTTCTAACTATTTTAATAGCATCTTCTGTAGCTTGTGCGCCACCAACATTAAAATGCATTCTTCCCTTTTCATGAAAACGTTGGTCAATAATATCACACATTTTCTTTGAAAGTAATGATTTATATTGTTGTAAAAACTTTGGAGTAAGTTGAGGTAAAGTGTTCATTTGATCAATAACAGCATCTGTTATTCTTTTATTTCTATAACCAAAATTGCATGCAGAATACATCATTTGTAAATCAAGATACGGTGTATCTTTTGAGTCATACATGTAAGAACCTTCACAACTTCTAAAAACTTTAGGATCTGCAGAATAATGTACTGTATCTCCCCAAGAACTATACTCACTATCAAGAGCCTTCACTTCTTCATCAGAAATTAAATCCAAGTCTATCATATTTTATTACCTCACTAAAATTTGTATATCCAATACAATTAATACTCACCCTGTTACAGTAACTCAAAAGATTTGATTTTGCAAATAAATAATCGACTTTATCTGCCACACACATATCAGAATTACCATCACCTACATAAAAAATCTCTTTATAATTTTGTTTCAAATCATTTATAACTTTACATTTGCATGTGCCGGCTTTCCCTTTGCAGCCAACGTATTTGTTAGGGTAAGTTATTTTAAATTTGCCATCAACAATCTCTGCATGATTTGAAATTATTTTTATATTATGTACCCCGTTTTTTTGTAAAATTCTGTTAATAAAATAGTCAAGTCCATCGCTAACAATTAACAAATCTACATCATTTTTCAACCTTATTTCGTTAAATTGTTTAAAATACGGATCTAATTTAACACTACTGATAAATTCATCAATCATCTTATCGGACAATTTCGGGACTAAATCAAACTGCTTTGTCAAACATTCTTGCGATCCTATTTTGCCTTCACGCCAGAGCCTTTCGACTTCCAACCATTTTTTATCAGCATAATGGACCAAAAATACAAACAAAGAATCCAGTTCTGTTATTGTCCCGTCAAAATCACATACAACTATTTTATTTTTCATAGATATATTTTAGCATATAAATATGAAATTCCAATTTGTTAACAACAATAATACCCAAATAACCTATTTTTTAAATAGTTTTGTAAGTTTTGTCCAATTCTCGGAGAAAAACTTTTGTGTTACTTTCCAAACATTTTTATCATTGGATTTTGAAAACCAGTGTTTTACAGTATTATAACCATTAGAAATTTTTGTTTTGATTGTTTTAAAGAACCCTTCGGATTTTTTAGTAGTTACTTTTGGTGTTGATTTAAAGGCATTTCTCAAGCCCTTCCAACCCTTGGTAATTAATTTATATGCAGCAAAGCCACCAACCGCAAGAGTAGCTATTCCTGCAATTCCGAACAACCATTTTTTCCAAGACGGATTTGTACTTTTATCATCAAATTTATGATTATTGGGTTGGAATTCATCAAATTTGGGTGATGTTGGTAACATTGGAGATTCCACAGGCAATGCAATCGGCGGTACCATGCCAGGATTTCCTACATATCTGGGAGATTGTCCCATAATATATGCTGGTGCATCAAAATCTAATACACCACTTTGTGCCAACATATCTAAATTATTTGCCCAGTTTGAAGACATAAAATTTCTCCATTTTTCAACCTACATGTATATTAAGTATTTTTTTATATAAAAATTGCCCCGACAAGAAATTTTTGTTACGATAATTTGGTATGAATAACTTTTTTTTAGAAAAATTTAAAAATACAAAATTTGATTTTTGTCTAATAGGTTTGATTTTATTATCAATATTAGGCTGTATATTTTTTGTAGGACACTTCAACAGCATACTTATAGATTTTGGTCGTGAAGTTTATTATCCAAAAGCTATTTTAAATGGAAAAGTATTATTTAAAGATTTGTTTAATATTTACGGACCATTTTCATACCTTTTCAATTCTATCTTATACAAAATTTTTGGGACAAAACTGCAAACATTATATATTGCAGGCAGTATTTTAGGTACAATTTTTGTTTCAGGGATATACGCAATTTCAAGGCAATTTTTGGATAAGGCGACAAGTTTTGTTATCGGACTGTTTGCAATAACACTCGGTATTACAACAACAGTTATCTTTAATTATACTTTTCCATATTCTTGGGCAATGTTATATGGAATTATATTTTTTGTTTGGTCATTGTTTTTACTTATAAAATTTATTAACGCAGAAGATAAACCTTTTAAATTATTGATTTTTTCTTTAGTTTTAGCAGGTTTTGCAATCTCAAATAAATATGAATTTATTTTATATGGCATATTTACTCTGCTTTATGCAATAAAATTTTATATAAGAGATCTTAAAAAATTACTTGTTATAATATCTACATTTTTACTCCCAATAATTTTGAGTTACGGAATCTTATTTTTACAAGGATTAAGCTTGAGCGAATTAATAAATTCCTTTTCAATAATCAAAATAATGATGCATACCCGAACCTTACAACATTTTTACCAATCAACCGGAATACTGGTAAGTGTAAATTTGTTATTAATAACTTTGGTAGCCTTTATCAAAGCTTTTGTCCTTTTTGGAATTCTTTATCTGTGTACAAAATTGTGGAACAAAAACAAAATCGGTGGTGGAATTTTATATGCAATTTTTATCCCTTTAATTATGTTATTTGCATTAGAGCCTATACAAAATATAATGATGTTTCTTCCAATTTTGCTCATTATCCTTGGAATTAAAAACATAAAAACCATAAATGAATCAACAAAGATATTAATTATCGCCACACTATTGGTCAGCGCAAAATCTTTTTGGGGACTTTTGATATTGAGTTACGGTTCATATTATGCACCGTTACTTTTGATTCCATTTTTTGCAACACTTAAAAATGAAACATACAAAAATACCGCAAAAACACTTTTGGCAATAATTTCACTTTCAATCTTTATCGGACAAATTAACACTTTAAAATTCTGTAACTCAAAAATAGAGGCAAATGGGAATTACATATACACATTTCAAACTGCACAAGCCTCTTATGATGAACTAAACAATTACATCACTTCAAACACCAAACCTGCTGATAAAATAGTTATTTTCCCCGAAGGAATGACTATAAACTTTTTAACTGATAGAAAATCTGATGATTTTTATAATTCATTGTTACCATTATACATTGAGACATTTTCTGAAGACAAAATTATTAATTATTATAAAAAGGATAAACCAGAATATATAATTTTTACAAACGAGAATATGAAAGACTATGGATTCAATTACATCTGCAATGACTATGCACAAGGTTTTTGTTCATTTGTTTATTCAAACTACAAAAATGTAAAAACTATTGATGGTGAAAATAGATTTCTTATTTTTAAAAAGAAATAAATAACCGAATATCCCTATTTTATCTTATACCTAAAGGGGATTATTTTACGTCAAAAAAGCATTACAATTTCTGTATAAAAGATTATGGAGCAGGTGTGATGTTAAAAGGAAACAATTGCAGAGATTGTAAATACAGCCATATGGAAATGAAAAATGTTAATAAAGACATAATTGACTGGCTGGAAGATGTTATCGAAGAAAATAACAGTCATATAGAACACAAAGAATGGAAAAGTAAATATAACAGTTATGTAATTTACGATTATGAACCTTTTTGTACAGATGGATTTGATATAAATTTAGTTGTGTCATCTATCGATCGTGCTTACTTGGATTTTATCAAATATCTTTATACCGAAAAAATAAATACTATTGAATACTTAAATCACTGTATTGGCGTGTAAAACAGCTAATACTTAATTTACATATCTTTACCTTATCACTTGACACGATTTTTTGTTCATGCTAATAATTGTGTGGGGTAAATGTATATTTATAAGTCTTGTCATACGACGAGACTTTCTTTTTCGGAAAAGGCGTTTTAACTGCATTTATCAGGATACATATTTTTATTTGTAAAATTTTGTAATAAATTATCTTTTTATTTAAAGTTTTTATATAAAAATTCCGAGAATTAATATGCGAGAGATGAAAAGAATTGGAGGAATTAATGAATACCCCTGAAAACACTAAGGATATGTTAGATAGTACGTTGGTTAATAATACCTTAATTAAAGAAGAATCCATAGAAGAAAAAGAACTTATGCCTGAAAACAAATATGTAGCATTAATAACAAATCAATGCATTGAAAATGCTCGTTCTACAAAGGCTTTTTCAGAAAAAATGTTTGATAACTTGCAAATTGAAAGAATGGAAAAACCTCTTGAAGAAATGTTTGACTCATTAGCATCCCACATTATTGATGCAATAGCAGCATAATTTTAAAGATTTAAAAAAATAACTCCACAAATTGTGGAGTTATTTTTGTTTTAAATTTCACCAGCTCTATATGAGCTTCTTACTAACGGACCTATTTGGTAATGGGAAATTCCGCATTTTTTAGCAAGTTTTTTTAAATCTTCATATTCATCTTTTGTATAAAATTTTTCAACTTCCAAATGATTTTTTGATGGTTGAATATACTGACCGATTGTCAAAATATCAACTCCAACAGATTTTAAATCGCAAAGAGTTTCTTCAATATCCGAAAAAGTTTCACCAAGCCCAATCATAAGTCCGGATTTTGTTTTTATATTGCTATTATCTTTGATATATTTTAAAACTTTCAATGAAGTGTCATAATCTCCTTGCGGACGAGCTGTTTTAAATACACGACGAACAGTTTCAATATTATGATTAAAAACATCAGGTCTTGCATCAATTATCGTATTTAAAGAGGCTTCATTACCTTTAAAATCCGGAGTCAAAATCTCAATTTTTACATCCTCATTTAGTTTCCTGATTTCTTTTATGCAATTTGCAAAATGTTCAGCTCCGCCATCAGGCAAATCATCACGTGTAACAGAAGTTATTACGGCATATTTTAAATTTAAAGCTTGAATTGCTTCTGCAATATGCTTTGGCTCTTCCAAATCCAAAGGTTCAGGTTTTGCGCAACTAATATTACAATAACGGCAATTTCTGGTACAATCATTTCCCATAATTAAAAATGTCGCTGTATTTTTCGTATAACATTCATTCTTGTTAGGACAACGCGCATTTTCGCAAACTGTATTCAAACATTTTGTTTTCAAAATTCTTCTTACGGTTCTTGTTCTATCCGTATCAATTATCGGCCGTTTCAAATATTCCGGAAGTCGTTGCATAAAATTCTATCCTATATTAAATTTTGATTTCATTTTGCCCAAAAATCTTGTCATAAGTTCTTCGGCATATTCCATTTTTAAGAGCAAATTCAACCAAATATAAACTAATACACAAATTATACCTACAGTTACAATCTTTATTGCACACAACAAGAATTTTGACATATGAATATATTTGAATAAATAACATGCCGCCAAACATACAAAGAATGTAACAAGTCCTGCAATACACATTTTACCGAGATTTTTGAACAAGCCTTTATAATCCATTTTGATTTTGTTTTTAATAAAGTATCCTAAAATAACAGCATTAAACAAAGTTACGAATGAAGTTGAAAGTGTAATTCCGCCTATACCCATTTTCAATCTTGATATAAATATGTAGTTTAACATAACTTTCAAAACAACAGATGAAAAAGCAACTACAAAAGGGGTTTTAGAATCATTAAACGAATAATAAACTCTGGTTATACTATCTCTGAATACATAAGGCAAGATTGATACTGATAAAAACCACAAGGCTTCCGTTACCATCATTGTTGCCTTGGCATCAAATGCACCGTGTTCAAATATCATACTGACACCATCATAACCGAGTAGCAAAATACCGATTATAATAGGGATTGCTCCAAAAAATAAAATTCCTACGCCTTTGTTAAAATACGTTCTTATACCATCCATATCATTATCTGCAACAAGTCTTGCAAAAATAGGGAATAACGGAACTAAAAAGGCTACGACCAAAATCCCGACAGGGAATTGGAAAATTCTGTTTGCATAACCGATTGCAGTCCACGCACCTTCTTTTAAGGATGACGTAAAGAACATATCTACATATATATGAACCTGCCCAACCGTAGAAGACAACACCGCAGGAAATAAAAGTTCGCAAATATTTTTAAATTCAGGATTTTGTAAGTCCCAATTAGGAATTACTTTGAATCCTAATTGTTTGATTTTCGGATACTGTAAAATCCACTGACAAATTGCACCGACAGTTGTTGCAACAGCCAAAACCATGCCCGTTTTATCATTATGACAAAGCGTTATCATTAATATAATAACGATACTCATAACAATCGGAGATAAGTTCGGAAGCATAAATTCTTTATATGTAACAAGAATGCCGTAATAAATTCCACAAATCCCTCCGATTATAAAAATCGGAGTCATTATTCTTAAATGCATCGCTGCTAAATTTACCATTTGTGGCGTTCCATCTGAAATTATCAAATTCATAATAGGATGAGAGAATATGAAAAACAGAACACCCAATATCGCAAAGAATATAATAGTTGTTGTCATAAAAGTAGAATACAAGCGATTAACTTCTTCAGACGGCTTATCTTTTAAACTCGGAATAAGTTTTGAAAAAACAGCAACCGTTGCGCTGTGGAAAGGTCCGCCGACACCACCCAATAAGAGTAAAGCAAGAGATGGAATTTGGTACGCATAAAAGTATGCGTCCGATACAGATGATGCTCCATATACATCCGCTATCACGATATCCCTGATAAATCCTATCAATTTACTAAATACTGTTATTACTGCAATTAACCAAGCTGCCTTTAACAAGCTTGTAGTCTTATTTTCTCTACCAGATTCCGTCGTTGTCATCTCTTTTTACCAATTCTATATATATTTTTAGTGCACCTTGTTCACCTGATGGGTAAACAAATGTAATTTCGTTTCTTCCTTGTTTTATAATATTTGAAACATCAATTTCTGTAAATCTTTTTTCTCCGCCAAAACCTGTTGGTAATTCTATTTTTTGCTCATTACCGTTCAATTTCACCGTTAAAGAAGAAATATCATATCTGTTATCAATCTTAATCTTTGCATAATTGTTACTGTTATAAAAATGCTGAGTTACAAGTTTATTACTCTGAGATAATACCAATGGCTTTGTCCCTAAAGAAATTCCGGTGTAATAGTGTTGAAGGATTTTGTTATAAGGGATATTTAACTCTTTACCCATAAATCCTGCACCGAATTGGCTCATTCCAACTCCATGCCCAAATCCGCCACCATAAACTTTTATATCTGACAAGTTGTTATCAACATCTCTTGTCAATTCAAATGCCATATTAGCACTCGGCAAAGCCTTGCCTGATTTTGTCATCAATCTTCTTACAACAAGTTCTTTTTGAACCCTATAACTCCCGGCATCTGTAACGATTTCCATTTCTACAATTTTGCCAGAATTCCCACGTTTATTTACTTTTATATTAATAATATTGCCCAACGTATCACCCTTATTAAATGCCGGTTTTACAAATCCGGTCGCAGACTGTGCAGGCAAATTTTGTTGTAAAACATCATGTAGTTCTTGTGGAGTCCATTCTCTCTGCCATCTGTAATATGGTGAACGAACATCATATGAATCCGGAGTTGATTTATAATAATTCAATGCAGCTTCATCTGTATTCAAAGGTTCTTGACCTATAATATCAGGTTTTGCAATCAAATATGGCTTATCCTTTGAAGGAAAAGCTTTTGTTATTGGATCTGAAAAACTTTGAGAATAGCTTTCCGTATATCCTCCGGCAGTTGAACTGTACTGTGCCAATATCAAGTTCCAATCATAAATTGCACATATACCTTCCGTTTCTTTTACGGCTTGATTTGAAAGTGATTTTTCTGTATTTGCACCGTAATAAACCTGACTTGCAACAGAATCTACAACATCATAGTTGTTTGATGCTTTAGTTCTCGGGGATAACACATAATTTCTTGCTGCAACACTTTGAGCTTTTAATGCGTTCAGACCAAAAGTTACGGGCATTTCGTTCGGGACAACACCTTTCAAGTAATCTTCAACTTCAATTATATTAATCAAATTAAAGTATCCACCGACTTTTTTTATTTCAAAAGCCCCATGATATAAAGCATTGTTACCGGCTCTTTTTAAACCTTTTACCCCCAACAAACCGGTAGGACAAGTAAATCTTACAGGCCCGTTCAGTGTCGTAATTTTTGTTCCGTCATCTAATGTAATATCAAAGGTTTTGGCAGAATTCAATTTTACATTAATATTTGTATTTGCCGGAAATGTTTTTATCGCAGTATTGTTATCACAAAGGACAATTTCTGACGTACCATAGATTCCGACATTATTATACAAATATGTTTTGAACCCGACAGTACCTATTCCCACTCTGACAACTTCAGAAGTCGGTTCAGAGGTTGTTTGAGTAACAACTTCCGGAGCTTGTTTTGCAATATCAAGTGTTTTTCTGGGGATTCTAAATAAAACATAAGGATTTTGCGCCATACAAAAAGTTTGTAAGGAGGCAAACATACACAAAATAATTCCCAATTTAGTCTTAATATCCATAAAATAATTATATGTCAAAATAATTATTTATACAAACGAGACTTCTATGTTGAGGCTTGTGCAAGAATTTTTGCCAAAACATCAGGTTGTCTGGTCATAAGCGTTTCGGCAAATTGTTTTGTATCCATTTGTGTAATAACAGTTGCCATCAAATCTTCCGGCAATTCATCTGTCATTTTGACAATATTTTCCTGATCAATAACATGCATAGCTTTTACAACATCAGGCTTTTCTTTGTAAGTGTTAATCATGTTGGTATAAGCACTTGCATCAAACAATTGGAACCATTCTTCATGTTCTTTGCCTAAAGACAATGTTAATTGTTGTTTTGCAACAGGTTGCAAATTTGTTATTCCGTTTTTAAAATCAAGTGGATTTAACTGACTTATTTGTTTAACCAAATCCTGTGTATTTGAATCCTCATCAACTTCTTCACCCGTTACACTTTCCAACATTTGAGCAAGGTATTCATTTGGAATAGATTCCATATGTTTTAAAATTTTATTTTTATCTATATCTGTACTTGTTAAAAATTTGTCCAATTGTTCCTCAGGCATATATTGAACAACCTGTTCTTTAGAAAACATTTCAAAAACAGTTTTTACTAATTGTTCCGGCGGAATATCTTCCAACATACTCATCAACTTGTCTTGAGAGAAAAAGTACATTCCCTGTAACAAATCTTTTTTATCCATCAACGGTAAATATTCTTTTAATTGTTGTTCATTCATTTGAGATAAAATTGCAAGTTTATTTTCAGGACTTGCAAGTCCAAATAATTGAATAACAAATTCCGGATCATTAAGGATTTGATTTGCAAGTTCAATGGCAGCTTGGTTACCCGATGTTGCTTCTGCCTTAATAATTTCATCCACGGTCATATTAGCATACTGCTGGTCAATTTTTTCCTGCGTTATGCCAAGTTTTGATATTAAATAACTGGTATCAATTGCTAATCCGCTCATGGAATGTCCTTATTTTTACTCTCAATTATATAAAAAATTTTCAAACAATAGAATTTCACATACTCTAATTTTCTTAACCTTTTGTAACAAAAAAACTAGACTATAAATGCATTTACAAATCATTTAAAATGATATATAATGTATCTATGTTTAAAAAAATTATAGCACTATTTTTTGTATTTTTAACATTTACAACAGCAATTGTAAATGCCGAAACATTTGAACGAGTAAAAGCCCGTCATATCTTGGTTAGCACACAAAAAGAAGCTATTGAAATCAAAAAAGATTTGGACGAAGGCGGAAGTTTTACTTATTGGGCAAAATATCACTCGCTATGTCCGTCAGGTCAAAACGGCGGAGACCTTGGTTGGTTTGGCCGAGGGCAAATGGTAAAACCATTTGAAGATGCAGCATTTTCATTGCCAATCGGTCAATATTCAGAACCTATACAAACTCAATTTGGTTGGCACATAATAGTTGTTGATGACAGAATTTAAAAAATAAAAAAAGAGGAACAATTTTGTTCCTCTTTTTTATAACTAAAATTTTTAACTATTTAGCTTCAGCTTTTGGTGCTACTTCTGCCTTTGGAGCTTCTGCAGGAACTGCTTGCGGAGCTGCTTCTGCTTTTGGAGCTTCTGCAGGAGCCGGTGCTGCCTGTACCATAGGGGCATTATAATTTGCCATAGCTTGTGCACCTGTCATTTCTGCCGGTGCTGCTTGAGCTGCTTGTGGAGCTGCTTCTGCAGGGGCTGGGGCTTGTGCCGGTGCTGCTTGTGGGGCTTGTGCTCCTCTAAAATTTACGCTATTCATTCTTACTGCATCTATCATTGAATTATCTCCTTTACACATATCTACATTTCAACGAGTATATTTCTATTAAAAAACAAATATTTTCAAAATTGCGTATTCAACATGAGATGTTAAGGTAATCTTTACAAAATAAAAAAATAAAATCCGGTTTTATTACCGGATTTTATAATGTAAATTTATTTTTCATCTTTTTTTTGATTTGGGCTTTCATATTCAATGCCCATTTCTTTCAAAGTATTTATAAAGTTTTGAGCACATATTTTTTGTGCTTCAGGAGGTACAATCCTCAAAATTTCTACAGTTTTTGAAATAACCGGATCTTTATCATACCATCTGTTATTAGCATTAACAGGTTTTACCATTGCGTAAAACTTATCAACAGTTTCTTTAGAAACTTTTTCTTCAATTTTTTTCAAAAATATTTCAGCTTGAGCTCTCAATTCCGTTTGATAATTTCTCAAAAGCTCAATAACTTCTAATAATAACGGATCATGATCATACCATCTTTTATAAGTAGGACTCATTGTGCGTTCCCTCCGGTAGGTTGACAGAGGAAGAATCTTCTTCATTTCTTCGTTCTATCTTTCCTCCTAACAATCTTATCTTATTTTCAAAATTTTCGTATCCTCTATCTATATGATGTAAGTTTTCGATTGTTGAAGATCCGTCAGCCATCAAAGCTGCTACAACTAATGCTGCACCCGCTCTCAAGTCACTGGCTGCAAGTGTTGCACCGGTCAACTTTTTGACGCCTTTTATGATTGCATGATTTCTATCTTGATGAATATCTGCACCCATTCTGCGGAGTTCCGGCACTTGCATAAATCTGTTTTCATACAAACTTTCCGTAATAATTCCGACACCGTCAGATACTGTCAACAAGGTCATTGCCATTGATTGTAAATCTGTAGGGAATCCAGGATATGGTTGAGTTACAAAATTGATTGATTGAAGTCTATTTTTACAACTTACTTCTAATGAATTCGGTTCAATTAGCTTGATATTTGCACCCATTTTTAACAATTTGTTTGTGAAAAATGTCAAATGAGCAGGAAAAACATTTTTAATTAAACCTTTTCCTCTAGTTGCAATAATAGCTGACATAAATGTTCCGGCTTCAATTCTATCAGGAATTGTTGTATATTCAATTCCATGAAGTTTATCCGGATGAACCCCATTAATAACAATTTCAGAAGTTCCTGCACCGTTTACATCCGCACCCATTGTATTCAAAAAGTTTGCCAAATCAACAATTTCCGGTTCTTGCGCCGCATTTTGAATTGTTGTAGAACCTTCTGCCAAAACTGATGCTAACATAAGATTTTCAGTAGCACCAACTGATGGGATATCAAGATAAATTTCAGCGCCTTTTAATTTTGGAACTTTAGCATGCACATAGCCGTTTTCGATTTTTATTTTAGCACCCAACGCTTCTAAGCCTTTTATGTGAAAATCCACTCTGCGTTCACCGATTGCACAACCACCGGGAAGTGCAACAATTGCTTCTTTGCATCTTGAAACTAATGCCCCAAGAACAACAAATGATGCACGCATTTTACTTACAAGTTCATATCTCGCTGTAATACTTGTAATTTCTGTTGCATCAATTGTAATAGATTTTTCTTCTTTATTATATTCTGTTTTTGCACCTAACTGAGCTATTACACTAAGCATAATATCGACATCAGTCAAATCCGGTACATTATATATTGTTGTTTCACCTTTTGCCAAAATAGCCGCAGCCATTAACTTTAGAACCGAGTTTTTGGCACCACCTATTGAAACTTCACCCTTTAGCGGCGTTCCGCCTTTTATTATATATTTTTCAGTCAATTTTCCTCCAGGAAAGATAATTTTTTCATCTATACTATAATCATAATACAATCATTATAGCTTTGTGTAAATAAATTAAATAATGTAAAGAATTTTTTTAAATAAAAAACTGTCAAACAAAACATTTTTCATATCCGATTTTGACAGTTTTTATAATTTTTTAATTAGATTTTAATTTGGCGAAATATTTACCAAGATACATTTCTATAAAGAGTTTCGCTCATTTTTAGCTATTTCATAGCGCAAGTCATATCAGCTTCTACAACAAGCTTTCCGTCAACAAAGCCTTTACCATGAGACATAGCAATTATTCCACGTGTTTTTGTCAAAACGACTTCCATATCTAATCTATCTCCGGGTCTTACAATATTTTTAAACCTTACATTATTCATACCTGCAAAAAGTGCCAACTTTCCGGCAAATTGAGGCAATGTCAAAAGTACTGGCGCAGAACATTGTGCCATAGCTTCCAATTGCAAAACACCGGGCATTATAGGATTTCCAGGGAAATGTCCTTGGAAAAATGCTTCATTCATTGATAAGTTTTTGTATCCTTTTGCATACTTTCCCGGAACACATTCTGTTATTCTGTCAACAAGCAAAAACGGGTATCTGTGAGGAATCATCTTCATAATCCCAGCTGTATCAAAACTTAGAGTTTTTTCTTTTATCTCTTCAGACATTTTGTCTCTCCTTTATTATTTTATTTTAACCAATTTTTCTTTTAAAATTTTTGCAACTTTAACATGAACAGCATGTCCTGCCTCTTTAGCAAGTATTTGTACTTTCATATTTAAAGGATTTACACCTGTAAGTCTCAAATCGCCAACCAAATCCAACAGTTTGTGTTTTACAGGTTCTTTATCCGAACGCAATGTTGTTGTAAAGCCCTCATCCATCAAACCGACAGTATTTTCTTGAGTTACTCCTTGAGCGAATCCTAGCATTTGGAATTTCTTTAAATCTTTATAAAAGCCAAAGGTTCTGGCTTCAATAATTTCTTCTTTGTCTTTGCTGTTATAATTAACCCATGTTTGAGTCAATTCAGGATGATTGTAATTCACAGCATAAGATATAAACAACTCTTTATCAGGTAAAATAACAAGACTTGTCTTACCATTCAAGTAATATACAGGTTCTTCAATAGTATAACAATCAGGTTTTGTAAAAATATGTTTCTCAATTCCAGCAGATTTAAACAATTCCACCCATTCTTTTGAACTCCCGTCCAGAATAGGAACTTCATTTTCATCCATATAAATATCAAGAGAATCTATGCCGCAAAAAGCAAGCGCTGCTGTCAAATGTTCCGTTAACATTGCCTGATTTTTTTTATTATTTTTGTCACCTAAAACCACACAATGGTCAGTATTCACAACATTTTCAACAATAGCCTCAAAAGGCTTTTCATCTCTTATAAAATATCTTATTTGACCCGATTTTGAAGGCACGCATTTCACCGTACACGGCTTGTTTTTCATCAAACCGTTACCAGTAATTTGTGTTTCTTTTAATAACGATGTGGTCATTTTTTATCCTTCAAATTAAAACAATACTTGATTAATCTTTGTGTTCTTCCATAAATGCATCAAGAATCGGTTCAAATTTTCTGAACTTAGCAAATATATCTTGAGCATCCTTCATTGTTTTCAATTGTTTAATAAATTCTTTTCTTGGAACTGCAGGAATACCTACAATAATTGATTTTTCAGGGAAAGATTTTGTAACACCTGCTTTTGCAGTAACGATTGTATCAGAACCAATGCTGATATGATCTGCCAAACCTGCTTGACCTGCAATAACAACTCTGTCACCAATTACGCAACTACCTGCGATACCAACTTGGGATACAATTAAACAACCTTTTCCTACTTTACAGTTATGAGCAATCATAACCAAGTTATCAATTTTAGTATTATCACCAACTGTTGTATTTTCAATAGTTCCTCTATCTACCGTCGAATTAGCACCGATTTCTACATTGTTACCAATTTCAACAGCTCCGATTGAAGGAATTTTAAATATAACGTGTTTTGAATCTTCAGTTTTTATTTCTCCGTCATGTTTTGCTTTTTCAATATTATCAGGATTTTCAGTTACAAAACTGAAACCGTCTGCACCTATTGAAACACCATGATGCAAAATAACTTTTTCACCAAGTTTACATCTGTCACCAATATTTACACCTGCGTGGAAGAAACAATCTTTACCAATTTGAACAGAACGTCCGATGTATGAATTAGCTAAAATCTTTGTATTATCTCCAATTACAGCATCATCAGAAACAACAACATTCGGTCCTATTTCAACATTCTGACCTAACTTTGCAGTTTTTGAAATAACAGCTGAAGGATGAATATTTGAACCGTCAGTTATTACCATAGGCGGAACATAGAAAAGATTTAACAACTTCATCATTGCAAGACGGGGTCTTTCAACTTCAATGGTTGTAATCCCATCTATCTGAACACCCAATGGAACTAATGCAGCTTTGGCTTTTGATTTTGCCATATTAGCAATTTCATCTTCACCGAGAGCCAAGGCAAGCGTATTTTCATCACTCAATAAAGGCGGTGCAATCTGCGCAATCTTTACGTCATTTACCTTTGTAAGCATACCTTCTACGATATGTGAAATTTCTTCAACTGTAAAAGTTCTCATATTTATACTCCTTATTTAATTATTTCTCATTTTCTCTATTGTCTTTGTTGTTGATTTACCTTCAACAAATTTTATAAACTCAACGCGTGTATTATTTTTTATCATAATATCAGCTTCGGGAAGCGTGTCCATATTATAATCTGCACCTTTTGTATAAACATCAGGTTTCATTTCATCTAAGAGATTTCTAGGACTGTCCTCATCAAATAATACCACATAATCTACACACCGTAAAGCACTTAATATTTCAGCTCTATCTTCTTCGCAATTTATCGGACGAGTAGGACCTTTAATTGATTTAACTGATTTGTCGGAATTTAATAAAACGATAGAATAATCAGCAAAACTCTTTGTTTTTTCAAGATATCTGACATGACCGACATGCAAAATATCAAAACAGCCGTTTGTTGCAACGACAGTTTTACCTGATTTATGAATTTCATTTATAAGATTTTTAATATTTTTTCTATCGATTAGCATAATCTGAATTTATCCTTTTCTGTAATCATCAAGATGTACATTAATATAATCTCTTGCTCTCAAGTATTCTTTCTTGGCGGCATTATTTGCAGCCATTTTATTGAAATTTTCCTGAACTATTTTTTCTTCCATTTCAGATTCAAAAAAATCATGTTCCGGCTGAACATTAGTAATATTCAAACTTTCTTTTATGACATCACCTGCCATGTCTGCATCAACATTTCTCATATTAACTTTTGTCAAACCTTTTGAAATTCCGGGAAAAGTTGTTTTTGGGATAACGGTTAATTTTGCGACATTCATCTTAGTACAACCCCATTTCTATAACTTTTTTACAAATTCTGACAGTATTAAGCGCTGCACCGATTCTCAAATTATCTGCGACACACCACAATGAAATCCCGTTATCAAATGCAAGATTTTTTCTTATTCTTCCGACAAAAACAGGATCAACACCGCTTGAATCACGAGTTGTAGGATATTCATAATTTTCAGGATTGTCAATAACTTTAAGCCCGAAAGAATTTTCCAAAACTTTGCGAACTTTCTCAGGAGTTACCGATTTTTCAAATTCAATATCAACTGCTTCCGAGTGACTGTTGAATACAGGTACACGAGCAGCTGTACAAGAAATCGGTAAACTGTCGTCTAGGTGAAGAATCTTTTTAGTTTCGTTTACAACCTTCATTTCCTCTTTTGTATATCCGTTTTCAGTAAATACATCAATTTGAGGAATGACATTGAATGAAATAGGTTTTTTAAATGCCTTGTTTTCAAAAGTTTCGCCCTTTAAATTTGCAACAGTATCATCACGAAGTTCATTAATTGCAGCAAGTCCTGCGCCTGAAACAGCTTGATATGTTGATACAATAAGTCTTTTTATCTTGAATTGTTCATCTAACGGTTTTAAAACAAGCATTAATTGAGAAGTTGAACAATTAGGGTTTGCAATAATACCTTTATGTTTTTTCAAATCTTCATCATTTACATAAGCAATAACAAGAGGAACATCCTTGTCCATTCTGAAAGCTGAAGAATTGTCAATCAAAACGCCACCACGTTTTACAATTTCAGGAGCAAATTTTTGAGATGTCGAACCACCTGCAGATGCCAAAACTATATTGATTCCATCAAAACTTTCAGGTTTAGCTTCTTCAACTATATATTCCTTACCTTGAAAGGTCAGTTTTTTGCCTGCAGATTTTGCACTAGATAAAAATTTTATAGAATTAAAATCAATCTTTAATTCATCAACAATCTTTGTAATCTCTCTTCCTACTACACCTGTTGCACCTAAAATTGCAATATTTGGTTTATTCATTTTTCATTCCTTCATCTAACTCTAATATTTTGTATATTAATAATATCAAAAAAAAGTTTTAAATCAAAGGAGTAGAAAAGTTTATACAAACATTTGTAAAATATGAACTATTCCTTGCAAAATAGCCATCAATAATTCACAAATTAACCATGCAGCTGAAAGAACGGCAAGTACTACAGGTATTATTCCAAGTATTATTAGAAGAACCAGATATCCTATTGTTGCAACTTTTCCGTTAGAATCTGCTTTTTTGATATATTCAGGAATAGTTCCGGTTTCCAAATATTCTTTTATATCTTCATTTATCAAATTTTGAGCTTTATCAGGATAATATTTGCATAAAGTTGCGCGAATTTTAAAACTTAAATCGTTATACATTAAAGGAGCTGCAGAAAATTCAAAGAGTGAATATTTTTTATCATCTTGCATTTCAAATATAACAGCCTTTGGTTTTTCGTTAAAAATCATGTCCTTAATATCATTTTTATTTATTTTTGAAATGACTTCAAGTTGTTTCTTTTTTGTTTTGCAAATTGTTAATTCATTATCGGCAAATATTAATATTTCATTGTTATCTTTTAGTGCAAAGATACCTTTTGCCAAACTTATTAAAAGCACTGCAAATGTCAACAAATATGATAAAACATCAGGAATCTTGCCTGCAAAAAAAGCAAGTATAATAATTCCGGGAATGATTATTAATAAAAATTCGATAGTAAAAAGAATAAATGAATTTCTTTTTAAGGAAATTTTTGTTTCTTCCATATAAACTCTCCTTTTTTATTTAAGGTTATAAGATTTCAAAGTTTTTGCCACATATATTTAAAGGATTTTTTCTAAACCGTAAGTAAAATCATTTTCTTTTGCAACATGACGTACTGCCAATAAAACCCCTGGCATATAACATTTTCTGTCACTTGTATCATGACGCAAAGTAAGAATTTGACCCGATGAACCCAAAATAACTTCCTGCGATGCCATATATCCGGGCATTCTAACCGAATGAATTTGAATATCAGAATATGAAGTCCCGCCACGAGAGCCTTTTATAGTTTCTGTTTCAGGACAATTTCCGAGTTTGAAAGTTTCTTTAGCTTCACTCATCATCAATGCAGTTTTAATAGCCGTACCACTTGGCGCATCTTTTTTTTGATTATGATGTAACTCAATAATTTCTGCATTATCAAAATATTTTGCAGCTTTACTTGCAAACTCCATCAACAAAACCGCACCGGTTGAAAAATTCGGAGCAATTAAGCAACCGATTTTATTTTTATCAGATAAGCTTTTTAGTTCATTAATTTGTTCATCAGACAATCCTGTTGTTCCGATAACAATTTTTATTCCGTTAGTCAAACAGTATTTCGCATTTTCAAAAATGGATTTTGGTTGAGTAAAATCTATTAAAACATCAAATTCAACAGCTTTTTTAGCTTCTTCAACCGATTTATATGTATCATCTCCTACTATATCAACTTTTGCAACCAACTTCATATCAGAAGTGCCTTCAACTGCGGCTACAACTTCTTTCCCCATTTTTCCTAACGCACCACATACTGCAACTTTTATCATATTTCTCTCCTTATTGTCGGTTAAATTTTAACAAAAAAAACATTTATAATATTCATATTGTTACAAAAAGTAATATAAAGGTAAAAATTTTTATTTCATACCTTATTAACAGTATTATGAAAGTTTCTGTTTTAAAATTTAATCCATTAAAAAGCATAAGAGCAAAATTTGTTAAACCACTCCAAAAACATAATGAGCTTTATCTCTGCAAACCGCACAATATTTATGACAGATTTCAATATTCAAAATTATTTTTTAACGGTTGTGATAATTACCAAGGGCAAAAAGCTAAGGCTTCAAACAAAATTTTAGCTTTTTTAGTGAGCTTACTTGTAAAATCAAAACACCTAAATCTTGTAAAAAATTCTGACGACAAAATAGTTGGTGGATATGCAAGTAATATGATTACCGACAATACCTTGTATATAGCCTCAATGGTTTTGAACAAAAATTATAACAGTATGCTCGGGAAAGAAAAGTATGGAGCGTTAAAATTAATCTACAAAAGTATTGCTACACAATTCCATGAAAATCCGAATATTAAAGATATTTCAATAATCGTTGACAAAAGATCCGATAAACTTCTCAAAATGTACAAAAAATTAGGATTTAAAAGTTGTGATATTGTTTATAGTGAAAGCATTTTCCCTCAAAAAAATATGTTTTATTACAGAATGAGAATCAATAAAGAAGATTTCCTTAATAATCAAAAAAAGTATAATATTTTATGATATGATAAAACAAGTCGATAAATTTATTTTAATAGTTTAAATAAGGAGTAAAAAATGGCTGATTCTAAAATTTTAGCAACAATAGAGAGAAGTGACACAGAACAATTGCAAATTTCTGTAAGTGAATATAAAGGTAAAAGCTACCTTAATATGAGAATATTTTACACAACAGATGAAGGCGCAACTTGGTTACCGACCAAAAAAGGTGTAACATTTGCTCCTGATCAATTGGATTTGTTAGCCGAAGCTGTTGAAGCTGCTAAAAAAGAATTCATGAGTGAAGAATAGCCCAAACAAAGGCACAAGCGAAGCGAGAGATGAACAAATATAAACTAAAACGGATTTGAGTTTTGGGTTTATTTGTGAATGGTGCCGTTTATTGCGAGAGCATATACTATAATTATGACAAATTTATTTCATAAATACGCTTTATGCCTTGTTAATATCAAGGCATTGGGTGTCAAAACCTTCAGTTATTTAATTCCTGATGAAATGCAAGACAAAATCAAAATCGGTCAGGCACTTTTAGTACCGTTTGGAAGACAAGGTTTGGTAAATGCGTTTTGTGTCGGATTTTCAGAATATTTGCCTGCAGAAATTAAGGCAAAAAAAGTCAATAAAATATTAGACGAAAAGCCTTTATTTTCGGTTGACTATCTGAAATTACTTGAATGGGTAGCCAACTATTATTGTTGTGATTTAATAACTGTTCTAAATGCTGCAATTCCGCTAAAACTCATTGATAAGGCATCAAAAACCGAATCTTTGATTGAATTTGTAAAATTTGAAGGCGCAACAAAAAGACAAACAGTTGTTCTTGAACAACTGCAAAAAATGGGGAAATGTCCTCTCATAAGTTTTGAACGATTGGCAAAAACAACACGTGCCACAACCAAAAAACTTGAAACTCTAGGCTGCGTTGAAATATCACAAGAAGAACTGTACAGAAATCCTCTTGATATTTTGAATATAACAGAACAAGAGCCACTTTATGACTTGTCAGATGAACAAGAAGAAGTTTATAAAAAAATTTCTAAAACGCTTAAATCTAAAGTGTCTTCAACAAGTTTAATTCATGGAGTTACTGCATCAGGCAAAACTGAAGTTTATTTCAAACTCATAAAAGACGTTATTGATAGTGGAAAGAATGTGTTGTTCTTAGTGCCTGAAATTGCCTTAGCATCTCAACTTACAAAACGTTTAGCAAAAAAATTCGGAACACGTGATGTTGCAATATGGCACAGCTCGATTTCTGATGGAGAAAGATATGATGTATGGCAACGCCTATACAAAGATGATATAAAAATCCTTGCCGGAGCGCGTTCTGCCGTATTTGCACCACTAAAAAATATCGGTTTAATTGTAATTGATGAAGAACATGAAAGCGCCTACAAACAAACTTCACCAGCACCACGATATGAAGCAAAAGTTGTAGCCAAAAAATTAGCGGAATTTCATAATTGTCCTCTGGTTTTAGGTTCCGCAACTCCGGATATTTCAGTATATTATCGTGCAATCAATTCCGATAATTTATATGAATTAAAGCACCGATATAACAATGCAAAAGTAGCACCTGTAACAGTAATTAATATGCAGGAATACGGACGCGCAGCTTACAAAAAAATAATTTCAAAACCATTACAAACTGCCATAACAGAAACCGTCCAAAAGGGTCAACAAGTAATTTTGCTGATTAATAGACGTGGATTTTCAACATTTACACAGTGCGAAGCATGTGGACATGTAATTGAATGTCCTAATTGTGCTATCCCAATGATTTGGCATGCTAAAGACAATATGTTGAAATGTCATTATTGCAACCACACAGAATATTTTCCGGAAGTTTGTCCTGAATGTGGCTCTGATGCACTAAAAACAACAGGTACAGGAACTCAAAAAATAGAGCAATACATCAAAGAGCTTTATCCTGACAATGTTGTAGAACGTATTGACAGCGATATTTTAGTCAAAAAAGGAGAGCATATAAGACTTCTCGAAAAATTTCAAAGAAAAGAAATAGACATATTAGTCGGAACACAAATGATTGCAAAAGGATTGGACAATCCAAACGTTACTTTGGTAGGTGTTATTTCTGCTGATGCAAGTTTCAATATGCCTGATTTTAGGGCATCAGAACGAGGGTTTCAATTGTTAACACAGGTTGCCGGACGCGCAGGCAGAGGAGAATTTGAAGGCAGAGTATATTTCCAAACTTATAACCCTGAATATTATGCACTGGAAAGCGCCAAAGCCCAAAATTATAAAGAGTTTTACAATACAGAAATAGTTGCACGTGAAGAATTTGATTATCCGCCATTTTCACAAATAGTCAGAATTGTAATAAGTTCAATGAACAATTTCCGCGCAGAAAAAGCTGCTCAAGAAATTGCTATGCGACTAAATTTGATGGTTGATAAATTCGGGATATCAGAACGATTAGAGGTATTGGGCCCAACGCCTTGTGTAATCGAGAGAATAAACAGCAATTACAGATTTCAAATTATTATAAAAAACAAACTGGAAGAACGCGGCCACAATTTTATTTCAGGATTTTTAAATAAAATAAAACTTCCAACTGATGTAAAAATGGCAATAGATGTTGACCCTTTAGACATTTTATAATTAATTTTATTTTATGAGGTATAATAATTATATGAAAAAATTATTAATTAAAATCACAATATTTGCGTTGGCAATATTTTTTGCAGGAATGTTTATAAAAGGAATTTCTGTTAATAATGCAACAGCAGCAATAATTGCCGCACTTGCCGTAATAATTGCAAATACAATTATAAAGCCTGTTGTCAAACTTATTTGTCTGCCGATTAATCTTGCAACACTGGGATTATTTTCAATAATAATCAATTTGGTACTGATGTCAGCCGTTGTATATTTTGTACCCGGAATAAATTCTACAGGTATATTGAGCACAATTATTATGGCGACTGCACTTTCTGTACTGAGTGTTATTTTAAATTTGTTTTTATAGTTAACAATTATATGTCACTTTGTATAATGTTTTTTACATAAAAATAGCCCTATCATAAAGAGTTCTAATCAATAATCATTAGGAGCTTTATGAAAAAACATATATTTTTATTGACACTTATTTTATTGTTAAATATCAATTTGCAGGTACATGCAAAAGAAATTGCACGAGTGAATACAAAATATCCTGACTATGCTTTTGAATACTTGGGACCTGACAAATTTGAAAATATGAACCGCAAAATGTTTTCATTCGATTTGAAACTCAACAAATACGTCATAAAACCGATTCATATACTTTGGGCATCAATAATGCCACAGTACGGGATGGACAGAATCAGCGGAATTTGTAAAAACATTGAAGCACCCATTCGTATAACCAGTTGTCTTTTACAAAAAGATTTCAAATCTTCAGGACACGAAGTTGTAAGGTTTTTAGCAAATTCAACAATTGGTTTGGGTGGAATGTTTGACCCTGCAAATCATTTTTTAAAAATCAAACCGGTAGATGAAGATATGGAACAAGCACTATGCAAATGTCATGTAAAAAGCGGGCCATATCTTGTAGTACCATTTTTGATGTCAACGACTCCAAGAGATTTAATCGGCAAAGCTCTGGATTTGGGATTAAACCCATCTTCTTATGTTGGATTACCTGTAGTTGCAATGGCAAAAGCAGGATTAACGCTAAACAAAAGTTCTGATATTCAAAAACTTGTCAAAATAATTGAATCAAATTACGCAGATCCATATTTAATTGCACGTGAATTTTACGGGTTTAATAATTATATTAAAAATTCAAACCTTGATAGAGATGAAGTTTTAAATACTATGGCAACTCCTTACAATGAAGAAACTGTGATTACTCCCAATAGCAATATCGCAAATACGTTGACTCCGAGTTCTTCTAAAATTCAAAACGAATCAACAGAAACTGCATTAAAGCTCAATGATATAATAAAATCAGGATCTCATGCAGATGAAACCGTTTTAAGAAGCTACGATAATCCGAATTCAAAATTAATGGCAGATATGATTTTGTACGATTACAATCCACAATCTCCTGTTACAGATGCCATGCGTACAGCACTTTTTGACAATCCTGAAATAAACAAATCTTTTTGGAACGATCTTTCAATTTGGAACAAGTGTTTTGAGAAAAAAATCAAAACTTCCGATATAAATATCGACCCTAAAAGAGCTGATTATCAATTCAAATATGTTATGCAAAAAGGTCAAACTTCACCTGTGGCAATTATTTATCCGTCAATTGGTGAAGGTATAAATTCACACCATTCAGTAGTTTTAGCAAAAATGTTTTACGATGCGGGATATTCTGTCATTATTCAGGGTAGCAGTTTTCACTGGCAATTTATCAAAAGTATGCCAAAAGGTTATGCCCCCGGATTGCCTGAAAATGATGCACAATATTTAAGAATGGTAAGTTCAAAAATAATTGATAAGCTCCAAAACAAATATAATTGCAAATTCACAAACAAAATAATGTTGGGAACATCCTATGGGGCCTTAACAACACTTTTTGTTGCAAACCAAGAATCTAAAAATAATACTCTAAATATAGACAAATTCATTGCAATAAACCCGCCTGTAGAACTCACTTATGCAATGAGACAAATTGATAAAAATAGTGAAGATTGGGACAAAAACCCAATGAATTTTAAAAACAAAACCTCTTATACCGCGGCAAAAATCATGAAAATTTACAAAGATAAATCAAGCTTAAAAACTGAAACTCTTCCGTTTACAAGTGAAGAAGCAAAACTAATAACAGGATTACTTATGCACCAAAAACTCGCCGATGTAATATTTACTCTTGAAGATACATGCAGGTGTAAAAAATGTCCTATTTACAGCAATTTATACAATATGGGTTATGAAGATTATGCAAACAAATATCTTTTACCTTCAAAAAACTACAGAACAGCAGACGAAATGAACTTTGAGACAAGCTTATATTCAATCGCATATTATTTAGAGAACAGCAGCAATTACAAAATTTATCATTCGATTGACGATTATTTGGTAAATTCAAACGAACTCAAAATTCTAAAAAAATATTCAAAAAATAAACTTGTTTTAATGAGTAACGGTTCACACTTAGGTTTTTTATACCGTCCTGAATTTTTGCAAGAACTTCAAAAAGATATTGCTTTAGAAAATATAAAAACCGCATCAAAATAATAATTATACTTTTTTAATAACTTTACAAGGATTGCCTACAGCAACAGAACGTGGCGGAATACTTTTTGTAACGACACTTCCCGCACCGATTGTACAACCTTCACCAATTTCAACACCCGGTAGAACTATAACTCCACCACCAAGCCAACAATTTTTGCCTATTGTGATAGGTTTTGAAGTTTCAACCCCTGTAATTCTTAATTCCGGATTTGTGGGATGTACAGCCGTATATAGCTGAACATTCGGACCTATAAATGTATTTTCACCGACAACAATCGGCGCACATGACAAAAATGTACAATTATAATTGACAAAAACATTCTTACTAAATTTTATCGTATGTCCGTAATCGCAAAAAAATGGAGGCATAATTCTTGCAGATTCATCTTTCTGAGGGAAAAGTTCTTTTAAAACAGAAAAATCATGATTAGAATTAAACTTTTGCAAAAGGTTCTGAGTATTATCCCTGTATTCTATAAGTTCAGGAACTTCAGGATTATACTGTTCGCCTGCAAGCATTTTTTCTTCTTCTGTTTTCATCCAATAACCTCTTTTTATTTAATCAATGTTAAAATACAAAAATAATGAGCAACCGCTCCGCCTAAAACGCACAAATGCCAAATCGAGTGCATAAATTTCTTTTTTGAAAGATAAAAGATACTTCCAAAAGTATAAAATAAACCGCCAAGTAACAAAAACCAAATTGCATTATGAGAAAAATTCAACCACAAGTCACGTGCAAAAAACATTGCAAGCCAACCCATAAGCAAATATAAACCCGTAGACAAATATTTGAATTTTAAAGTCAAACAAGAAAATACAATACCTGTGATTGCCAAATACCAAGTTATAGCAAGTAACGCAACTGAAATAGGGAATTTTACGACTATCATCAAAATAGGGGTATAAGTCCCGGCAATCAAAAGATAAATTGCAGAATGATCAATTTTTCTAAAAACTTTTTTGGCTTTTTTATTCGTTATTGCATGGTAACAAGTTGATGCCTGAAACAGAATAAACATCATTGAACCATATACTGCAGTAGTAGCTTTTTCTAACGGAGTTGAGGAAGTTACAGCTAACATAACAATTGCGTATATGGCAAACATTGCTCCAATTGCGTGAGAAAACGCATTGGCAAACTCTTCTGCAGGGGTATAATTTTTGTCTTCGCTCATCTTTTGCTCCTTATTCTATGTCTAAATCATAACATTAAAATAAAATAATATTATGTCAATGCTTTATATGCATTAACGGCACGAATCAATTTTGAATTATTTTGAATTTCATAAATTCTGACAAGTGCCCATTCTGACGTCGAATTCATTTCTGAGTGCGAAATTGCACCTGAACGACATGCTCTATCCAAACTTTTATCAATAGTGTTGAATAACTTTGATAAAGTTATATTATCCATTCGATGTACCGGTCTTGAAAAATAATCGGCCAATCCTCCGGAATTGTCCTCTAATGTTTTGTACAAACTTTCCAATACATTTTCAACATTAGAGAGTTCGTGCCCTAAAAAAGCTACAACCTGATCTTTTGAACCATGACGATAAACATAAGATTGAACTTTTTCTATATTATCGTCTTTTGTAAACGTCGGACTTGTAACTTTTACAGCTTCTGCCATATGTTGAACATATCCGTTAACTTCTTTCGGCTCTATTCCTACAGCTTTTGCAAGCAAAATTTTATCACCTTGTTTTGTGTAAGAATTTTTGAACGGACGAAATCTGATTAACGGACGATCTTGCATCATGCCGGCAAATTCTTTACTGGTAATTTTTTCTTGCATAAGATTTTTAATTTCAGTTCGGTTGCTATTTATGAAGTTAGCCTTTTCCTTGTCAGATAAAGAAGTTGAAGCTAAAACCCGTCTCAACATAACTGTATCAATAGGTTTATTCATTGAAACACCGGAAACTGATGATACATTGAAATTTTCCATAACCAGATATTATATTATTTTAAACTTTTAGTCAATTTTTTGTAATCTTTTGTAAAAACAAAGTAAAGTAATAGCAATTTTATTTTTGTTTTTGTTTATGTATAATAGTAGAAGTGTATTTTAATAGGTAAAAAATTTTCAATGGGAACCCCTAAATTAACAGAAAAAATATTCTCAACAATGGGAACAAGTACAAAATGCGGAATAGTTGTAATGTCTGCAATCGCATTATTCAAAGGAATATTGCGTCCGATTTTTGCTTTACAAGATAAAAAATCGGATCCCCAAACAAGAAAATATACAGCAATGAGAGAAGGTTTGACTGAAGTTGCTGCATTACCTTTATATGCAACATTGCCTATCGGAGCAGGCTGGTTAGCAGGAAAAATATTTAAAAATCATAAAGCTGTTCATAATATCAAATTGAATACAAGTTTTGCAGTATTGGGCTTGGCTACAATGGCAGTACCGGTAATTTGCAACAAAATTCAAGCCCCTATTATGAATGCATACAAAAACAGAGTAGAAGCTAAAAAAGCAAAACTCACTCCGCTTAATTATCAATCTACATATAAATATAATTCAGGAATGAAGGTAGGTAGTTAATGAGTATAGAAGCAATAGGAAATGTAATTGGAAATAAAAGCTTTGCTAAGGTTGCGGCAGGAACTGCCGGAACTGTATATGTAATGACAGCTATCAAAGCTCTCGGCAGACCATATTTTATTTATACAGATAAAACTACAAATGATAAAAAGACAAAACAATATGCAGCCACTTCAGAATTTTTATATCAACTTTTATGCTTGGGATTGACAATTGCAATGGTACCGTTCTTCAAAACTGCAGGGCTTAAAATAGCTTCAAAATATATGAAAAATAACAAAGAAACTGATGCTATTTTAAAAGAAATTTCTAAAAACAATATATTTTCAAGAGCAAACGCTTTTAGGGCAAAATATAAAGAAGTTGAAAAAGGCTTCAAAGACAATATGCCACAAACAGAACACCAAAAAACTATGGCAATAGGTAATGGCGGAATTGAAGCAGGCTCTTTTGTAGGGTCTATTATTGGACTTACCTTGATAGCTCCTCCTATCAGCCACAAAATTATTGCACCTACATTACATCTGTTAGGTATTCATACAAAAAGTGAGCAAACACCGAAGGAAACTACAAAGGTAGATACAAAAGCATAAATTTATGCAGTAACTTTCAGTCCTATTATCCCACCCAGAACCATAATAAGAAAAACTATTCTTATTATAGAAATATCTTCATGGAATAATATCATACCGAGGATAACGGTTCCAATAGCACCAATCCCTGTCCAAATTGCATAAGATGTTCCAATCGGAAGAGTTTTTACAGCCAATGCCAAAAAATAAAAACTGGCAATCATTCCAACAATTGTCACAATAGATGGAATAAGATTGGTTAACCCGTTTGAATATTTGAGGCTTATTGCCCAAATTATTTCTAATATTCCTGCAACAAAAAGATTAATCCACGCAATCATTAATTTTCGCTCCTTTTTCTAACCAATTCTATAGCTTCTTTTCCTGTGACATAATCAATATTAAGTTCTATAAGACAAACTCTGCAAAATTGGCTGTCTATCTCTTTTTCCCTACCTGATTTATCATCAGGAGAATACTTTTCTGCTATTTTTTCTATTGCAAATCGCTTTTCATCAATATTTTCAATAATTCTGGCTCTACCAAAAGCGATAACACTTCTAAAATAAGTCGTATATTTTTCAGGTACAACATCATCTTTATCAATTACACAAAAGGAAACTTTTTCATTATTTCTTATTGAATCTAATTTATGACCTTCTTTTGCACCATGAAAATAAATTTTAGAATTAGTATAAACATAACTCAATGGTACAGCATATGGATATCCATCATCTCCAAATACAGCAAGAACTCCGGATGTATTTTGCTTAAGTATTTTTTCTACCTGTTCTGTTGAAAGCTGTTGTTTTTTTCTTCTCATTTCTCTAAACATAATGCTCCTTTCTTCCTAATTTTAGACAAAAAATAACACCTGCATTTCTTCAAAGGCCTAATGAAATGAGATGTTTACCCGGCGGCATATTTAATTTTCCTCTAATATAGCATAAAGTTTACAAAATAGAAATCAAAAAACTATTATGTTAAACTCTATTTGTTATGAAAAAGATTTTAATTTTATTTTTGATGCTGTTGACACTTCAGGCAGCTACACCGGCAAAAACAACAAACCTTACCTTTTTATATATAAACGGTTCAAACAATAATGATAAAAAGATGAAAGATTGGTACATAAATGGTGTAAAAAAATTACATCCGGTTATGAAGAGGAAGTTTGAAAAAAATTCTCAAATAAAAAAATGGAGCAAAGATAACAATCTTGTAATTGATGAAACTCCACAAATATTTTTCTGGGGATATGACAGTAAAACAGATTTGGATTTTGTAAAAGACAGATTAAATCTGTCTAAAGCATATAGTTCATCTCTTGCTTATGAAGTCAGAAGTTTGTTGACACAATTTATGCAT
This sequence comes from Clostridiaceae bacterium, assembly GCA_022641775.1. Lineage (GTDB taxonomy): Bacteria > Cyanobacteriota > Vampirovibrionia > Gastranaerophilales > Gastranaerophilaceae > RUG14219. The sequence goes on from JALCDS010000004.1 coordinate 93,465, forward strand.
GATGCAATTTGGGTTCAAAAAACTCATAATATGCTTCCAATCCTTGATGAATTGAACGACAGAATAAAAGAACAGGCAGATAACGGTCAAAATGTAATACTTTTTGGGTATTCTGCAGGTACATTTGTAACTTATCAGTATCTTTTGTACAAATTGCCATATATAAATTTTGAATCACTTGTTACTACATTAAATGCACCTCCGGAAGTTATTAAATTTGTTAAAGAAAATCCCAAAAAAGATACATGCCTGTCAGCCATCAGTTATGACAAAGGAAATCTGGGAGTTATAGCAAATACAGGTCACTTTGTATTAAATCAAAATGCTACAACTTTAAAAGCAAATTATCTAAAAATGGATGAAATGACTGATAAATACTGTGCTCCAAAAGGCAGAGTAAAAGGGGTTGTAAATTTTGCAAGCCCCATTCCGTTATTCTATTCTGATATGGCTGATAAAAATTATGAATTTAATTATTACAATCGGTATTTAATAAAATATGTTTTTGAAAATGGAATTTACTTTTTAACAGTAAACTTTAGAGAAGATCCTCTGGGATTTCCTTCAAGCAGAAACCTGACAATTCCACAACTTGAAGAAAGACTTAATGAACAAATCATAAATCCGAAAGGTGTTATATATGACAATTCAAGTGTATGGTCAAAACGTCCTGCACTTTTTGCCCATACGTCATACTGGTCGGCACGCGGAACTTTTGCAAAAGCTGTAGTAAAAAGTTTTGTCAACGGTACTAAATTTCAATACGATAAAAAATATCAACAAAAAGTTTTGAAACATAAAAGTAAAAAATCAGAAGTTTTAAGATAAAATTTTAGGCAATTATTTTTCTGTTTCGGCTTTATCATAAATACAATGATAAAACTTCAACCAATACTTAAATATACTCCGATAAAAGCTGATTTCCCTAAAATTAACGAATTGAGGCTTTACAATCCGATAAAAGATACTTTTGAACTTCAAAAAAAAGATTTTTTATCTCTATCAAAAGATGAAATCCTACGAAAAATAACTCACTCGATAAAGCCGGAATATAGTATAGGCAAAGGTTCTGAAGCTGAAGTTTACAAAATTGACGGAACCAATTATTGCATTAGAATTTCAAAAAAAGAAAACCCTCAACAGCTTAAAAATATATCTTTTGATTTATCGGAAGAAGACAAAATCAATCATGTTGTTGCCAAAATCGGTAAAAAATCTTCAATAATGAAATATATTGAAGGATATCCGCTTTTACTCGGAATTAACAAAAAGTATGATGTTACACAACAACAAGTAAATAAAATTGTTTGTAACCTTCCATCAACTGCTTTCCACAACCTATTGAAACAAATATGTCATGCACAAAAACACAAAATGGCATTTGATCACAGTTGGACAAATTTGATTGTTAATCCAAAAGAAAACACCTTAACCGCAATTGATTTTTATAAAAATAATTTTGCAGATTATGAAGAATTTCTTCCTTTAAGAAAAATTTATGTAGCACTAATGCATGATACCCCTGAAGAAAAGAAAAAATGTATAAATCTTTTAATAAACGGAGCTTTAGAAGAATTTAAACCAAAGATAAAACCTGAAATAAATATAAATGACATCCATTTTTACGATTTTATGCAACATGTTGAAAGAGGGGATATACAGGTAAGAGCTAACAGTTGGCAAATGTTAAAAAATACTTTGTCAGAAATAGAAAAACTAAAATCAGCTGAACAAAATTTCAACCAAGATGTTTCCGCTCCATTGTCAGGCAGAATTAAAATTGCAAAAGCTCTGCTGAATCAAATATAATCATTTCCATTTTGGATAATAATATATAGTTATCATTTCATCAGGTTGAATTTTAGCATTTCCACCCATTATAAAATTAGTCAAAGAACCTACAAACGGGATTAAAGTCAAAGACCACTTGAGAGGATACACCCACAAACATCTGTTTTGACCTTTTTTATTATATTCACCCATCAGTTGAGAATTTTTTATATTGGGGAATTGAAAATCATCAATAAATATTTCTGCAGGGAATCCATTCATCCCGGCTGTTACAATCGTTGCTATTTTTGCAGGGACAATATCGCCCTGTTTTGCAATTGTTTTACCTTCGTAATTTACATCGTTTAAAACCCTAAATTCCACAGATTGCCCATCATTTATCGGATTTTTAGTAGAAATTTCTGAAGTAATTGCAAGATGAATTGGAATGGCTTCTGTACTGGAATAATCATATTCAAGATTGTTTGCTCTCACAATTTCAGAATTAAATATAAAAATGAGTGTAATAATTAAAAATAAAAACAGCTTTTTATTCATATTCAACTTCTCCGACACCACCATACTTTATTTTTTGTTCAAGTTTTTTTCTATTTTCAACGGAATTTAACAAAAAATTCTGATAATACTCGTTATCAATATAAGAGTTATTTTGAAGGAATTGAGGATATTTATATGTGATATATTCATATATTCTTGCCAAACGTTTAGACGTAAGATTGTGTCTGGCAAATTTGTCACTCCTACCTTGGGGACAAGTTTTGTTTATATATACAATCAAAGCTAACGGATTATATCCGGCTTTTACCATATAATCTACCGCTCTTTTATCCGCAACAGTCTCAAACTTTTTTGAGCCTAAAACAACCTGAATAGTATCTAATCTACCGCCCCACATACCTGAATAAGATTTTACAGCCGAAGAAATTTCTCTTGCAAGCATTGCAGCAAGTTCATCATCTGTTTGTATAGATTTATAAGCCGTACCATACACTATAACTTGACGTTTTGTCACAGATTTACTGGCAATTAAGTTCTTTTTACCTTCCTCATCATAAACAAAAACAATACGTTTTTGTATTTTATTAAAATTTAAAAGTCGTACCCCGACATTATCAATTCTTGATTGAATCGCATTATCTGCAGCAAGATTATTGATAGCATATACCGGATTAAAACTTAAAAGCAAAGTTAAAACCAATAAAAATTTTTTCATAATATTCCCATCCTATTTCAATATATTATATCAATTTTAAACTAAATGTTTTTAAAATACACTTATCGAAATATTTTGTCATATTATAGAAACAGTAAATGAATTAATCCTATTTGTAGGTAAGGATTAGATATTATAAATAAAATTTCTGAAGAAAATAGAATTTCTGTTTCTATATTAGATAAAAAACTAAATTATAAACTTAATGAACTTAATTCTTATAATTACTTGGATACATTTAATATGCTAAGCCATAATTTATTTGAAACTCTAAACCAAAATAAAAAAAACTTTAGCAGAAAGATTAACTTCCATAGATGAAGGTTATAACTACTTTATTTATCTTTTTTGGCATATAACTAATCACATCAAAAACTTTAATACAACTGAAAAATGCGAGCTTAAATAACAAAAACATACAAAAAACTTTAAGCATAAAAGAAATTCACCTTACAAAAGATTTCATCCTTGATAATAATGTTGAACAGTATCTTAAGGAACTTAAAAATATTAAAGATGGTCGGTTAAAAAATATATCCTATGATAAAACAGGCCTTTATTTTACAAATTTATGCAAAAAGGCAAGGAATGATTATAATGGGACTTTTTTAATAAAATTTTATGACAAAAAAGCTGAATATATAAAGAAACATAAAACTTCAATAGTACCTGTTTATGAAAAACTAACGCAAAAAGAGATTGAACAAGTTGGAACAGCATACAATCCCAAAAATCAAACTTTAGACATTAAAACCTTAAATATACTCCGAATTGAAATCACCTTTAAAAGGGCTAACTCAATAAACAATTTAACTAAACTTCTTACAAACAAAAATATTGGTAACATTACCATATTTAATTTATTAAAAGAAATGAATAAAGGGTTATTATATAAAAAACTTGAAAATGCATTTAATATAACTCTTAAGAAATATATTTTTAAAGATAAAATAAATCCAACAAATAGCAATAAAATTAAGTCTTTAGCTTTAGAGTTACTTTCAAAAAGTGAAGATTTTTATGCTTATAAAGCCGTATTTCAAGAAATAGGAAATGAAAATACTTTTAAAAAATTAAATAGAGAGATTAACAAAACAAAGTATGATTCAGACTTATTTATTGAACTCCAAGATAAAGTATTTGAAAGTCTTAATAAGATAAAACCAGATAAAAACATGTATTTACAGGTCAAAAATCGTTGCAACGTAGATTTTATAAGAAATATTACCTGTTTTATCATATCCAATAATGCTTTTATTTGGGATGATAGTTGATGTTTAATACACGAATACTGTTTAAAAAGTATTTCTATGAACTTCTAAGTAGTCTTAGGATTACTTGATTATCTTTTCTGCCAATATAAATTCCACAAAATGATTTATACCTGCAATATATGCAAGATGAGCACGATTTTTAGCATTAAGCTTGCGCATAAGACTTTTTACCTGTAATTTGATACAGTTTTCTGTACATCCTCGTTTTGTGGCAATTTCTTCATTTGTAAGACCTTGTACCAGCCAATACAAAACTTCTTTCTCAGATTTGGTTAATTTATAATAAATATCATTTATGCAGTTTTGCATCATACCTCCTGATGCCTAAATTGCATTTCGTTATTGTCAGTTAAGTGCTCAAGACGTGTACCTTTACCACCAGCTTGTATTATTATTTTCATAAATTCTCCTCTATATTTGTTAAGCTTTCAAAAGACTTTATTGTAACTTCTTTTAATTCAT
>JALCDS010000005.1 GCA_022641775.1 Clostridiaceae bacterium
TAGTGAGGGCAATATTGAAAAAGTTCAACTTGGCTCAATGTATCGATTAAAAACTATTTATTCTGTAAATATGCAGACAGCCTATCAAACAGGCAGATATAAAACGCAAATCGAAAACAAGGATAATCGTCCGTATTGGCAGTATGTCGCAGTTTTAGACCAAAGAACACGACCTGAACACGCTCAACTTCACGATTTAGTTTTCCCTTGCGATGACCCGTTTTGGAGCTCTTTTTACCCTCCGAACGGTTGGAGATGCCGTTGCAGAGTGCGTGCTTTATCCGATTACAACATCAAAGACAGAAAACTTTTCGTTGATAAATCGCAAGGCAGATTAACTGAAGAGCAACATCTTGTTTCTAAAAAATCAGGGGAATACAAGCCTGTTACAGTTTACAATGACCCACTGACAGGCAGAAAAATCGCACCTGATGTCGGGTGGAGCTACAATCCTGCTAAAGATTAAAACACGTTTAAAACATCATTAACACATAATTACAAGGAGTTTACTAATGACTATTGACAGAAAATGCTTAATAAATTGGGTAGGCGGAAAAAGATTATTAAGGAAAACAATTGCGCCACTTATTCCAAAAGATATTAAATCCTATATTGAACCGTTTGGAGGCGGTGCGTGGGTGCTGTTTTACAAAGATAAATGGGCTGACTTGGAGATATACAACGACTTAGATGGAAGATTAGTTAATTTATTCAGAATAGTAAAATATCATCCGAACGCATTTAAAGAAGAATACAAATATTTGCTAGGCTCTCGTGAAATGTTTATGCAATTTTTGAAAGGAACTCCTATTACTGATATTCAAAAGGCTGTTCAATTCTATTTTTTGATTACACGTTCATTCGGTGGCAGAGGCGAAACATTTGGAACTGTTAAAAAATCATCAGGTGGTGCAAGTAAATCACAAAAAAATGTTGCAGAGAAAATTGATGCAATCCACAACAGACTTGATAAAGTTATGGTTGAAAACAGGGATTTTGAAAAATTGATTAAACAATATGATTTTGAAGATGCATTTTTCTATTGCGATCCTCCGTATTCTTGTGGTTGTGGCTATGCCGTTACAACAACAGAGGGATTTGCCCATGAAAAATTAAGAGAAGTTTTAGGGAATATTAAAGGCAGATTTTTGCTTTCATATGACGATTCACCTAAAATTCGTGAGTTGTACAAAGGCTTTGAGATGATTGAAGTTGAACGATTGAACGGAATTAATAACAAAAATGGCGGAGCTGAACGCAAAAACAGAATGTTTAAAGAACTTCTTATTGCTAATTATCCTATAAAAGAATTGCACGAAAATGTCGGATAATGCCGAAAAATAAATTTTTGTAAACATGTTAAATTAAAATACTTGAAATTTACTTAATAAGTATTTATAATATACTTATAAAGTAAAAGGAGTAATTATGAACGAAATCATCCAAGATTTGCAAGAATGCTACAAAATAAGTATTAAAGAAGATTATTTAAAAGTACAAGAACCTTTATTAAATTTAATAGTAAAATTAAAAAATACTTCAGAAATCATGCAAAAAAATACATATAAAGATAATAAAGACAGAACAAAATTTAATATATTGTTAAAGTTAAAGAATAAAACTATTGAGCGCTTGCCTAAAGCTAGAGTTCCGGAAGAAGCTCTGTCTTACCTATTAGAAAACAATTTATTAAAGGAAGAGCATTTTAAGCATTTGCTAAAAAATAATTTTAGGAATTCTTTTGCAAGTAAAACGGGGGATTTGATATATGAATATGAACAAAATGATAGTGTAAAAAGATACACAGAGATAAATATAAATAATAAAAAATATTTTGTATGTAATCAATGGGATAAACCTGCTATTGATTTGTTTAATGAATATATAAATAATGAGTTTGCTGAATATATTCAAATTACAGAACGAAAAGGAATATCGTGTTCAATAATGTAGAAATAAAACTTGATAACAAAGAGGTTGAACGTGCTTTACTTGAAGTCGCTCAAAAATGCGAGGATATGCGACCTTTGATGAAAAATATCGCAGGCATTATGGCTGATTCAACAGAGGAAAACTTCGCTCAAGAGGGCAGACCTGATAAATGGCAAGAACTAGCTGAATCAACAATTAAAAAGCGAACTAAAACAGGACATTATCCGGGCAAAATTCTACAAGTCGAGGGACAACTCGCAACTTCGATTACAACTTATTATGACAAGGAATCAGCTATTATAGGTTCGAACCTTGCCTATGCCGCAATCCATCAACTTGGAGGACAAGCCGGCAAAGGCAAAAAGACCACAATCCCCGCAAGACCGTATTTGGTATTGACAAATGGAGACTTATCTGAGATATTACTTTTACTATTTAAATATTTAGACTAACCACGTGTATCTCACCTAATTTTAACAAACTCAAGTTCAAATACTATTGATATCTACCAATTTGCGACTTAATAACTTTTGTACAATCATCATGCCTCTTTCCTTCAATAATTTGCTTTAATTTTAATGTATTTTGTTTGTCGTATTGTAAATGAATTCTCCACCCACTAATTTTATCAATATCTGCACGATAGATAGATTGTTTAACCCCTTTAACTTTATGTAATCTGGTCTTTGGGAATTGTTTCAAAATATAGCATTTATTGTCTTCAAGCTCTGCCAAGGCTTCTATTAATTGAAGTTTAAATTCTCCAGACAATTTTTGGTTTGCTTCTCTTATTATTCCAAATTCATCAATTAAAGTCATTAATTTATCAGTCATGAGAAACCTCGTTATATTGTTGATATAAGCTCTCAGTTATTGAACTAAATACTTTATTATAACTATCTGGCTTCGTAATAGCATATAAAGTAATAATTTGCCTTTCGAAAAGTGGGTCATCATCTATAGATAAAATTAACCTATAATCTTTATTTATCTTCCATGTGTATAATGAAGGTTCTAATTCTTGTGGGAGTTTCAATTTGCATTTAGTTAGTTTTAAATTGTTAATATTAGTATTATTTGATTTTAGCAATTCAAATAATCTGTTTATCTGTTTTATAAAATCTTGTTTTTGCTGAATTTTTTTCAACTCCCTCTCAAATAAAGTAGTTGACTCAAAAATTAATTCCATATTTATCCTTTTTTAGATATCTTAAATAGTGCTGAATTCAGGTCGTATATTGCGTAGAAGTAGATGAAAAATAATGTTAGTTTGGCTCCCATTAAAGGATATAAGAAAATTTTTCTCATTGGAATATTAATAACTTGCAATATAAATACAATGATAAAAACAATAATTATAAACATCAAATTTTGATTTATTTCATTTTTTGTATGTGGAAACAATGTTTCATTTTTTATAGTTTCAATATTCAAAAGAATAGATTGCAATGAAGTTGCAATTGCAAAATTTAACGCCATTATAGTTCCCATTAATGGAATCATCTGATTATTCAAAAAATTATTTATAAAATTGACAGAACCTAAATGGTAAATTATTAAACATGGTAATACTATAAAAACTATAATTATGGAAATGATTGATATTAATTTTTTCATAATTATTTTTGCTCCAATATAGTTTTAAAGACTTTTATCAAATCATCTGAATTTTTTATTTCAAGATTAAAATCTTCAATTTCAAATTTTTTAGTTTTAATTTTTTTAGCACTTACAATACAACTCTTTTCGCCTTTCTTTTTTATTTTAAATTCACCACCGCCATTATCAACATAATCAGCACTTTGTTTTAACAAAGTATTATCTTCAGAAAGGATAAGTACACCAGCTTTGTTAGAAAAAGAGACTGTTGCTTTTGCGGCATTTAAATTAGAATTTGCCGCTTTTAATTCTTCCTCTAATTTATCACCGGTATTAAATAAATTAGGCATAGAATATTCAAATGTAACTTCTTCTATCTGGTTTTTATATTGTTTAACAACATTCCAAAAGGATTCTTTATTGGTAATAGGGTTAATAGATAATACATATCCATAATTTGATAATTCAGTATTTTTAGAATCTGCCCAATCTCTTAATAAATTGGTAGGATTATCTATGACACTTGATTTATGTTCAATTGCAATAAGCTGCCCGTAACTTCCGTCAATATCTTTTGCTAATGAAACTATCATGTTTATAAAAGGCCAATGTTCAATTGACTCAAGTTCAAAATTTTCTTCAGGAGATTTATTTCTTCTCACCGATGTGTGTTTTGCAACTTTTAAATAAACAATATCTTCATATTGTTCTATATATCTTATGGAATAAGACATTCCTCTATAAGTTCCATCAAAGTCTTTTTTAAAAACTTCGTTAATTGAATTAATTTTGGAATCTTCTAATTGAGTAAATAGATTACCCGTTCCATTTATTGGACTAAGAAAAAATCTAAAATATTGAAATTTCATTTATTCTCCTTTTAAATATTTATTGAAAATATTTAAATTAATTTTTATTAATATTACCTAATGCTTGATCTAACATATACATCAAATCGCTTACCATCATAAGTTTTCTTGCTGATTCGGCTTGCGACATATCGATATTTTTATGGGCTTTTGGATTTCTCCAAGCTTGCATAACTCCAGGGAAAAGTTTTTCATATCCTTCTTGAATATTTTTTAAGCTTGTATTAGAACAATTTGTAAAACAAAGCAATTTTTCATTTGAAAAAGTATTATACATCATATCTTTATCGCTAATTATTTCCTTAGCTCCGATTTTTTGCCGAAAGGAACGAACAATATCACAAAGTTCAACAAGAGCGGCTTGTAAAGAGTCGGCATAATATCCGTCCTCAAATTTCTTTTTTGAAATTTCAACTATTTTCGGATGCACATATTTCCAAAAATTGTTTTGAGAATCAAAGTCATAAATCCGCATTATTTCTACGAGTCTTCCCAAAATAAAAGGGTGCACAAAATTAGCACCGAAAAATAAATTATTTTTTATATCAATTAATTCTTTATATATTTTTTCATCTTTACTTCTGATTTCAAAAGATAATTCATTAATATTGCTTAAAAGTGTTCTCACAGTATTATCTTGGTGAGGACCAGCAATATTATTATGAAGCTGATTGCATATATAATCAATTGTATTTTTAATTTCATTTAATAAATTATTTAAATCTTTCATATATAAAATTATTACTCCATTGGTTTTATCATTGATTCAATAAATGATATTTCGTTTTCATCTAAATCGTATTTTTGATATAGTTGCTTATCAATATTTTCAATTGATTCATCCCAATTTATATCAGATTTATCTGTAAAATCCTGGATTGGGACAATTGAATATACTTTAGAAGCTGCATCTTGAGTTATTTTATTAATTGCTACTAAAATTCTAAATAATTTAGATTGCATATACAATTTAGCGTTCTCCATTTCCTTTTTTGTGTCAAAAGGACCTACTAATAAATAAGTGCCACTACAAATGGTATTATGTTCGGCCTCTGTTACATTTCCTATAACTTTTCCAGGCAATTTCCCATCTTCAGCGGTTTTAGGCACAAATAATTTATATTTATTAATAGTATCAATATTTCTAGTTATTTTTTCAAGAGGCACATAGGTCATCCCCTTACGCTCAAAATAATTTACATCATTTTTATTTATCTTGTTCACATTCCCATAGTGATTTGTATTAAACCCATAAGGGCTTCTTCCTGAAACAATTGAACTATATGGCTTGTATTTTGTTTGTTTTATTTTGTGATATATTGATACTAAATTATCATTTCTTATAAAAACATCGCACCCATTTTCTTGTAAAAATCTTTCTGACTCAATTATATTACCATTCTCGTGTGAAGATATTTTACACATTCCTTGATATTTTAAATCATATAATATATATGAAATTCCTCCTTTTATGTCAACATTTGAAAAACAATCTGAAGAATTCTTAAAATCGTGAATTATTCTAATATTATTACAACTCAACATTTCTTTTCTAAATTCATCTAAACCCCAACCACCAGCAAACCAACGAGATGGGGTAATCATACTTACAAAATGCGGATTTAAATTAATTGCTTGCTTTATAAACAAATGATAAATGGGTTTTGCTTGTGCTCCATTATCATTACCTGCAGTCGTTAATTGATATGGTGGATTACCTACTATTGCATCAAATTCCATTTCTGAATCTCCTTTTATGTTCCAATAGCTTGGTTTTAATATTCTATCTTTGAATTGCTTTGGTTTATTTTGCATTTGATTTATTAAATCTTCAAAATAATGTGCATTGACTTTTATGTTTTTATAGCCAACAAGTGTTCTTTTTGTTATTTGCTTAGCCATTGGAGTTTTACAAATAACAAAGATATTATTTTCTACGGTTTCTTGCCATAATCGTTCTTGCAATTCTTCCGTTAAATCGTTTTCATTATATTTTTCACACTTTGTTTTAAAAATACTGTATGCAACATATAATGGATAAAGCCCTGTTTTTGAATTAATTTCAAGAATTTTTGCGTTATCGTTTGCAAGTGTATCTTGTGTTACTTCTCCATTGTCGATAAATACCGGCTTATCAGTTGTATCTTGTCTATCTTGAGTTAGAAAATTATATCCTCCCAAGCAGTCGCCAAGGTGCATATTTACAACTCGCCAAGGAGTTAGAACGGTTTCTTTATCAGGATTTTTGAAACATTTGAATAAATTCGCAATTTTAACAACACGTTCTGTTGGAGATAAAAATTCGGCACTTTTTGCAATATCTCGAATTTTTCTTGCTGCACCTATAAAAATATCTTCATCGTAATATTTTATAAATTCTTTAAATAACTCTTTTGTTACTTTTGATGGCATAAATTCATCCCAAGATTTTGGGTCTATAATTTCATCATTAAGTAAATCCGTTATTTTTACATCTTTTTCAAAATCAATTTCTGCACCATAAATCAAAAGTGGCATACGAATAGAAATTGCTCTTAAAATAGATATTGCTTTATCTCGTTGGGTTTTTTGAGCTTTTGCTTTATCTAAAATTGCTTGTTCTTCGGGAGTCCTTTCCGCTTTTGGCTTTTTCTCCGCCCTCTCAGCTTTTTCACGTTCTTCTTCTGTTAAGCCTTGATTATTAACATCAATTTCATTAACTTTCTTACTTGGTTTTGATGCTCCTACAATAGTTTTTAAATTATCAAATTGTTTTAATTCTACATCAGTGAGTTTTAATAGTTCATCATTATAAAGTCTTGAATCTTCAAAACCATTCTTTACAGCTTTGTCAATACTTGCTTTTTTAAGTTGTTCTAACATTCCTTGAACGTTATAATCACTCATTTCTGAACCTGAAATAGAAATTACAGGACAATAATTTAAAAATTCACCCAAAAGTTTCTTTTGGTTTTCTGTTGTTTTTCCAGCTTTTGTTGACAAAGAAACAGCGTCTGCAACCATTTTTAATGTTCTATCAGGAGCAAAGTCAAAGACATATCCATATTTTTTAATTTGTCCATTAATATTGCAAGGATTTTGAACTCTGAAAATTGTTTGTAAATATCTTGAAGCACTTACTGTATATGTACCTGCTAGCATAAAAACAGCAGTCCATTGCGGAACAGTCGTTCCAGTTGTTAATCTTCCGCAGGATAATGTTATTGTATATTCATTTTCTTCTATTGCTTTTTTAACCGCTTTTAAAGCTTCTTCATTCTTTTCGTCATCATCACCATCACCTGCAATATTTACAATTTTAAAACTATGAAAAACAGGATGCTCTTGTAATATTTTACTCAAGGCTTGTGCTTCTTTTACTCCAGGAATAAGCCAAAATGAATGTTTGAATAAAGCTCTATATTCATCAGTTGAAAATGGATATAAATTATTTGAATCTTTTTTTGTCATTAAATTCAAAAAGCTTAAAACATCTTCTTTGTGAAGAAATTGTGGATTATTTGAATCCGATTTCACTCTGAAAAATTCTTTAAAGTTAAAGGCTTTATCTTCAATATCAATATAGTCTTTATTCTTTAAAAGTTCACCCAAATTATAAGTAAACATTTTTAATTGAGGTAATTCTTCATAAGGATTTGAATCACCAAAATGAGAACTGTCCCAATCGCTCTTACTTCTCTGTTCCATTATGTAATCCCAAGTATAAATACTATCAGGATCTTCAAAGTCTTCTAAAATATTAAACGGTGTACCTGATAATTCTAAGACTTTTGAATGTTCTTTAATTAAAAGTTCTTTTACATCTTGTCCAAGATCAGTCTTTGTTCCTTCGTGAGCTTCGTCAATAATTACAAAATCCCACTCTGTTTCATAAATATCTATATTTTTGTCAAAATTTCCACCGACAAGAGATGAGCCTCTAAGATCTTGTATTGATGCAAAATAAACAAATTTTTTATTTTGCTTTTCTAAATCATCAATATTTTCATATCCTGCACCTTTTGAACCATAAATATAGCCATCTGTTTTGTTAAAAATTTTGCCAAAATCTTCATACCATCCTTTATCAACAACCGGTCTATGTGTAATAATAATAGATTTCTCAAATTGAAAATCTTTAATTAGTTGAAGTGTCGATAAAGTTTTGCCAAAACGCATTTTTGCATTCCAGAGCATTCGATTGTGCTTTTTGAAATATTTTTTAGTATCTTCAATAGCTTTTTCTTGTTCAGGTCTTAGAATTATTGGAGTAATTATTTCAGAATTTGCATCAGATAAATTCTTTTTTCCATCTTTTACGGCTTTGATAGCTTGTACGGCTGTTTTTAGATCGATTTTAAACCATTCAGCTCCTGTTGTATGACCTATTTTTACATTTTCAATATTTGAATTTTTTAAAACTTGATGAACATCTTTATCTCTAAAAGCTAAGATTTTGTTATTAGATTTTTTAACCGCTAATTCGGTATATAATAAATCATATTCAATCCCTGCCGTCTTTGTGTATTGATTAATTCTTTTTTTTGCTGCTTGATTTAGCAAGGAACAAGATGGCTTTAATTGTTCTATATTATTTGATTCAATGGAAGCATCGCCGATTTTTAAACAACCTTTGTGTGCATTATCTTTTATTTCAAAAATATAAATTAATTTATATTCAAAAGGATTTTCAAAAATTTCACTCATTAAACACTCCTTTTTGATAATGATATAAACTCTATAGCTTTATCATTTTTCCAATCTTTTATTAAACAAACCTTTGATTTTTCATTATTTCCAAATAATGAAAGTTGATTTTTATGAACTGCAGCATATGGGATACTATAAGTAAGTCCATCCATTTGCCAAATATTCCAAGAAATAATTTCAGCTAATTCAAGGATTATATTTTTATCAAGTTGTTTGTCAAATTGATTCTCAAAATATTCTATAACCGCAAATAATATATTTTCTCTTGCTAAAAATACATTGTCACCTTGAAAATCGTAGCCATATATGCTTTTTGTAGCTTCTTTTGCCCATTCTATCCAGCTATCTTCGGTTTTTGTTTTTTCACTTATTACTCTTAATTTTCTATCAAGTAAACCTATTCTATCTTTTATTTCGATAAAATTTCCAGTCACAGTATCGTAGCGACTTGTTAAATATGGAGCTTCACCGCAGGAAATTTCCAACCTATTTGCTAAAATATAATCTTTCCAAGTTTTTTTATTTGATTTGGAAAATTTGATTTTTTTCGTTGATGTATTCCAACCTTTTTCTGTTTCCGTATTAAACGCATTTTCATAACCAAGCCAAGCCGTATCAATTAAATTATTTTGAGCATTACAAATCCAAGAAGGAGTAAAAACTTCAGCCTTATCTCTAATTCTCGTACTTTGTTCTTCTTTATTTTTCTTTACTCGTGGTTTTATTATATTGCCATTTTTACCAGTTATTAATTCTAAAACCATATGAGAATCTTCTTCATAACCATTTCCATATTTTTTATAAGTATCACTAGCCCAAAGTAAATTTTCATTTGTTGTTCTATCTAAAAGAAGAATTTCCAGGATTTTTTTGTCAGTTTTTAAAAGAATATTTTCTTTAATATCGGTATTTTGTTTAATTCTTAAATCAAGTTTTGTTTTGTTGTCATATATATTTTTGTTTGAATCGCACAAATAAAGCTCATTATAAGTATTTGACTTCATTAAAGCGGAACTAATTTTATTATACTTGTTTTTTAAAATTAAAGTGTTCATTAAAAACTTTTTCCTTTCCGATTATTTTATCACAAACATGCCTCGCTCGTTTGTTATGTAAAGATTTGCTTATAATTATTTTTGATGTCCATAATTGACATAGATTTTTGTTATACTTATGAACAAAAAGACTTATTTTTCGTTTTAACTATAAATGAGGTGAATTATGAAAAAATTTATTTTAACTTTGTTTCTAACAATGTGTTTTGTATTTACAACTACAAGTGTCGGACTTTGTACAACAACGAATTCTTATGATAAATATGGCTCTAAAACTGGTTCATATAAACAAACCTCAAATGGCTACAATTCTTATGACAAAAATGGAAGCAAGACAGGAAGTTACAAAAAGACGTCATCGGGTTACAATTCATACGATAAAAACGGTTCAAAAACAGGCTCTTACAAGCAAACCTCAAGCGGATACACATCATACGATAAATACGGAAGTAAAACTGGGAGCTATAAAACAGGTTCAAACGGAAGAACTACAAGCTATGACAAGTATGGAAACAAGACAGGCTCTTTTAAAACCGATTCTTCAGGCAGAACAACTCAATACGATAAATACGGGAATAAAGTCAAAAGTTATAAATAAAAAAGAAGGCTCAATAGAGAGCCTTCTTTTAGTTGATGCTACTATTCAACAATAGTTTTTGATTCTTTTAATAGTGATTCCAATATTGGAGGAATTATTTGACTTCCCCACAAGCCCTCACCTTTTGGCGAATCAATCATTATATAAATCAAGAGTTTAGGATTGTTTATTGGTAAAAAAGCGATTCCTGAAACTTGCAAGTCTTTTGACTTAGGGTTAAGTACAGTAGCAGTTTTAGCAATCACATTTGAGTTTTTGTTTTTTATGCTATCTATCGTGCTTTCGCTCATAATTGTTTTGACTTTATTTGAAGTTGTTTTATTCATAATTCTCACTTTTTCGATTGAGGTTTGCTTGTAAAAATGAGGAGTTATTTGTTCGCCATCATTTGCGATAGCCGAAAACAGGCTTATTATATGCAATGGTGTCATTTTTAAACTATATCCGACACTGATTGCTGCTTTTTTATTATCATTAACAAATTTTGGCACTTCACTTTTGACATCAATTCCTAAATCAGTATTTATAGTCTTGTTAATATTAAATTGTTTTAAAATATCTTGATATTCATTATTATTAATAGTTTGAGCGATTTTTATAGAGCCAACATTGCTTGAATATTTTAGCAGTTTAGGTAAGTTTATACGCCCAGGGCTTGGATTTTTAACATAATCGTAATTTTTATATTCAAAAGGTCCTACTTTTATTTTGCCCGTATCTTCAATTAAAGTTTTTTCATTAATTTTATTTAGTTCAATTGCAGCAGCAATATTTATAACTTTAAATAACGAACCCGTTTCAAAATTTTTTGTTAAAGCATTTTTTGGAATTTCCTCATTAAAATCATTTGTTGAAGTTTTAGCCGCATAGGTCAATATTTCTCCATTTTTAGGATTGGCAATAACTATCATTCCCCCTTTTGCGTTGTTTAAGGCTATTGCGTTTTTTAATTCTTTTTCGCAAAACTCTTGCAATTTGGGATTTATAGCAGTTTTATCTTGCAAGTTAACAGTTTTAGTACTATCCGACTTATAATGATATAATCCTAAGCCTCCTATAATTATCCCTATCAGTATCGTTATTGATAAAATTTTTATTCTCATTTTTCCTCCTATTCTTTCTACAAAAATATTGTACAAAATACCCATGTCAAAAACGGACATCTAAAGTTTTTCTGTGATAAAATCTTTTTAAAATAATGAGGTAAAAAATGGCAGAAGATAAACCAAGATATTCAAGAGTGTCTGATATTATTGACTTAGCGACTTTTATGCAGTCAAAAGTTTGCGGGATTACTATTAAAGACATCGAAGAACGATACAATGTTTCTCGAAGAACCGCAATCCGTATGCGTGATAGCTTGATGAACATTTTTCCATCTATTATTGAATATGAAACCGATACACTGCAAAAGCGTTGGGGCTTCTATAATTATTCAATCAATGAACTTATTACATTCACTTCAAAGGAAATTGCAAACCTTGAACAACTGCAAAGACGCACCACAAATGTTGAGATGAAAGAAGAACTAGGCAAAACCGTTGAAAAATTAAAGGCGTTAGATAAGAAAAAACTTCCTAAAATCGAAAACAGAGTGGATTTGATTATGCAAACAGAAGGTTACGCAATCCGTCAAATGCCACAGTATAAAATAAGTACAGACGTTTTAAATGTAATTCGAGAAGCAATCCAAAATTCAATCAAAGTTACAGGAATTTATCACGATAAAGAGCGTTTGATTGAGCCACTCGGTATGATATATGGCGAAAAGATTTATCTCATCGCAAGAGAAAAAGCAAAGGGCGATGACATTTATACATTTTTATTGCATAAATTCTCTGATTTGAAATTAACAGATGAATCGTTTGATAAACAAGGCTTTGACCTTATTAAATATTCAAAACAATCATTTGGGGTATATCATGGCGAGATTTTGAATGTTAAATTGAGCTTTGATAAAGAAAGAGCAGAAGATGCTTTGACTTATAATTTCCACCCAAGCCAAAGAGTAAAACTTGAAGATGACGGAACGGTAACAGTAAGATTTAGAGCGAGTGGCAGTAAAGAAATTATTTGGCACGTTTTCAAATGGGGAAAACACTGCAAAATCCTTGCTCCCAAAAAACTGCGAGATGAATATAAAGCATACTTGAAAGAGTTGTTATAATTACTTATTCCTGTGGCATTTGCAGTCTTTGTAAGGACACATTCCGTTTTTTATATTTAAAATTGACGGTGTAACGTATTCAACATCTAAATTGTGATATACTGCAAGTTTTTTAACCCTATTAAAATAAACCATTTGAGTTTTAGGGTCTTCAAGAATTAACACAACCATTCCTTTTTTACCCGTCATCAGTGCATAATGTTCGGCTTGTCCAACACTTTCTGCCCATTTATTTGCAAAATCAAATTCAACAGCATGAGCCTCTGTTAAACAATCTACTCGGGTTTTATCTTTGTTTTCGTATTCTTCTATCCCTTTATGCATTGAACACCAAGCGTGCTGATAAGAAGACTCTGAGTGATCGTGTTTGACATATTTAAAACCTTGATCTGTATATCCGTATTCAAATGCGAACGCGGACGTTGTTGTAAATATTAAAGCTATAAAAATTAATAATTTTCTCATATATACAGTATGTTCTACTCCTATGTCAAACTTGGACATTGAAAAGATTACCCATTTTAATAGGCTGTAATTACAGCCTATTAAATCTAATTTAGCATTAAGATTATTATTATGCAAGAAAGTTCTCAAAATAAGACTACACAACTGATTAAAACCCTTGGCAATATTATTAAAAAACATAGAGAAGCCCAAGGGAAAACAATCTATAAGATATCAGCAGAAGCAGGTTTGCCAAAAGCTACTTGGCGAGAACTTGAGCTTGGGCTTAAAAATTTTAGATTTTCAACTTTATGGAAAATTGCAGAAGGTTTAGATATTCCTTTGGGCGAATTGATGAACGAGTTAAAAGCTGAGCTCGGCGATGATTTTACTTTAAGCGGGCTTGATTAAACGCTTTCGCCTTTATTATAAAGTTTATAGATATAATTTTCCGTAACACCACATTCCTTGGCTAGTTTTCTACGGCAAGTTTTTGAACCGTCATAAATCCTTTTTATGTAACGAGTTTTCAAAATAAGTTCCTCTTTGCAAGGAATAGTAAAGGTATATCCTCTCATATTGAGCAAAAGGCTGATTGCTGCTTCTACACCTGCAAAATCAGCAATCATTTTTAAATCTTCACTATGAAAATCTTCTTTTGTTATTTCTTTTAACCAAGGCTTATTTTTAAATAAATCGTTTTCCAAAAAAATGTCCTCACAATTTTAAAATGGGTCTCATCAGTTGCGGATTTTCGGTAGGGCGATGAGGCAAAGCCTCAAGCCCGTAAGTTGGAGTGGAACGTTACTCCCACGACAACCCGAATAATCCAAGACAAACGCATTACGTTAAGACAAGAGGCTTGCTGATGTTAGCCTCTTGTTTCGACCTGCTAAGCAGTTAATGCCGGCATTTTAACTTCATAATTCATTGAAGCAATTTCATTCATCATTTTTCTTGTGATTGAAATTTGAGCCTCAAGCATTTTGCAGTTAGTTTTACGTTCATCTCTGCATCTGTAATCGCCTTCTTCTAAAGTAATATCCGCAAAATTCATCTTTGCTTCCATTAATTCATTTTCAAGGCTTGCAATTTCTGAATCCATCATTGAAATAATAGATTGTTGCATTGTTGTGTTGTTTGTCATTTGTTTTCTCCTTTTCTTTTTACTACGCATAAAAGCCGTTTAAACCGCTTTTAAATACTTATTAATCTTAATCTTTTCTAAAATCGGGATGATTTTTGAGGCTTTTGTTTTGGTCATAAATCGCACATCTTCAACCTTAAAATGATTATGCAGAAAGATTCTGAGCGACTTTTTCAATTCTTTTGGCTCTTTATGATTGCTTATATCTTTCCAAATAGCCTCTATTTTTCTAAGCTGTGGCGGTGTTGCCATAACCTCATCTCTTGAATAAAAATCATCATATTTTTTATGGCAATTTATTTTTGTCGATTTAACTTTATCGTTCAAAATTTCTATAAATATTTGAGCTTCAGTTACGGTCAAATCTTTTGAACTGCAAACACCAAAACTCGCAAGCATATCACGATAAAGCTCATCATCAAGTCCTAAAACATTTATTAATGTATGAATTTGTTTAATCTGTGAATGTGTACTCATATTGCTCCTGAAATTCTTGTATTTGTAGCTCTCTACCTTGATGTATTCCAACTTGCACACCTGCAACAAATATGCCGAGAACTATCAAAAATATGTATAAAAATTTTTCTTGGTTGCTCGCGCTAAACGGCATTTCGGTCTTGCTCCTCGCAAGCCCTTCAGCCTCTGTTCGCAATCCGCTTTCAAATCTTGTCGTATCTTCCATAATCTCCTCACAGTATTATTTGGCTTATACTTGCCTGCAAAACATCATCGGTTATTTCGACACCATTCAATTCTGAAATACGAATTGCTCTGACCAATAATTTGGTCAGAACTCTCGTATTACCTGCACAATAGTCAGATAGGGTGGGGTATATGGATTTATAGTTAGGAATAACGGAGGAAATAATTGCTATTTTATCTTCATCTACTAAAGAATTAAGGCGAGTTGAAATACCTACTCTTGAATAGAGTTGAGCGTATTGACGTTTTTCGCCTTTTAAATTCATAATCAAACGAGGCATTCCGACAAGTAAAATTCCAACTTGTGCCTTGTCATAAATTCTTCTCAAAAGTTCTAATGATTTGTACGGCAAGTGTTCTGCTTCATCAATAATAATTAATCTGCCTGAAGCTTTTAATTTATCGATAATGTCTAAAAACATTCCATGAATTGTGCCACAACCATCAAAACCAAGTTTTTTATGAATTTCCGAGAATAAAACTTTCGGCGTATAACCTAAATCAGCTTCAACTAAAATCACGTCAGTATTGTCGATAGCGTATTTTTTAACTGCATAGGTCTTGCCAATTCCTGCATCACCGCAACAAACCCCGATTTCATTTTCAACGTGGCAAGTTTTTGCAATATCAAAAATGTCATCAACTATTGTTGTTTTAACAAAATCTACTTTAATTCTGCCTTCACGCAACTTCTCAATTTCTAAAAAGTTTGCAACGGCATCATTAACCTTTTTTACATTGCCTTTATAATTATTATTCATCCACAAGTGCAAAGTCGCATTAGAAACATTGATAGCCTTTGCAACATACGCTACTGTGTATTTTTTGATTTTTAATAATTTTTTTAAATCTTCTACTGTTGACATTACTCCTCCTACATCGCTTCTTTTGCCAAAGCACGTCTTTTTTCACTCTCAGTAAGGAACAGTTTTTGTTTTCCCTTAAGGGGAGTAACGTATTTAGGTGGTTTGCGATTTGAATTCTTCTCAATATTTACAACCTGATCCATTTTAGTGTTTGAGATTTCAGATATTTTCGGGTTGCAAATAAATTCTTTTTTAGATAATCCGTTCTGTAAATTAACTGCAAGTTCTGCATTTGAAGGATTAAACGTACTTTTGATATATGATTTTAATATTTTCTTTTCTTTATTTTTTTGCTCGATAGCTTTTTTGTATTGAGCCTTTTCAATATTAGTTTTAGCAAGGAATGAAACTGCTTGATTAACATTTCCTTTCCCTAAATATTCTTCTGTAACTGCATCAAAAACCCAAGCTTCTTGATAAGCGTTGATGTCTCTTCTAATAAAGACTTTGCGACCTTTTTCGCAAATCATCCACTCATCCCAATATGTAAGTTTTAATTGTGAATCGTAAACGCCGTTTCTACCGATTGAAACAGGACGTGATGTTCTCATACAGAACAATTTAAGTGCATCTTTACCGATAACTTTTTTATTCGTAAATTCTTCTGCCCATAATTCATCAGGGCATCTGCCTTGCAACACCTTACCTTTTGAAGGCATTTTATTCAGAGTATTTTCAATAAAATCATCAAATAGGGTTTTAAATTCATCAAACTGCATAATTTTATCGTTTTTTATTTCATCTTTTAATTTTTCAGGACGTTCAGTTATTTTTCCGCCTCTGTATCCGATAAAATGTTTTGATAAATATGTTTTAACTTTTAAGAAATCACGTTCAACAGGCTTGGTCTGTGCGTTATATGGCAAAGCAAAATGAACATCTACTCCGATATTTCGCATTAAAGAATTTTCTTTATCCTGAGTATGATTAACTTTTACTTTGTTGTTTCGCCCTCCTGCAAAGTCTTTGCAACGATAATCTTTACCGTTATCAAGGTAGATATCATTTGGCAAGCCGAACTTTTGAACTCCGTAATAAAAGGCTTGAAAAATATGGTCAGAATTAGGCGAATCAGCGTGTAAAAACCACCCTAGCCATTTTGAAGTTTTAATATCTCTAAATACTGTAACCCAAGGAAAACAGACGCTACCGTTAAAATTAACGGCAACGTCAATTTGGGCGTGGTCAGACACCCAACAACTACCTGCAAGTAAATTAGTGTAATCTCTGGGAATGTATGAAGCATATTTCTTATACCAAGCCGAATTCCCGTAACGTGCAAGGTAAATACCTTGCTCCGGAACGGCTTTTTTTAATTGTCTATCAAAAGTTCGCCATGAGGGAAATGTTGTTTCGTTTATAATTTCTTGGCATTTTGCATAGCCTAATGTGATCAACCAACAAGAGAATGCTGACGGTTTGCCTTCGTTTAAATACAAGTCTTTATAATATTTAAAATATTCTTCTGGAATATGTCTTTTTCTTCCAGATAATTGTTTCTTCGATAGAAGCGCAGAAATACCAAATTTTTCATATTCCCTTTTGGCTAAATAAAGCCTAGTGTAACTTGAAGATTTTTCCGGATGTTGCTTATTCCACTCATTCAAAAATGCTTCTATTTCAGAATGAGTCATATCTTTTGTTAAAGAAATTAATTCTAAATATTTATCAGCTTGTTTTTTTGCCCAATCAGGAGCATTGGCATAGCTTTCAAGATTTGCAGTGATTTTTTCAATATTGTGTTCTTCTTTGGGCGCAAAATATTTATCTTGGGCTTTTTGAGGTAATGAACTCAAAAGGATAGAATATATTTTATTTCTACATTCCATTGTAAAAGTAGAAACATATTTTCCACATTTACATTTACGTCTTACAGTTTCTTTTATTTCACCGGTTAACCTGCAAACTTCTTCAGTTGATAGCCAAACTTCGCTCACTATATATTTACTCCTTTTAATTCAGCAATATATAATTTACGTTGAATCCATTCGTCAAATGTTTTAGATTTTCTTTTACCTGCAATGATTTGACTTATATAACTTTCTGTAAAGCCAAGTTTATGTGCAACTTCTCTTTGAGTTATGCCCAATCTAAAAAATAATATTTTATATTCTAATTTTTTCTCTATCGCTTGCATTTTCTCCCCTCGAAAGTGTTTTACACGATATTTCATATATTATGAAGAATAGTGTAAGCATGCAAGCAAATTGAATAAATTGCCAAGAACTTAACAACCTTACTGATTAAAAAATTATCCATAAATGCAATAATTACAGTGTTTAGAAGTATTGTGTAAATTATTAAGATATATTACACAATAATACATATTTTATTTGAAATTGTGTGTAATTTGTGAAATACTTAACAACAAAAGGAATGATAAAATGAGTTTATTAAAAGAAAGACTTAGAAAAGCAAGACAAGAACATGGAATGTCAACAGAAGACGTTGCAAAATTGTTTAATGAAAAGGGCGATAAAATAACATCTCGTTCTATACTTTCATATGAATTAGGAGAAAGAGAACCAAGCACTTTATACGTCAGAGGTTTAATAAACTACTTGCAAATAAATCCGTATTGGTTATTAAGTAATAAAGGAGAAATGTTTGACGAAGAACCTAAAGTCCAAGAATTGCCTGCAAAAATTGATTTATCTAAATTAGTTTTTATTCCTTTGATGGATATGAGATTATCGGCAGGATACGGCGCAATCTTGCAAGGACGAGAATGTGTTGAAGATTTTGTTGCATTCGCTGAAAAATGGTTATCCGGAGTAACATTGACTAAACCTGAATATTTAATGGCATTCACAGTATCCGGCGATTCGATGGAAGGCGATATCCACGATGGAGATTTGGTTATTGCTAATACGGTTATGAACGATTTAAACAATGACGGCACTTATGCAGTCTGTATTGATGATAAATTTTATGTAAAAATACTTCAACGACTTCCGGGAAATAAAGTTATGGTTGTAAGCCAAAACAAAACTTATCAACCTTTTGAAGTTGATTTAAATTGCGAACATTTTAAAATTATCGGAAAAATAATTTGGTCAGGTAAAAAAACTGATTGTTAAAGAGGTATTAAACGATAGGAACAGATAATTTTCTATGCCCAAATTGTAATAAATTAAATGAATTAGGTAGTAAAACTTGTTGGAATTGCGGTAAAGATTTTACAGAATCCGAACATAAAAACTCAAAAATATTTATAGCTTTATATTTATTATATTTTGTAGGTTTAATATTAATTGCTGAAAAAATAAAAAATATCGCTGAAATAATCGGATATTTGTTTTTAATTGTTTTACCTATTGCTATTCCGATATATAAAAACTTAAAAAACGATGCTGAAAAATATAAAATGAATAAAGATATTATAAAATTAGGATATTTATATATCGAAAAAATAGCAATTAAAATTTTATCAGTCAGTTTTGTAGTTCTTCTCTGGTTCATTTGAATTGACTGACATTCGAAACGGAATTTTTTCCGACTTAATTTTTATAAATTTAAATTTGGTTCGTTTGAGATTGTAAATTGGTTCATTCTAACTGTCACTTTATATTTATGAAAAGCTCAAATAATCAAGATATATTTAAGATACAGGCTTATTAAAAGCTTTGAAAAGAAAATTATATGGACAGAAAAAGGAAGAAAAACGGTAAAAACGGCAATTTTTGTCAATTTTAGAAATAAGGCTCAATCTAAAACACAAAGCCAACCTTCGGGGAAAAATCAACTTCTCATTCTTGCTGTCACCCTATATTCATCGTTTAACTATATATTTTATCTAAAAATTCTAATCCATCACGACTAGGATCTGAATATATTATAGGACGTTCTGTTTCAGATAAATATCTTAATCTACAAGATTCTTCTTGTGAAAGCATTCGCATTTCCTTTAATGATTTATCATTTAAAACAGACCTATCTAATTTTGTTCCTGAACAATATATAGGCATTGGCAAACCTTTTAAATTATATTGATTTGCCGTCCATACTGGACTTAACTTCATTCCTGTTTGATACATATAATCAGAACTTAATGTACTTGCGTTAAATATAGGTTTATACGCACCTGCACCATAATGGGAACTGTTGTAAAGAGATGCCAAATCTTTACTTATTACGCGATTTCCATTTTCAGTTTGATTAAATGTCTTTACAAAACCTCTTCCTTCTAAAGATTTAGTCACAACTCCATTCTCATCATATAAAAAGTTTTTTGTCGGAACGGTTTTGGTTACATATGTTTTACCAGGAACCTTTGCCCAAGAAGGAATTTCACCTTTATACAAAGTGGCGGGAGCTGTTTCTGTTTCTCGCATTCCTAAAAAATTATTATTTCCATCATAGACTCTGTCTGCTTTATAATTAAATCTATAGGACATATTTGGATCTCTAACTACTCGTTCATTCGCAGCCTCCCCACGAATATTATCGGTAACTGTCCTTTCATATTTTTTTGTCCTTATTATTTTATTTCCAACTTGTTCAGTACCAAATGTTTTTGTATCATTAACAAGTAGAGAACCAGATCTGTCATATACCATACGAGAAGTTATACCATTAGTATTCTTTATAACTACTTTATTTCCATTAGATAATGTTCTTGCAAGAGAGCCATCCGCGCCTATAATTGTTTGACTTAAACCCTTTTGACCGTTTTTAAATGCCATTTCAATAGCCTTAGAGTCTTTTCCGATTTCTTGTAATGGTTTTTCACCCATCTTGGCAAGTCCTAAGCCAGATACTTTTAACACTTTAGCAAATGTTGCAATACTAATTCCCATATTTTTTCTCCTTTAATTTATAATATCCCCTATTAAATTTTATTTAATAAAAATCCCCATATTTTTATTAAAAATTTTGGAATTTAAAAATTGCGCAGTCAATTATATCCTGTTATACAATAACGGGGGTTATAAGTCTGTTTCCAGCTTTTTTAATCAGTTCTCACATTTCTTTACAAATGTAATCAAATAGTCACAATACTAATGATAATAAATCACAGTAGGCGTTATTCCTAATTTTATATAAATATAGGCCATACCCAATCCGGCAACAGCTATAAACAAAATATATCCCAATATTCGTAAGTAATACAAAATATTATCTTTAACTTCCAAATTATCATTTTTCATTTTGATAAGCTTTTGCCAAGAACTAGTTAATTGCTCATCGGGGAAAATAGTTGAAGCTCGTTGTATAAGATTTTGCATTAACTTTTTTTCATTTAACATAAAATATGTATAAATAATTTTATCATATATTTCCCAATTATCAGGATATTTTTCAAGGGCTATCCTTGCATAATATTTAACTTTTGCTTTATTCATCTCTTTTGAATACACAGAAATAATAGTTTCATAAACTTCCGGACTCTCAAGGTTTCGTTCTAACACATATAAACAATTCTTTTTTGATGCTTCAATATTATTTATTCTGTCATAGATTATTGCTAAATAAAGATAATTTTGGAGTTCAGTATCCCCCTCAGAAATCTTTTTTACAATATATTTAGATGCAATTTCACCATTATTTTTTATAGAAGCAATAAATTTATCAACATTTTCTATACCTTCCAGCTCAGGAGTAATCTCTGTTGATTTTATAAACCAGTCATAACAATCTTTTGCACTTGCTGTTCCATTTTTAATTGCTTCATACAACTGATTAACGTTATATTTTTGAGATTCTATATTTTCATCCATAATATAAAGATTATAACATTTTTTTTAAACTTGTAAATCATTAAAAAAATATCTCGCCAAAATTATAAGAATTAAAAAAAAATATTTCAGTTATCTTAGATGAACAATATTGTTACAAAGGTTTTTCAATACTATTTTTGTTTTTTGTATTATTTTATAGCATAAATCATTTGATAAACCCATAGGCTCAAGAAGCTCATCATATCTCTTACATTGTTCCTGCATTTTCGTTGAAAACTCTGCAATATCTTCTTTAGAGATATACATAGCTTTATTAGAAATTTTCTTTTTTAAAGTAACATTATAACCATTGTTTAACTTATTTGCAGTAATATTCGCAATCCGACTCATGCCAAAACTCCTTTTATAAATATTTTAACATTAAATCATAAAAACAAATTTTTGTATCAATTTTAAAACTCAAATGATGGTTTTATTTGTTTAACAATATAATGCAAATATTTATTGACTGTAATATAAGTATTTTTTAGTGCACGCTCAGAAATATTAAGGTAGTTTGATGAATTGTTAACTGAAACTTTTTTACTCAAAACCTTTGTATAACGCATAGCCTTTGGCAATGTTTGAGAAAAAAAGTCTTCTTTATAATTATATTTTTCTAATTTAGTATTTTTAACAACATTTTTTTCCACAGTTGTCGCAACACCTTCAAATTTTTTATGAGAAACCCTTATAGGACTGAATTTAGGAGCTTTTTTAAACACAACATGCACAGGATTCAACATGTCTTCAATAAAATGAAGAGCATAACCCAAATACATATCACGCTTTTCATAAT
Source organism: Clostridiaceae bacterium (assembly GCA_022641775.1). GTDB lineage: Bacteria > Cyanobacteriota > Vampirovibrionia > Gastranaerophilales > Gastranaerophilaceae > RUG14219. The sequence goes on from JALCDS010000005.1 coordinate 22,588, forward strand.
TTTTATTTTTGTTTTCCTTTAACATTTTTTGCGTGTACAATTTTGCTAAAGCGTAAGCATCAGGAGGTTCTGTAGATAAGTTATCAATATCCGCGAAATGCCCATTTATATAGGACTTTATATACTTTCTTGAGTAATCCGGCTCAACACAACTGTAATCAAGAATTGTTTTATTAAATCTCAATCTTTCAGGCATAGTTCTATTTATACGTTTTACAATAGTCCTCGTTATAAGTCTATGAGTCTGATGTCTCCAACCAAAATTCACATTGTTTTCATAATTTTGTATTTTTTGAACAACCATTACTACTCCTTACAAAATCATTATAACTTTTTTACTTATTTTCTTAAATATTTAAAGGTTCTTAACATTATGTTATTGTAAACTTTCTTTCATAAGTTGTCATTTATTACAAAAAGTGTAGAATAAACATTAATTGCAATAGTTGAGGCATCAGATTGGGGGATTTTATGAAAGTTGGTGCAATAAACAGATCTACTGGATTGACAAAATCGATAATAAAATCAGTCGAACACAAAATTTCTGTAGAACCGGCATTTTTTGAACGCGGAACCGACATAATTAAATTATCCAACGGCAAAACTCTTGAAATAAAAACAGATTATTTTTTAAATAAAAAACAAACAAAAATATTTACACTTAAAGATGAACAGGGCTCAACTGAAAAAACTCTAAAAAGATTTTTTATTGACGGCAAACGATTAAATCTACCAAAGTACATAAATGAGGTTATTTAAAAAATATGACTAAAAACATTCAAGGTTATGCCATATTAGAAAATTTGCTCAACGGTAATAAAGATTTTGTAAACGGAGAATTATCTATACTTAATCATCAAGTTGATACGTTAAAACAGCTCAAAAATCAGCAACATCCAAATGCAATGATTTTTACCTGTTCTGATTCAAGAATATCTCCTGAAATAATTTTTAATTGCGGATTAGGGGAATTATTTACAATAAAAACAGCAGGCTTGGCTATAGACAACAACGTCATAGAAACTATTGAGTATGGAATTGAAAAATTAAAAATAGAACTTTTAATTTTATTGGGTCACGACAACTGCGGCGCAATAGAAACGGCAAAAAAATATTATCCTCAAAAAGGACATTTTGATTCTCTAGTCAATGGCATATATACGGTTATGACATCAGCTACAATATCGACAGATGACCTTGCGAAAACATATACAAAAAGTCTTGAAAATACCCTCATAAGCAAATCTGACATTATTAAAGCCGCTATTAAAGACAAAAATTTGTTACTTATAAAGGCACATCTGCATCACGATACGGGCATTGTCGAGATATTAGAATAGATATATCAAAAATTTTTTTCTTTGGGTTTTAATTCTAACATGATTTCTTTAATGCAAAAAGTTGATAATTTTAAAAGCATATATAATAAGACTCATATACTTCAAGCTCCGAGAACGTATAAAATGCCTGAAAGATTTGTGTTCAAATATAATAAAAACGGATATTCAAATTATAGAATGTTTGATAGAAAAGGCACACTTTTAGGGACGATGCAGGCTATTTCTGAACGCGTTGATACCCCCGAATATTATCCCGCAACGAATTATTATTATTCATTTTACATAAAAGGTCTAAACGCCATTAAAAGAAGAATCGGCGTTGGAAAAGCGTTTATCAAATTAGCTCGTCACGAAAGTTATGAAAATTGTTGTGAGGGACGTATCCATCTAATTGCTCAAAATTTAAAAGATATAAAAGATAAACCCGACATCTTTTATAGAAAATGCGGGTTCACCTCTAGTAATAAATATCATATTGAAAAAATTGATGAGTGTATAAAAGAAAACAAACCTCTGGCAAATTTATGGTATCAAACCCTGATGTATTTGCCGCTGGATGTTAAACTTTAAATAATGCCATCTTGAATTTTGATTTGGCAGTCAAGCCATGCGGTTCACCTTTTGGCATAAGAATTATTTCACCTTCTTTTAAAGTATAATTTTCGCCTGAAATCATCACTTCGACTTCACCTTCAACTGCTTGCACAACCGCATCAACAGGGGCTGAGTGTGGCGCAATTGATTGTCCCTTATCAAAGGCAAAAAGGGTAAGCGAACTATCTGTATTATCAGTAATGGTTTTACTTACAATTGAATTTTCCTGATAATCTATACTGTTTTTTAAATTTAAAACTTTTTTGGCAAATGTCATAATTGACCTCCTTATCTATATTTCGTTTTGTTCTAAGATTTCTTTTAAAATTGTTGCAGATTTTTGAAGTCTGGTAATTTCATCTTGACTTAATTCAATCGGGACTTGTTTTTCAGCGCCATCTTTACCGAGTATCGTCGGCATACTAAGGGCAATCTCATCAATACCATATTCACCTTTCATTTTTGAAGAAATAGGTAAAATTGATTTTTCATCACGGACAATAGCCTCACAAATTCGTTTTACAGACATTGCAATCCCGTAATATGTGGCTTTTTTCTTAGAAATAATCTCATAAGCGCTATTTTTAACCTTTTCTGCAATTTCTTCGGTTGCTTCTTTATGGTTAAAATGACCTCTCATCTCACAGAATTTGTCGAGTTTGATACCTGAAACATTAGCTGATGAAAAGGCTGCAATTTCACTATCCCCGTGTTCTCCAATAATAAACGCGTGGACACTTCTTGAATCAACATTCAAATGTTCTCCGATTGCATATTTTAATCTTGCAGTATCAAGAACAGTTCCTGAACCGATTACTCTATTTTCAGGCAATCCGCTGAGTTTTAAGGTAACTGACGTTAATATATCAACAGGGTTTGAAACAATTAACAAAATTCCTTTAAAATCACGTTTTTTAATCTCAGGAATTATTGATTTAAAGATTGAAATATTTTTTTTGACTAAATCCAACCTTGTTTCGCCGGGTTTTTGATTAGCACCGGCTGTAACTATAACAATTGAAGCATCTTCAACATCATCGTAGGTACCTGCATAAATTTTCATAGGTTTGGCAAAAGGAACACCATGGCTAATATCGAGAGCTTCACCCTCGGCTTTATCAGGATTGGCATCAATCAATGCCATTTCTGTAAACAATCCGCTTTGCATAAGGCTGAATGCTGATGCTGAACCAACAAATCCACAGCCTACAATTACAACTTTTCTAAAGTTTATACAATTTAAACAATCTCGTTTCATAGTGTCTCCTTTCGTTTTTAAGGTTGATTTACCCTAAAATTTCTTTTAAATCTTCCTCAGGTGTTTTGATTGGTGCTATTTTAAACTTGTCAACCAAAATTTGCAATACATTTGGCGAAACAAATGCAGGCAAAGTCGGTCCAAGTTTTATATTTTCTATTCCTAAATATAAAAGTGTCAACAAAATACAAACAGCTTTCTGCTCATACCAAGATAGAACAAGTGACAATGGAAGTTCATTCACAGAACAATTAAATGCTTTAGATAGTTCCACTGCAACCTTTATAGCTGAATACGCATCATTACATTGTCCCATATCAAGGATTCTCGGTATCCCATTGATATCACCTAAATCTAAATCATTAAATCTGAATTTTCCACAAGCAAGCGTCAAGATTAAAGTATCAGAAGGTGTTTGTTTTACAAATTCTGTATAGTAGTTTCTTCCAGGTTTTGCTCCGTCACAACCACCTACAAGGAAAATATGTTTCAAATCACCTGATTTTACAGAATTAATAACTTTATCTGCAACGCTCATTACAGTATGATGTCCGAAACCTACCGTCAAAACATCACCACCGTTTATTCCTGTCATTTTTACATCTTTATCATATCCACCCAATTCCAACGCTTTATTGATAACAGGCGTAAAATCTTTGTCATTGCCTATATGTTTGCAATCAGGGAATTCGACAACAGACGTTGTGAACACTCTATCTTTGTAACTATCTTTTACTGGCATAATACAATTTGTTGTAAATAATATTGCTCCCGGTAAATTGTCAAATTCTTTTTGTTGGTTTTGCCAAGCTGTACCGAAATTCCCTTTAAGTTGAGGATATTTTTTCAATTCAGGATAAGCATGACAAGGTAACATTTCGCCATGTGTATAAATATTTATACCTTTACCTTTTGTTTGTTCTAAAAGTAAAGCTAAATCATGCAAATCATGACCTGTAACAACAATAAACGGACCTTTTTCAATATTTGTCGTAACTTTAGTCGGCACAGGGTTACCATAAGTTTCAGTATTAGCCTTATCCAACAATTCCATACATTTTAAATTAATTTCACCTGTTTTCAAAACAAGTGGTAACAATTCTGATGTCGGTAAATCTTTTGAAATAGCTTGTAATGCTTCATAGAAAAATTTATCAACAGCTTCATCTTTATAACCTAAAATCCTTGCGTGGTGAGCGTAAGCCGCAATCCCTTTAAGCCCAAAAAGAATCAATGATTTTAAACTTCTTATATCTTCATCACAATCCCAAACAGATTGGATATTAAAATCAGGGTTACCTGCATTTTCTATCACATCATCAACCATTTTTTGAATTGTTTCGCCGTCAAAATTAACATTCGTAATTGTTGTAAACAACCCGTCAATTAAAATTTTTGTATTTTTATCATTTACAGGTGCAACATTTGCAAGCTTTATCAATGAACTTGTTAATTTGTCTTGTAAATTTGCAATATCCGCAGTTTTTCCACACACCCCACCGAACGTACAACCTTGGCACTTTGCAGTTTGTTCACATTGAAAGCAAAACATTTTATTCATAATTTTATTCTCCTTTTTCTTTTCTTGACATTTTTAGTGTAACGTGTTATTCTACAAAAATCCGTTGCAGTTGCAACAAAAATTGAAGGGCATTTTATGGATATATTTTACGGGATATCAGATAGTGATAAATCAGCCATGTTGAACTGTTTGAGAGCAGTTAAAAAGACTTATCTGAAAGATGAAATTGTTTTTGATGAAACAAAAGCCTTGACAGCTGTAGGTTATTTAGAAAAAGGACATTTAAGACTTTTAAAAGATGATTATGAAGGGAATAAATTGATTATTTCTGATATAAAAGAAGGTGAAACATTCGGCGAAGCTATAGTTTCACAAGATGTGCCTCAAAATCAAATATATGGACAAGTAACAGAAGATTCTGAAATCCTTTTTATGGATTTTTCGAGAATTCTGTCAATGTGTCAAAATACATGTCCTTTTCATAAAAAATTGATAGAAAATTTAATCAAAAATATCACAAGTAAAAACGTTATTCTGCAACAACGGATTGAACTTTTATCTAAAAAGACATTACGAGAGAGAATTTTGAGTTTCTTATATGAAATCAAGAATAAACAAAAATCAATTATATTTGAAATTCCTTATTCAAGAGAACAAATGGCAGAATTTTTGGGAGCTGACAGAAGCGCATTATCTCGAGAACTTTCTAAAATGAAAGCTGAAAACTTAATTGATTACCATAAAAATTCATTCAAAATCTTAAAATAAATTTATTCACAAATTTTCAAATTTATGTTTTGCAAAAGTTGTTTTGCCAATTTATTTTCAAAAGTGTACCAAATCAAATTACCTTCCCTACAACCTTTTATAATCCCAGCATTCTTTAATATATTAATATGTTGCGAGACCAATGATTGCGAAACATGCAACCTTTCAACCATTGTATTCACATTACATTTTCCTTTATGTAAAAGCCCACATGCTATATTGAGTCTAATTGGGTGCGATAACGCTTTAAATATTTTTGCATATTCTTCTGCTTGCATAATTTGAGTCTCCTCTTGACAATATTAGAATATTATAATATTCTAATATTGTCAAGTAGTTAATGAAGGATAAATTTATGAGAACAATTATTATAGGTGGTGGCGCAAGCGGAGCAAGCTGTGCTGCAAGATTAAGAAGATTAGATGAAAAAGCTGAAATTCTTATATTAGAAAAAACAAATGAAATTTCTATTGCAAATTGCGGATTGCCATATTATACCTCAGGCGTAATTTCCGACAGGGAAAAGATGCTCGTTTCAACTCCTGAAAAATTCAAAACATGGTTCAATATAGATGTAAAATTGAATTCTGAAGTGAAAGAAATTTTGCCGGATAAAAAAATAGTTGTTTTAGCTTCAAACGAAGAAATCGCTTATGACAAACTTGTTTTAACAACAGGTGCAAGGCCTATTGTTCCTCCATTTGAGGGCATGGACAGGTCAAAGATTTTTACGGTAAGAAATTTGTTTGATGCCGATAATATCAAAGGTTTCATCAAAAATAATCCTGTAAAACGTGCAGTTGTAATTGGCGGCGGATTTATCGGAGTTGAGATGGCTGAAAATTTAATCGAAATGGGATTAAACACAACTTTGATTGAAATGCAATCTCAAATTCTGGCTCCTGTAGATACAGAAATTGCTGCTGTTGTACAAAATGAGATGCGTGATAACGGAGTAAACTTAATTTTATCCGACGGAGTAAAAAGTTTTGACAAAAATAAAATCATTTTGAACTCAGGAAAATCCGTTGATTTTGATATTGTTATTATGGCAATAGGCGTAAAACCGGAAATTGAATTGGCAAAAAATGCAGGATTGGAAGTCAACCGTGGGATAAAAGTTAATGAATTTATGCAAACCTCTGACAGTAACATTTATGCTGCAGGCGATAGCGTTGAAATCAAAGATTTCGTAACAAATACAGATACAATGATTCCGCTTGCAGGGCCGGCAAACAGACAAGGTAGAATTATTGCAGACAATATTGCAGGTTTGAATTCAACTTATAAAAAATCTCAAGGAACTTCTGTTATAAAGGTGTTTAACTTGACTGGATCAAGTGTCGGAAATAATGAAAAACAATTAAAGCAAAAAGAAATTCCTTATTTAAAGACTATTATATACAGCCGTTCACATGCCGGATATTATCCTAATTCAACTCAAACTTTGTACAAATTATTATTTAACAAAGATGGAAAGATTTTGGGAGCGCAAGCCGTAGGAGAAGACGGGGTTGAAAAAAGAATAGATGTTATTTCAACTATTATGAGGATGAATGGAACAGTTCAAGATATGTTAGATAGTGAACTTTCTTATGCACCACCTTATTCTTCAGCAAAAGACGGAGTAAATATTTTGGGAATGAATGCCGTAAACATTTTAAAAGGGCTTGTAAAACCGGCATTTTATGAAGATTTGAAAGACAGTTATCTGATTGATATCCGTCCTGAAATTTCATTTAAAACAAGAACAATTGAAGGCGCCGTTAATATTCCTATTACAGAACTCAGAAAAAGATTAAATGAAATTCCTACTGATAAAAAGGTCATTATGTTTTGTAATACAGGACACACAAGTTATATAACTTCCAGAATTGTAATTCAAAACGGTTTTGACAATGTTTATTCTTTTTGCGGTGGCATTGAATTATATAAAGAAATCGTCAAAGATAAACAAGGAATTTTAATCTCTAACTGTGAAAAAGCACCTATAATGCAATCAATAAATACTACGTCTGTTAAAAAAATTGATGCAACAGGACTTCAATGTCCCGGCCCGATTATGAAAATAGCATCGGCAATTTCAGAATTGACTGACGGGGAAGTTGTTGAAGTTGTATCAAACGACAGAGGCTTCAAATCTGATATCGGAGCGTGGTGCAATTCAACTGGCAACACCTTAGTCAATTTGACAACAGAAAATAAAAATATAATTGCGACAATCCAAAAGGGGAATAAAATACCTGAGATTCAAACTGCAAACGGACAAACAATAGTTGTATTTTCAAATGATTTAGATAAAGCTCTTGCTTCTTTTATAATAGCAAACGGGGCTAAAGCGAGCGGAAAAGACGTAACTATGTTTTTCACATTTTGGGGTTTAAATATCCTTAGAAAATCAAATGTAAATGTAAAAAAAGGCTTTATTGATTCAATGTTTGGACTTATGATGCCCAAAGGTCCTGATAAACTTACGCTATCTAAAATGAATATGGGTGGAATGGGTTCAGCTATGATGAAATGGGTTATGAAAAATAAAAATATTTCGACCTTAAACGAACTTATCAAACAAGCTCAGGATAGTGGCATCAAGTTTATAGCTTGTAATATGTCAATGGACGTTATGGGTATAAAACCGGAAGAGCTTATTGACGGTGTTGAAATAGGTGGCGTTGCAAAATACATTTCAGAAAGCAATACTGCAAATTCAAATTTGTTTATATAATTCCGTTCAAACAGTTGAAAAAGTCTTTCATACAATCACAATTTAAACTATAATACACATTTAATCCGTCTTTCCTGTCTTTTATCAGGTGGACGGATTTTAATTTTACAAGTCCTTTTGAAATATGCGATTGTTCGTAATTTAATTCCTTAACTATTTCGCAAACACATTTTTCACCATTCAATAAAAGATCAATAATTTGTAATCGCATAGGATTTGCCAAGGCTTTGAATATTTCAGTTTTTTTATCATAAAAATTCTTATCCATCTTACCCCCTTGACAATATGCCAAATATGTCATATAGTAATATATATGCCAATTATGGCATATGGCTATTATTTTGTCAAGGAGGGGTACATGCCACAAAAATTAATTGATAAATTGAGCTTTTTAGACAAATATTTAACCGTATGGATATTTGCTGCAATGTTTCTAGGAGTATGCTTAGGCTTTTTTATTCCCGAAACAAAGGATATTATAAATAAATTTCAAATTGGAACAACTAATATTCCAATTGCAATAGGATTGATTCTAATGATGTTTCCCCCTCTTGCCAGAGTGAAATATGAAAAATTAAAAGAAGTATTTAAAGATAAAAAAATCCTGACACTCTCTTTGTTTTTAAATTGGATAGTAGGTCCAATATTGATGTTTAGTTTAGCTGTTATATTTTTACATAATTATCCACAATACATGATAGGACTGATTATGATTGGATTAGCAAGATGTATTGCAATGGTATTAGTTTGGAATAGACTGGCTCAAGGCAGTTCTGAATATGGCGCAGGTTTGGTGGCTTTTAACAGTATTTTTCAAGTATTATTTTTCAGCGCATACGCTTGGTTTTTTATAACATTATTACCTCCTGTACTTGGTCTAAAAGGGGCTATAGTTGATGTAAGTATAAAAACAATAGCAGAAAGTGTATTTATTTATCTTGGAATACCATTTATATTAGGATTTTTAACTCAAAAAGTTTTAATAAAAATAAAAGGTTATAATTGGTTCCATGAAATATTTGTACCGAAAATAAGTCCTATAACCTTAATTGCATTACTTTTTACGATTATAGTAATGTTTAGTTTAAAAGGCAATTTGATAGTTCAAATACCTTTAGATGTAATAAGAATCGCAATACCGCTTGTTTTATATTTTATAATAATGTTTATAATGTCATTTTTATTAGCGTATAAACTCAATGCAGGTTATGAAAAGTCTGCAACTATTTCATTTACTGCAGCCGGAAACAATTTTGAACTTGCAATAGCTGTTGCGATAGCTGTTTTTGGGTTAAATTCCGGGGTAGCGTTTGCCTGTGTAATTGGACCTTTGATTGAAGTACCGGCACTGATATCACTTGTAAATTTATCATTTTGGATTAGAAACAAATTTTATAAAGGAGATATAAATTAATGTTTTTAAACTTTGCCAACTGGCTTATTTATGGAATTTTAGGTTTTTCAGCAAACACAAAAATTGGAAGTGCTCTACACTTTTTTGTATATGATGTTATAAAAATATTATTTTTACTTTTTACAATAATAACTTTGATTGCATTTTTGCGATCATACAGCAACAATGCAAAGTTCAAAGCATATATTGAAAAACAGCCGAGACTTTTGGCACACTTTATGGCCGCAATTTTTGGAGCAATAACGCCATTTTGTTCATGCTCATCAATTCCTGTATTTATAGGATTTGTAGAATCAGGATTACCTTTTGGCGTTGCGATGAGTTTCTTAATAACTTCACCTATGATAAATGAAATTGCAATCGTTGTACTCGCCGGTGTTGTAGGATTAAAAATAACAACAATTTATCTTGTTACAGGAATTTTAGTCGGAACTTTAGGCGGATATATTATGGAAAAATTAGGGTTTAAAAAGTATTTACAAGATTATTTGTTTAAACTTGAAGGTCACAGCGCTGGGACAACTTGTTCTTGTGCTAAAGATATGACAAATTATACCGTAAAAGAAAGGTTAGCCAATTCAATTAATTATGCAATTGATTTATTTAGAAAAATATTTTTGTTTGTAATTCTTGGTGTTGCTGTAGGTGCATTTTTACATGGATACGTCCCTCAAGAATTCTTCATGAAATATATGCAAAGTAATAACTTGCTTGCTGTACCGCTTGCAGTAATCTGTGGAATTCCATTGTATTCCGATGCCACAACAATAATCCCTATTGCACAGGTTTTAATTCAAAAAGGTTGTGCAACAGGGACAGTATTAGTTTTTATGATGGCAGTTGTAGGGTTGAGTTTGCCTGAGATGATTATCCTATCTCGTGTTATGAAAAAAGAATTGATAATAAGATATTGTATCTTTATGGCGATAACCTTTACACTTGTAGGATATTTTTATAATATTATTTTTTAATTAGCCATTCAAATTCTTTTTTAGCACTTAAAAGTACATCTTCTCTTTTTAAGACATCACCAGGCGTTCTCAAATTCTCGGTAATAAACAATCTATTTTCGCCAAACCCGATAAAGTTCATCAAACTTGCATTATTTTCTAAAATAGACTTAAATCTATTTTTATCGATATTACCTTGTGTAATTAGCCACAAAACTTTTTTATCAGGTGCGATTTTACTTGAATAATCTTCCTTCAAAAAGCAGAATAATCTATCAATAAGCCTTTTTAACTGTGCTGTGATATCAAACATATAAACAGGTGTTGCAATAATCACTCTATCAGCTTTTGTCAATTCTTCAATAATTTCTGTGGCATCATCTTTTAAGACGCAAAGTCTATCAGATTTTTTGCAAGCATAACAAGCTTGGCACCCTCTAATATTCAATCCGTTCAGATAATAGGATTTTACTTCAATATTTTCATCTTTAATTTCTTTTAATACTTCATTTAATAAAAGTGAAGTATTGCCGTTTTTTCTCGGACTTGCAAGCAACGTAACTATTTTCATAACAATTCCCTTTCTTTTAAATCAATTTATTATAAACATTCATATCAGATTCTTTTATGGAAAACTCGCTAATTTTTGGGATTAAAGTTTTAAAATGTGGTGAATTTATATGTGAATTTAGGCTAACTTCATCTTGCCACTCTTCAACAAATGTCAAAATACTTTTATCTTTTATATCTTGAAAAACCTCATAAGATATATTTCCACTCTCATGTCTTGTTTTTTCAACAAGTTGTTTTGCAATATCTATTACTTCATCCAACTTTTCTTCTTTAAAAAAATTTTTCGCTATAACTTTTATCATTAAAACCGTTTCCTTTCTTGTATTCATTATATTACTCAAAGATATATATTTGTATGTACAATCAAATAAAATATAAAATTTTTTATTTTCCTTCTAATTTTAAAGCTGCTTCTCCTACTTGTCGTGTCAAATCTTCGCCCTTTTTATCACCTAATATTTTTGAATATCTGTCATGCAATCTTTTCCAAGCAGCTTTTATTTCTTTTAAAAGTTTTTTCCCATCATCTGTCGGAATTAATAGTACGGATTTACCGTCAATAAGACGTTTTACAAAACCCTTTTGTTCTATTTTATCAACAAATCGTGTAATTGTAGAAGGTGTTAATTGCAAATATTCACCGACTTCTTTTTGTGAAATTTTTGGATTTTCACATACAAGCATAACAATAAAGGCATAATTTGGAGATAATCCTGTTTTTTTGAATTCATCTTCAGCAAAAGATGTCATTATTCTGGCAAGCGAATTAGCCGTAAAATATAAACAACATTTGAACAAATCTTTTATCATTAATTTTCCTTTGTTTGTACATACAAGTATAATACCTTTTACATATTTTGTCAACCATAAAAAAGCCTGAACAAATCAGGCTTTTTTAAATATTCTATTTATGTCAAATTTATTCGTGATGATGTCCGCAGCCTTCTCCGGAATGATGTCCATGACAATGATGATGTTCTCCGTTACAAGTGTTTTCACCAAGCGTCAATGTATCATTCATATAAGAAGTTACAACTTCCTTAATCGGAAGTTCCGGACAACCGGCAACAACCTTTACGCCATTTTGAGCAAATATCATTTGTGGACGCATTCCCATACCACCGGCAAGTACAATACTTGCACCTTGTTCTGAAATCCAACTTGCAGATTGACAAGAAATACCATCTTCAGGTACTTTTGATTCTGTATTCAAAATTTCTTTAGTTTCAGGATTAATTTCCACAAACGTAAAAGATTCACAATTTCCAAAGTGTGCACACAATTTTTCGTCTTTTGACGGAATAGCAATTTTCATAATTTTATCTCCTTTTAATTTATCAATATTTGCCTGTAGCAATATCGCACTTTCTAAAGCTTCTGTTTCAGTCAACTCATATTCTTTTGCATAAGCTTTTAAAATATTCAAAATATTTTCGTTGAGTCTCCTATTAAACGGGATTTTGTTCATACATGTTCTTTTTCTACCGGCACAAGCACGTTTCCCGCCCCATCTGCCTTTTTTTTGATATTCATCATTCATTTGGTTATTACAACAATGCATTTGATTTCCCTCACAAAATTATTATATATTGCAATCTTGATTTTGTCAATACATTTTCAAGTTAATTCTCAACATTTTTATTTTTAAGTTAATATTAAATAAAGGACAGTTGAATGATAAAATATTTTGCACCAATAGTATTATTAACAATATCCAATATTTTTATGACATTTGCATGGTATGGACATTTAAAATACAAAAATACCGCGTTATGGACAGTCATATTAATTAGTTGGGGAATCGCATTTTTTGAATATTGTTTTCAAGTTCCTGCAAACAGAATCGGGCATGAAGTATATGATGCAGCACATTTAAAAACGATACAAGAAGTAATAACCCTTGTAGTATTTTGTTTTTTCTCTGTTTTTTACTTAAAAGAAGACTTAAAGTGGAACTATATCGTAGGCTTTGTTTTAATCATTTTGGCAGCATTTTTTGTATTTAAGAAGTGGTAATTATGGTAAAAGATTTTAAAATTGAAAATGTTTTTGTGTTTATAGCTCTAATTTTCGGGCTATTGTACGTTTTAATATTGCCCCCTTTCCAATCCGTTGATGAAGGCATGCATTTTTTCAGAACTTATCAAATTTCAATGGGTCACTTAATGGCAAAAAACACCAACGGCAAAATCGGAGATATACTACCTAAAGATTTAGCAAGTTTTTATAATAGATACACTCCTCTTATAAAACATATAGACAAAAAAAGCAGTATAACAAATATAAAAAACGAATTACGCTTAAAGTTAAACAAAGATAATACAACTTATATTGAATTCACAAATACAGCGCTATATTCACCAACCTGCTATATAAGCCAGCTTCCGGGAGTAATACTTGCAAAAGCATTGAATCTTCCTCTGGGTATAATTTTTTATTTGGGAAGAATTAGCAACCTTATTTTTTACTGTTTGATGATATATTGTGCACTCAAAATAACTCCGTTTTTCAAAACTCCGATGATGTTACTTGCGCTAATGCCAATGTCACTTTCACTAGCAGGGGCATATACGAGTGATGTAATGGTATTTGGACTGAATTTTATTTTCTTTGCAATGATATTGAAACTTTTAGTAAATAATGACAAATACATACAAAATCTTTTAATAATGGCTATTTTAGGATTTTTAATAGCACTTACAAAATCATATATTTTGCTTTTACCTTTGATTTTTTTAATTCCAAGTCGAAATTTCAAAAATCTAAAACGTTATTGGATATTCATTACAAGCTTTTTATTATCAGCTATAGCAGGCGCAATGATTTGGTCTATGACATCAAAAGGTCTTAATCTGAATATGAACACTTATGTTACTAATGTTGATGCTCAAAAAATGTTTATACTAACTCATCCGTTCAACTATATTTGGATAATGATTAAAACGTTTTTTGTCAAAATGCCAAGATTGTATGTAACTATGATTGGTGTATTAGGTTGGCAAGATACCCCACTTGATTGGATTACGTATATGATTTATCCTATTTTAATATATTTTGGAATAAATAATGAAGCTTTTAATTTTAAATTACAAAATTGGCAAAAGTGGGTTATTATTGCAACTATTATATTAGGAATAGTTTTAACTTATACAAGTTTATATATTATGTGGTCACCGGTTAAAAACCCAATTATTTTAGGCTTAAACGGGAAATATTTTATACCTTTGATGCTACCATTTCTGTTATTATTCAAAAACAGTTCTACAAAATTTAACAACCATAAATTACAATTGATAATAATAATCGCAACAATTTTCATATTAATTTCAAGCGATTTATCACTTATTCATCGTTTTTACGATATGACACCTCAGCTTTATTACAATATATAACGGATGAAAGACACTTTTCAGCAAATTATTTTTTTTACAGATTTTATATGACATATAAAAAAAGAGGATATTATTTTATGCAAGTAGATTTAATCAGAAATATGTCTTATAATAATTATGCAGACAAAAGACAAAATAGAAGTGTTTCATTTATGGGAAAAAATAAAGATCTATCGAAAAACGAACAAGAATTTTTAAGATATAAAATACAATTAGCAAGAAAAGATCACGAAATTTCAACCAAATCGGGGATTGCTCAATGGGATTATTATATAAATTCCAGTAATGAGAATATGAAAACTTATGAAAAAGAGTACGATAAAAGTTTGAAGTTTTGGAGTGATAAAAAGACTTACAAAAAGCTGCTTCAATTTGAGAAAAAAGGTATTTCTGATAAAACTCTAAAACGCACAATTACAGATTTAATCCATGATTTTGAAGAAAATGTAAAAGATACTCAATTACAAAAAAAATTACAAACTATGCAAAATAAAATTGAACAAACCGTCAATTCTTATAAGGGCAATTTTGATGGCAAGGAATATCCAAATGCAGAATTAACGACAATTTTAGAAACCGAAAAGAATCCGGGAATAAGAGAAAAAGCTTACAATGCAAGGTATGTTACAATCGGTGAAAAAATAGAAAAAGATTTGATTAATTTAGTAAAAGAGCGTAACAAATTTGCAAAGAAAAAAGGTTATGACAACTACTTCAGCTATGTATTGAAAGAAAGCTACAAGGTTGATGAAAAACAATTATTCAACACCTTAGATATTATTGCTAAAAAAACTCGTCCTATCTACAAACAGATACAAGAAGAAGGAGATATAAAACTTGCAAAAGTATTTAACATCAGTCCAAAAGAACTTCAGCCATGGCATTACGGACTTTTGCTAGAAGGTAATCCTAAAAAAGAAGCTAACAAATATCTCAAAGATAACAAGATGATGGAAAATACCGTCTATGATATGTATAAGGCTATGGGTTGGAATGTCAAAGAAATGCCGATAATGCTTGATTTGTATCCTAAAACAAACAAAAATCAACACGGTTTCTGTTTTGATTTGAACCCAAATAAAGATGCAAGGATTTTGGCTAATCTAAAAAATGACACTAATAGTGTAGAAACTTTGCTACATGAAATGGGACATTCTGTTTACGCACTTTCTTATTCTCCAAAACTTCAATATTTTGACAAAAATACACATTATGCAACTACAGAAGCGGTGGCAATGATGATGGAAACTGTACCGGCCAGAGAAGGTTTCTATTCTAAAGAACTGAATTTACCAACAAAACTTTCAAAGAAATTAGAAACATACAGACTTAAAACTTCCATAAAATTCGTAAATTATTATGAAGTATTAATAAATTTTGAAAAAATGATGTATGAAAATCCTGATCAAGATTTATCAAAATTATGGTTTGAACTGAGTCACAAATACGAATTGAGACCTATGCCGAAAAAGATTGTAAATGAATGGGCTAACATTCCACACCTATTAGTTTGTCCGGGATATTTACAAAATTATTTCAGAGCTGAAATTATGCAAGACCAAATGTATAATGCAGCAAGCAAAAAACTCGGCAAACTCACCGAAAATTCTAAAACAAGAAAATTTTTCGAGAAAAATCTGTTCAAATACGGCAAATCATTACCGGAAGACGAACTACTTGAAAAATTCACCGGTTCTAAATTGAATGTAGAAGCTTTATGCAAAAGCTATGAAAAACTTTTAAAAGTAATAAAAAAATAATTTTATAATATAATTCATCTATGGAAATAATAAAATTAAACCTGGCAAGAAACTGCCTCAGATACCTTATTCAAACGTATAAGATAGAAGAAATATACTTGCCTTATTATATATGCCCAAGTTTGCGCCAAGCCGTGCAAAAAGAAAATTGCAAAATACATTTTTATCATATCGATATGAATTTTTATCCGATGGAAGACTTTGGGGAAAGTGATTTTATTGTTTATCCAAATTATTTTGGTATTTGCTCTAAAAATGTTTTAAAATTGGCTGATAAATACAAACACCTTATTGTAGATAATGCTCAGAGCTTTTTTATGCCACATAAAGGTTTTGCTTCTTTTAATTCTTTAAGAAAATTCTTCCCTGTTGCAGATGGAGCATATCTTTATATTGATAAAAAATTAGAAAATAATTTTATTCACGAAAAAAATTACAATTACAACTTTGATAATTTTGAAGAATTTGTAAAAAATGAACTTCGGCTTGATAAAACAGAAATCAAATACATGTCTTTGGATACAGAACTTTTTATGCAAACTGTAGATTTTGAAAAAATTAAAGAACAAAAGCTGAAAAAATTTTATGAATATGAGGAAAAGTTTTCAAATAAAAACATTTTAAAAATAAATTTGAGTACGAACGACATACCATACTGCTATCCACTATTGACGGAAGAACAACTTGATATACAAAAGTTATCACCCAATCCCATTTTGCGTTTTTGGTCTCCGCTACCTAAAGAGTTTAGCGAATATAAGTTTTATAAAAACTTAATTCCATTGTTATAAATCAATGGAAACACCTGCATTTATACTTGTTGTAGATTTATCAATTTTGCTGACATCATAAATTTGACCTTCAACAAAAACATTTGTCTTACCGAATTTTGCACTAACACCTGCAAATCCGCCAACATTATTAGTTACCTTTGAGGTTTTATAATCCAATTTTGATGCAAAATAAGGCGTTGCATAAAGCTTAATATCCTTACTTACTGGAACTGATACAGTCGCCGGCTGAATTCTAAATTGAACGGTTTTTGACTTGTCATTAATATTATTTCTAACTCTGAAACCACCACTAAAACAACTGTTACCATATGGCAAAGAACCTTTGGCATCAAAAATCAATCCTGTTGAACCTTTTGTAAAACAACTACCCATACCTGCATAGGTAGAAAGTTTGCCACTGCCAACATTTATACTGCAATCAACGCCTGCAGTTGAAAAGTTTGAACCGTCACATTGCTGAAATGTTGACATAGAAGCTTTTGTATTGATTTTTGGCATTAAAATTTCCTCAATTAATATTTCCTCTACTTATATAAACACATTTGAGAAAAAATAATTGACTTTTTATGGTTATAACCGGCTACTAAATGTAAACTGGCTTTACAACGGGCACTTTATAACAACTTTTTTAACTTCATTACAAGTTCCATCAGGTGAAATCTGAGGTGCATGAGCCTCTTTAGGATACAACATAACAAAATTTGTTCCAGTCAAATAAACGCTATTTAAAAATCTTTTTGGAGTTTTAAAAAACATAATATCTCTGTCTTCATCATATTTTTCTGAAATTTCTAATCCATCAGTTTTTGTATAATCAAGCTTTTCAACCCCGGTCAGCAAAAGCTGTATATCAATATATTTTTCATGCGCTTCTAATTTAGAATTTTGTTGAAGCTTGGTATTATAAATTTCAACATTTGCATAAATGCCCTCTTTTAAAATATGTTTACCAAGTTCTATATCGGGAGTTAAATTTTTTAAAAAATCAATGGCGACTTGAGGAATCTCTGCATACTTTGAAATATTTTTCAATTCATCCGATATCATAAAGCTTCAAGTTCCTTCATTGCACGCTCAAATTCTTCTTGTTTAGGGGCTTTACCATGCCAGCCGGCCTGATTTTCCATAAAGCTTACGCCTTTGCCTTTGATTGTATTGGCAATTATTGCGGTAGGTTTATCAGTTGATTTTTTAGAAAGTTCAATGGCATCATATATTTGGTTATAATCATGTCCATCAATTACAATAACATTCCAATTAAAAGCTTTGATTTTTTCTTCCAAATTATCCAAACCCTTAACAGTTTCCGTTCCACCATCGATTTGCAATCTGTTTCTATCAATTATTGCAGTAAGATTGTTCAATTTATGATGAGCACCATTCATAAAACCTTCCCAACAACTGCCTTCTTGGAGTTCTCCATCACCCATAAGGGTAAATACATGGGCAGGATTTTTGTCCAATTTCAAAGACAACGCAATCCCACAAGACAAAGACAAGCCTTGTCCCAAAGAACCTGTCGCGACTTCAACCCCCAGACACATCGGGAAAGGATGACCTTGTAACATTGTACCTAATTTTCTAAACGTCATCAATTCTGATTCTTTGAAATAACCACATTGAGCTAAAACCGAATAAAGAATTGTTGATGCATGTCCTTTTGACAAAACAAATCTGTCACGAGATTCATAATTCTTGTCTTTAGTCCATTTTGGTACAAGTTTCATGCACTTGTGATACAAAACAGTCATAATGTCGCACGAAGATAAAGCACCTCCGATGTGGCCTGATTGCGCATTATATACCATTTTTACAATATTTATTCTGGATTCTTTTGCAAACTTTTTCAATTCTTTTATATCTTTGTCGTTTAGCATTTTATACCCCATTTTTCTTTTAAAACATTTATTACAAATAATGGCAAGGTTGGAAAAATACGTTTGAACCTTTTGGGTTCTTTTACAGTTCTATATAGCCATTCCAAGCCTATCTTTTGGTAAATTTCAGGCGCTCTTTCAACACAACCCGACCATACATCAAAACTCCCACCAACACCAATCATAATAGCATTTGGCAAAAGTTTTTTTGCATTATAAATAAATTCTTCTTGTTTTGGGGAACCTAACGCTGCAAGAATAACCTCAGGCTGCATCTCTTTTATTTCACTCAAAACCTTATCATCATCCTTAAAATATCCGTCTCTAACATAAATAATATTTATCCCCGGAATTTCTGCTTTTAAATTTTCAACTGCTTTTGTAATAACCTCAGGCTTACTCCCAATCAAAGCTACTCTTTGACAGTTCTTTACTGAAGCTTCTAACAATTTGTGAGCAAAAGCAATACCTGCAATCCTTCTTACGTTATAGCCTAATATTTTTAAACCTATTTCAACTCCAATACCATCAGGAATAACCAATTCCGCATTTTCAATAATATTTTTCAAACTTTCATTTGTTTTTGCACAAGAAATCATTTCCGGATTAATCGTTACAACTTGTCCATGCGTTGATTCAATATATTCAAAAGCCTGAGAATCCGTAAACGTATCAACAGGTAAATCTTGGAGTTTTACAGTTTTTCTTTCCATACGCTAATTATACCTGACATTTGAAATTTAATCAATTATTTTAGCCAGCTTAAACAAAAAATCTTCTTTTGCACCAAGATGCAATCCAACAGGAATAAAATGCTCCTTGTATTTTTCAACGGCAAATCTATCAGTCATTCCTGAAATATAATCCGTTACAATACGCTCAATTTTTTCTTCAGGGCAAACATTTTTCAACATATCTTTATATAAATAGAACAATTCTTTAATCACGTGACGAGCCTTTTCTTCTTCCAATTTGGCAGGAGAATCAACATATACCGTCTGGAACATATATTCACGAAGTTTAGTTGTATAATGCCAACCTTCTTCACTCATAGTAACATTCGGTTTTCCTTGTGAATTATAAACAACTTCGTTAATCATTTTTGTCAGTCGCTCGTTTTGAACAGATGAAAAATATTCAATACATTCTTTTGGCAAATCATCTTCTGCAATAATTCCTGCACGAATCGAATCTTCTATATCATGATTTATATATGCAATTTTATCAGCAAGCTGAACTGCTTGAGCTTCTGGGGTCTTAGGTTTATACCCCCAAGAATGGGTTAAAATACCATCCACTGTTTCACGACACAAGTTCAAATCTTCCAAAACCTCTACAACTCTGACACTTTGTATATTATGATAAAATCCACCTTTTACAAGCTCATTCAAAACTCCTTCGCCACAATGTCCGAAAGGAGTATGTCCCAAATCATGACCAAGCGCAATAGCTTCAGTTAAATCTTCATTCAAAAATAAAGATCGAGATATTGTTCTTGCAATCTGAGCAACTTCCAAAGTATGAGTTAAACGCGTTCTAAAATGGTCATCATAAGGTGACAAAAACACTTGTGTTTTATGCTTTAGACGTCGAAAAGCCTTTGAATGTAGAATTCTATCTCTGTCACGCTGAAAATCAGTACGCATATCATCTGATGTAACAGGTCTTTTGCGGCCTTTTGTTTCACGACTTTTAGTAGCATATTCAGCCAATGTCTGATATTCTCTATCTTCAATTTTTTCTTTTATAGTTCTATCCATACAAACAGTATAGCAAAAACAGAAATTCTATCCATACAGAGTTTAGAGGAACTAAGCCGCTGTACTTGAAGGAGTCTTTTTATGTTCTAATCTGTATTTATCAGCAAATTTGCCGATTTTATGAGTCAAATAACCTGTGATAATACCAAAGGCCATTGCTTTGCCACCGGACAAAAGACTCGTTGTACAATAAACAATTGTACCAAGAGATGTAAGTGCCGGAATTCCGTACTTCAAGGATATAGATTTACGTTTATCATTATCTTTTGCTCTAATCAAAAAATAACTCAATGGAACGACACCAAATAAAATATCTGAAACTTCAAGTGGTGCAGAACCCATAGCCAAATCTCTCATCTTGTCAAAGAATTGGGCACATTCAAGATTTATTGACTTATGCAAAGACTTGTTGAATGAACAAATTTTGTTTCGCATTTTTATATAATCTTTTCTTGGTAAAATCTCCTTATAAATAGTCAAAATCTCTTGGATTTCACCCTTTTTGGTATCTTCAAGCAACGCTGACGTATCACCTAATTTTGTAATAATTCTATCCGGAACATCAGAGTCATAGAGCCCTGAATTTTCACTTATTCTATCTTGTAAAGCTTTGAAGTCATCTTTCAAGGTATCAGCCAATTTTGCTCTGTTTGTAACTTCATTATTACCGCTGAGATTTGCATATTCTTTTAAATGCGCTTTTAAAATAGTAATTTGTTCAATAGATTTTGAGTCTTTTGGATTTATTGCATTTTCAACTTCAGACAAAGAAGATTTAATTCCGGTTGTTATATCAGTAATATCATTAGTAATTCCGCGTCTGAATTGTGAAACTTCATTTATTAATTTTGTTCTATCTTCAACTACAAGGTTGTGTGCCAAGAAAGACTGGTACATCTCTCTTGATGTAAAGTTTCGTCTAAATCCTTTAGGATTGAGGCTTGCATCCCAAAAACGAACATCCAAATCTGACATAACATTATGCATTCTATTATACCTGTCATCTAAAGCTGAACCTTTAAAATTAGATTTATAACCGGTTTTTACGCTCGCCAAATGACGTTCAATTTCTTTTACCCATTCTTCCTTTGTTTTAGTAACTCCATTTATCGTAAATTGTTGTGATGGATTTGTGATATTTAATTTTGAATTTATTTTTTCTGTATATTTCAACATTTTGTTTAAAGTTTTGTCAGATTTCTTGTATGAAGAAAGAACCGTTCTTCTGCTAATTTTTTCAAAGAAGTTTGTAATCCCTTCATAAACTTTCCTAGCACCACGGCCAAATGCATTTTTAGGCGTACTGTTAGAAAAAGCACACATGGATTTTTTCATTGAAATAATTTTCAATGAATGGAAGTTATTCAATGATTCTGCCTTCTCCAAGAAATGGTTAACCCCACTCAAGATAACTCGATAAAACTGTTTCGCCTGTTCTGATTTTTCTCTGGCACCTTTAGTAGACATTTTTTGATTCAAATGTCCCCTCAATTTTTCCAACCACTTGTAAGCACCCTTATGCAATCCACTTACAAAGCCTAAAACAACAAGCACTGTACCGGCAACAGTTGAGGCTATAATTAAAGCTTTTTTACTCTTCTTTTTTCCCTTCTTATCTTCCGACAGCGTGAATTCATCGCCGCTTTGAGGCGATGTAAAAAGAAACTGATTTTTATTATTGGAAAAATCAGCATAAGCAGATTTACTGTTTACTTTTGCTATCGGAACTTGATTAATCATAATTTCCCTTACTCATATATAAAAACCTTAAAATGGTATTATTTGATTAAACGCAAGTCCCATGTTACAAAATATTAAGAAGATAAATTGTTTGATATTTCAATAGCAGCTTCTTTTGATGAAATTTTATCGGATAATTTGGCTTTCACTTCTGATAACATTTGGATATTTTCACTTCTATACTTTGCGTCATACAATAACTTTTCAATATTTGATGCAATATTTTCTATACTTACCTGTTTTTCCAAAATTTCAGGGACAACAAATTTGTTCAATATAATATTCGGTAACGAAACCATATTTATACACCTTACCAATAAATAAATTAAATAAAATAAATATGGGCCACGATAAGCAATAATCATTGGAGTTGAATATAGAGCAGCTTCTAAAGCAACCGTCCCCGATGCCAAAATCAATGCATCAGAAGCACTCAAAAGAGCCTGATTATCTCCTTTGATAACTTTAAAATCAGTATCTTTTAAATATTTATGGAACACTTCATCCGATAAATTTGGAGCTTGAGAAATACAAAATTGTAAGTCCGGATGGCGTCTTTGAAGTTCTTTTGCCGTTTTTACAAAAACTGTCATCAAATTTTTTAATTCAAATTTTCTCGACCCAGGGAAAACCGAAACGAGAAGTTTATTTTTATCAAGATTATATTTTTCAAAAAACTGTGCTTTATCAACTTTTGGAGGCAATTGAGAAACCAAAGGATGTCCGCAATAATGGCATTTTATACCTTCTTTTTCATACATTTCTTTTTCAAAAGGGAAAATGCAAAGGACTTCGTCGATATTTTTCTTTATTGTGTTTAACCGCCATTTTCTACTTGCCCATACTTGCGGAGGAATATAATAAAAAGTTTTTATCCCGGCTTTTTTGAAAAATTTTGAAACGCTCAAATTAAATGCACCATAATCAATCAGCAATACAGCATCTGGTTTAAATTCTTTTATAACATAATCAACAACCCGTTTCCCGAGCATTATATGATTATAAATAATTGCCGGAGAGATTCCCATTGCAGACATTTTATCTTGATTTGAAAAAAGTTTTACACCTTCCTTTTCAAGATTTATACCGCCAACGCCTTCAATTTCAAGTTCTGAATTTATTTTCCTTAATTCTCTTACTACACGAGAAGCGTGGATGTCACCAGAATATTCACCGGTTATTATAAAAAGTTTTTTCATAAATTACACAGCCATTATTACAATATTGTTATCATTTGCATACTTAATAACTTGCTCAGGGTTGACAATAATTGTTTCATTCGCCTCTACTGCAATCAAATTTGCATGATGCCTATGCATTGTTTTCAAAGTTTTAAGACCGATAGCAGGAATATCAAAACGTTTGTCTTGCGCAGGCTTTGACACCTTGACTACAACTGCATCTTTTTTCGCGAATTTTGCTCCTCGAACAATACACTTGTCAGTGCCCTCAATAGCTTCAACAGCCATAACCATCTTATCTTTAATTACAACAGATTGCCCAACATCAACTTTTCCCATTTCTTTGGCCAACCAAAATCCATAATTCACATCTTCCAACTGAGCTTTTGTAGGTTTAATTTTACCCAAAACTCCGGCAGGAACCATAAGATTTTTTATAAATATTGTCTGATCTAAGACCGTAACACCAATTTTTTCAAATTCTTTTACGATAAGCAGCATTACTTCGTCATCATTTAATCTTGCAGATGCTTTAATAAGCTCAATTGCGCGCTTATCAAACTTGTGCAATTGAAGAAGAACTCGTTTGTGAACTTTACCTAAAAAGGTCAACTGCTTTATTTCTTCTTCTTTAAATATTTTTTCAATTCTATTAACTTCTCCTGGATGACAAGAATAAACTTTTGAACAATATTTTTTCAAATCTCTAACATTGTCACGAGAAAGCGATATACAAACTACTTCAAACCCGTTTTCTTTGGCATACTGAGCCATTTGTACCGGCAAACATCCATCTCCTGCAATCAATCCTTGTTTATGTTCCAACATTATAGACAATTTCAAATTCCCCTTTTATCTCTTTTCGTATTAATATTGTACCACAATATTACTTTAATGAATAAATCTCTTCAACCTGTTCCTTGTTCAATAAAACTTCTTTACCCAACACTCTGGTATTAATAACAGTTTTTGCATAAGCTTCCGCCAATTCCAACTGCAAATAGGTTTCTTTAAGTTCTTTTCCGCCTATTATAAATCCATGGTTCGCCATCAAAACAGCATTATAATCCTTGAAATACTTAGAAGTTTTTTCTACCAAATCTTTTGATGATGGTAATCCGTATTCGGCCAAAGGAATTTGCCCAAAATAAAACACAATTTCTGCCATCAAAGGTTTATCCAACGGAATATGAGCAGCTGCAAAAGAACTCAAATATGGAGCATGAACATGCATAATATATCTGATGTCAGGTCGCATTTTAT
Organism: Clostridiaceae bacterium; assembly: GCA_022641775.1. Taxonomy (GTDB): domain Bacteria; phylum Cyanobacteriota; class Vampirovibrionia; order Gastranaerophilales; family Gastranaerophilaceae; genus RUG14219. Next base: position 47,499 of record JALCDS010000005.1, read on the forward strand.
AAAACGCCACATGTAACATTTTTTCACTTGAAGCTTTTTTATCAGAATCCAAAACCTTACCGTCAAAATCCATCAAAACTAAATCATTTTCAGATAAATAACCGTTAGCAGAACCCGATGTCGTGATTAAAATCCTATTATCATCAACTCTGGCAGACAAATTACCGGAAATTCCAGGAGTAAAGTCTTTTTCGCCACAAAGTTTCCCATATTTTATCAACTCATCTTTTAATAATTTTATATCCATTATTGAACATACTCCCTTTCAGGATCTTGAATATCTATAACTTGAGCATACTGCTTTGGAACAGTAACTTTGTTCTGTTCTGATGGCTGGAAATCCTCAGGTTTTGGTAACAATGTAAGTTCCGGCTTTTTATCTCCGGTTAACCTATCAGGATTTTTTATAACCATTTTTTCAAAATGAACATTTGAATTTTTAACATTCATTGCCATTGTTATATTAAAATATGTAGCTTCACGAATAAAGTCATACCCTAAATTAACTTTTAAATCATCCGGACCTATTGAGAAAATAAAGCCATTTTCTTGTAACAATTTGCCGTTAGGAGCTTCTTTCAACAAGTTTGCTGATATTGTCCAACCTACAGCAAGCCACTTGTTTATTCTCAACGCTTCATTTAAATATACGTTTGAATGACCGTAACGGTATGTATCATATCTTAAAAGTGGAGTTTGATCTTGATATGCAGATGCAAAATATCCGACATTCTGCATCCAATATTTGTACTGTGTATGTAACATCGGTCCTACTCTGCCGATAAATTGGGTATCACCTGTACCATATACAGCTGCACTGCCTTGCATTACCATTGAAAGGTCTAAAATTTTACGATTAGGTATATCTTCATAGTGATATAAAGATTGGCTCATTTCAGCCATATACCTCAAACGAGTAGTAGCATCTTTACCTTGTGCCAAATTTTCATCTTTTAATTGATATTTTGTATCTCCAAAATAACCGGCACTAAATCTATTTTTGAATTGTAAGCCTAAACCTTTTCCTATAGTATTCGGAATATATTTTCCATCCTCATATACAGCTTCAATTGCATATTTTGGCATTCTGGCACCCAAAAACCACTCATCCAAAAAGGCATTCATACCATATTGCAAATATAATTTATCATCCAGATATTGTTTACCTTTCAATACAAATACATCATTTGCAGAACCATACATAAAATCAGTCATGTTAGTAGCACTTTTATATTTCAATGCGCCACCAATACCAAACTTGCTCTTATAATTTACAAGAGGGACAGCTTTTAATGTAGAACCATTCGGCAAATCAAATACATATCCTGGTCCAAAATACATTCCCATAGGGTTTCTTGACCCTAATTCAGGATAATCACCTTCAAAATAATTGTGATCTTTATTTGTATGAGCTTGGAATGAAGGTAAATCAAACAAATGTTTTTTCCCGTTATAAACTTCAATTTCTTTAAATGTTGTTACATTATGCTGTTTTTTCGCATCAAGAGTAATGTCTTTCACTTCAACATGGATATCTTTTGAGCCTGAAATGTCTGAAATATATGATTTGTCACTTTCATCAATTATCATTTGTTTGTAGTCAAAGCCACCAACCATTGACGTTTCCATTCTGAAAACAAAATCCTTGCTTGCTGATAAGGTACCGTCATTTAGTACAATAACTTTATCATCTGCAGTTGCATGTTTTGCATGGATTTCTAATTCGCCTTTTGTAGTCTTCATATTATCGGCCAAAGCATTTTCTTCATTCATATTTATTTGCATAAAATCGCCATAAATACTTGAACCGTCTTTTATCAATTCTACATTATCATATGCTTTCAAAATATTTGTAACATTGTTATAAACTATTTTATCAGCTTTTATAATCGTATTTTGCGGAGGAAAATTTAAAACAGGATGACCGGTTGCAACAACATCCATAGTCTTGTCATTAAAATCAACATTATCGGCATCTAATATAACATCATTAGTTGTTACATGTTCTTTTACTCCGCCTGCCAATTGCAAATTACTTTTTGTGTCAGCAGACGTAGAATCAGCAGCTGCAACAGCATTAACCATTTCTTCCGAATTATCATCTGTCAAAGTTACGCTGTTATCTTTAAAAAGTTTGGATAATTTATTATGTTTTTTGACAGTTCCATCTTGTTCTGCTTTCATCTTGTTAAGACTTTTTTGCCTAAAGAAATTTGTTATCCTAATTCTTGCTTGTTTAAACATAGGCATATTTTTACCATAAGGTGGCTTGTTAGCAATACTAACCTCTCCTGTATTTTGAGCATCATAATCCTGATTTTTTGTCTCATCAACAGACATACCGGGCATTTGTGTCAACGGTGATTCGTATATCTGTCTTTGAACATCCAAGTCTGGCTGCGCTGTAATAGATTTTATAGTCTTTGCAGACTCCTCATCTGCAAATGCCGGAGTCATAATCATACAAATTAAAGCTGTTATAATCAATTGTTTTTTCACAATTATTTCCTTTATTAAATAAATCTCAACGGATTTTGCGGAACACCGTTAATTCTAACTTCAAAGTGGCAATGTGGTCCGGTACTGTAACCAGTCGAACCTTCTCTACCGATTGTTTGACCTCTGGAAACTGATTGTCCGGTTCCTACATTAATTGATGACATATGTCCATACAAAGTTGTAGTCGGACGACCATTTACTCTGCCATGATCAATGATAACTACTTTTCCGTAACCGCCTTGCCAGCCTGCATATATTACTCGACCCGAATTAGCCGCATGAATTGCGCCACCATAAGGGCCTGCAATATCTATACCGGAATGGAATATTCTACTATGAAATATAGGGTGAACTCTCCATCCGAATGGAGAAGTTATTCCGCCACCAATAGGCTTCATAAAAGCTCCGGTTGTTATAAAAGTAGATTTATTATGACGTTGCATTCTTGCAATCATACTCTGGATATACTCCGATTGTCTTGCCAATTCTCGTTCAGAACGTTCATAAGCTGAACGGCTGCTTTGAAGTTTACTAATCATATTATGATTTTGAGCAATTGCACCTTGTATATAACGTTGTTGCGAATTTATATCACTGATGGTTTGAGCTAAAGCAAGCTTTTTCTGCTGAATTTCTGATTTTAGGGCCATGATGGCTTCAGCTTTTCTCTTTACCATCAAAATTCTCTGATAATCTTTTTTTAATACAATTTTTTCAAAATAAATTGCATCTAACATTGAATTCAAATCTTTTACAGACAAAAGCATCTCAAGCATTCCTCTGCGTTGAGATTTATAAACATGTCTGAGCCTACGGCGCATATTAATATTAGATTGATTGTAATCAGCAACAGAATAAGCCAATTGAGAGCTCAAACCATTTAATTGACCTGTCAATGTTGAATATCTATTTTGCGAAGCTTCCAAATTATCTTGAGTATCCTCAAGTTGTTGCTGATTTCTGACAAGCTTACTCTTCTCTTGTCTTTCCAATTTCTTTAAGTGGAAAATTTTAATTCTTGCAATTCGTCTTTTATGCTCAATTTGTCTCAATGAAATAGCATTAGAAGGTGGCACGCAAACAGAAAATAGCATTGCCAGCGACATGAATGTTATAAATATTTTTTGTATAAATTTATTCTTTTCCACTTTTTGCCTATTTTACTAATATCGGTAACAACATTAAGCCTACAGTCCAAGCTAAAAATGTAACAGATATAATAGCAATTATTATTTTTTGGTGTTGTCTGAAAAATTCCATTGTATTCCCCTTGTTCGTCAATAATATCATACTATTAAAATAAATAAAGTGCAATTTTTTGAGATATATTTGCAAAAATTTGTAAAATCAATTAATATAAGGCTATGAGTAATAAGTTTATTGAAAATAATCTGGATTTAAAAACTTTAATAAAACAAGAAAACGATAGCAAAGTTTTTCTTTATGAAAATAATTTCAAACAAATTGATGAAATTTATGATTTTTTGCAAAGTAATGATAAAATGTTGCTCGTTTCAGGATTCTTAGGAACCGGGAAACGCTCTGTTGTAGACAAAGTTCTTTCATACTTGAATCAGGATGCTATTGTTCTTGAATATACATGTTTTGAAACCACGATTCTTGAAGATATTTTATTAACATTTTTTGATAATTTTAAAAAACTTATTGCACTTCAACAAATTGAAGCTCCAAAAGTAAAATCCGAAAATTTTATTCAAAAAATAACATCATACTTTCAAGCCGTAGAAAAGCCTATAATTATTAGGCTCAACTCATGCCAAAATATTTTAAAGGATAATAAAAATGATATTTTGAACTTTTTATTCAATTTAACAAGTTTTGGCGGAATAAAAATAATTCTATCCTCCAGAAGGTTTGATTTAACTCAATTTGAAGGAAAAATTAAATATAAGAAAATTTCCATTCTTGCCTTTGAAAAAAACATTTTTGAAAAATATTTAAAAGCCGAAAATATCAAAATTATCGGTCCAATTTCAGATGAGTTATACAAGTACACAAAAGGTTATTACCTATATACGACAATGACAATTAAAATAATGAAGTTACGAAATCTTCAATTAATTGATTTTTTATCCGGTTATACAAAAAGCATGTTATCATTTAACGATTTTATATTCAGAGAAGGTCTTGCTCTTGTAGACCCTGTCAGCGGGCACTTATTCAGGTTTTTAACACTTATGCGACACCCTGTAAGCATTAACCTTTTGATGACATTGAATTTATATGATGAAGCAAAAATAAACTATTTTATAGAAAATTTAATTTTATACAGGCTTGGAAACCTGATATGCTTACCTGAGCACTACAAAATAATTGCACAGAATTCAATTGCTGAAAATATCGCGATAAAAATACACAAATCATGTGTCGAATTATATGAAACACAGTTACCGTTAAAACCGCTCGAAAGAGATATGTTGTTATCACGTGCAACTATGAGAAAAGAAATTGAATACCATAACAATTTCATACCGCAAAGACCAAAATTTGTAAGAGAACCGATAACAGGTGTTCAGTTTGCAGAATTTCCTAAGCCTAAAATAAAACCTTTAACTCAAGAAAAAGCTCCTGTTACAACAGAGGAAACATTAGAAAATTCAAAAAAAGCTATCAAAAATGTATCATTCATTTTTGATGATAACGCATTGGAAGACATTGCAGATACAATCAACACATTTGTTGAGAGTTCACATGAAAATGCAGTCAATGAAGAAGAAATCCGCGGGCTGTCAGTAGTCGAATTATTGAATCTTGCAAAAACTGCAGAAAGTGAATTTAATTACAAAAAAGTCGTTGCAATATATCAAAAAGCCTTAACCTTAAAGAAAGATGAGGATTTTTATACTTTCTTATCCACAATGTACACAAAACTCGGAGAAACTTACCAAAAACTTTCTGATTGGTTTAGTGCAATAAAATATTATGAAATGGGCGTTGATTTTTACTTAACAACCGGAGATTTAATAAAAGCTGCAGAACTCAAATATGAAGTTGCAAATATTTATTATATGACATTTAAACTGGAAGAATCAAAAGCTTTAATTTCTGAAATTTTGAATACATCAAGCATTTCAAACAATCTATTTGTGAAAACATTACTATTACTCATAAATATTTCTGAAACTAAAAAAGAAAACCCTGAACAGTATTACACAAAAGCACTTGAAATATCTCAAACAGGAGTAAGCACAGAAATTTTATCTGAATTGTATTACAAATATGCAATCAATAATGATGCAAACGGTAAAATAGATAATGCATTAATATATTATAAAAAATGTATAAGTCTTGGTTCTGATTATAGAAAAAATCCTTATCTATCGTCAGCATATTCAAATGTTTCTTCGATTTGTGACGATGCAGGTCAAAGTGAACTTGCTATTAAATATGCATTAGAAAGTTTAAATATTGATGAAATGTCCAAAAATTATAACGGGATTTATACATCAAGCATAAAATTAGCTCAACTTCATCAAAAATTAGATATAAATAAAGCTCTCGATTTTTATAAAAAGGCAAAAATGGCTGCACTCAACTTGAATGAACCATTCTATATCGCATCAGTAAATGTAGCAATTGGAGATTTTGTCATTCACCATAAAATGTTTGAAGAAGCATTGCATTGCTATTTGGAAGCACTAAAAATAGCTAAAAATAATTTCAAACCAGATAATATTGTAAAAATCGAAATGAGAATAAACGATATCAGACAAAAACTTGGAGATACCGCCTTTGAAAAGCTAAAGAATGGACTAAAAAATGGCTAACAGAGATTTATTCAATGAGTACATAAAGTTTTTTTTAGAAGAAAATTCTAAATTGAATCTCATATCTAAAAATGATGAAAAATTTCTTTGGGAAAAACACATTATAGACAGTCTTGCTTTAAAATACTTTTTTGAGAAATTCTCTATTGTTCCTGACGGATTAAAGCTTTTGGATATAGGTACCGGAGGAGGATTCCCATCTGTTCCACTGGCAATACAATATCCAAAACTAAAAATAACAGGACTTGACAGCATAAAGAAAAAGATTAATGCCGTCAATGAAATTACAGAATATTTAAAATTAAAGAATATTAAAACAGTTTGTGACAGAGCTGAAAAAATAAAGGATAAATATGATATAATAACTTCTCGCGCTGTTGCATCTTTAGACAAAATTGCGAACTATGCACTCCCGCTTTTGAAAAAAGGAGGATATTTTGTTGCATACAAAGCCTTAAAAACAAACGATGAAATTAAAAATTCCGAAAAGGTTTTGAAAAAATATAAGGCCAAGGTCGTTGATATCATTCCGTATGATTTGCCTTTAGAAGAAAACCACACCAGAAATTTAGTTATTATAAAAATTTAGGCATAAAAAAAGACGGTATTTTCTACCGCCTTTTTTATTATTATGATGCAGAAACTACTGATTCATATTCTTATAAGAATATTGGAATCTATCAATATATGTTGTGTGCAACAATTCATGCGCCTTATGAGAGCCAGGACATTCAAGATATTCATCATACAATTTTTGTAATGACTTATTATCATGAGATCTACGCTCTGCAAGCTCTTTATCTTCTTTATAAAGACCTTGTGCACGTTCACATTTAATATTTGAATTGTCATAACTTAACGGTTGACCGCCACCATTGATACATCCGCCAGGACATGCCATAACTTCTAACATTTGGAAGTTTGCCGTACCATCTTTGATTTCTTTGATAGCCTTTTCAGCTTCTTTCAAAGTTGAAACAACTCTTACTATAACTTTAGTTCCTTTTATATCAAGTTGAACACTCTTAGAACGATTTGTTGTTCCACGAAGTTCCTTAATATCCATATCTTTAAGTTCTTCACCTGTTGCATATTTGTAAGCTGTTCTAACAGCAGCTTCAGCAACACCGCCTGAGGCACCAAAGATTGTTCCTGCACCTGTATATTCAGCATAAGGGCTATCAGGTTGTTCAGGTTCAAGCTTATCAAAATCAATACCGGCAGCTCTAATCATTCTACCAAGTTCTTGAGTTGTCAAAACATGGTCAGTATCTTGGTGACCGTCTCTTGAATGTTCTGAACGGATAATTTCAAATTTCTTTGCTGTACAAGGCATAATCGCAATAACAGAAATATCATCACGAGTACAACCAAGTTTTTCAGGAACCAATTTACCCATTACAGGTGACTGCATTGACATTGGAGAACTACAAGTTGACAAATGGCTTAACATATCAGGATGTTGGTCTTCCAAGTATTTTACCCAAGCAGGACAGCATGAAGTAAACAACGGCAAATTTTCGCCTTTTGTTAATCTTTCAACAAATTCATGTGCTTCTTCCAAAATTGTCATATCAGCACCGAAGTTTGTATCATAGATAAAATCAAATCCGATTCTTCTCAAAGCTGCATAGATTTTACCAATTGTATTTTCACCAGGTTTTAATCCGAACATTTCGCCCAAGGCTACACGAACAGATGGTGCAATTTGAACTACTGTCTTCTTTTCAGGATTGTTAATTTCAGACCAAACGTCATCAATACAAGTTTTAATTGTTAAAGCGCCTGTTGGGCAAACTGCAGCACATTGTCCACAATTTACACAATCAACTTGTCCGAGAGGTTTGCCTGCCATCGGTTGGATAACAGTTTTTGAGCCTCTGTTTGCAAAGCCTAAAACAGAATGACCTTGGAATTCAGTACAAGCTCTAACGCATGCACCACACAAGATACATTTGTTTGGATCACGAACAATTGAAGGTGATGAATCATCTATCGGTAAATATTCTTCAATTGGTTTTTCAGGATATCTTATTTTTTTAATACCATATTCTTCAGAATATTTTTGAAGTTCGCAAGAACCTGATTTTTCACAAGTTAAACATTCCTTGTCATGATTTGCAAGCAATAGTTCCAAAACTGTTTTTCTTATTCTACGAACTCTTTGAGTATTAAGTTTTACGTTAATACCACATTCCGGAGGCATCGTACAAGATGAATTAATCATTGTTCTGCCATTCGGATATTCAACTTCAACAACGCACATTCTACATGCGCCGAATTGAGTTAAATCGGGACGGTAACAAAAAGTTGGGACATTCAGTCCGGCATGCCTTATAACTTCAAGAAGGTTAGGTTCATCAGTAAATTCAACTTCTTTCCCGTCTATCATTAATGTTTTTTTATCAGTCATTTTTTTATTTCCTTATTATTAAATTTATTCCAAAACGATAGCCTTGAAAGGACAACCCTTCAAGCAAGCCTCACACTTGATACATTTAGATTGATCGATTACGTGAGGTTGTTTTACTGTACCTGAAATTGCTCCGACAGGACAAGTTCTTGCACATTTTGTACATCCCTTACATAAATCAGGTTGAATAACAACCTTCTTCATTGCGGTACAAACACCGGCAGGACATTTTTTGTCACGGATGTGCGCAATATATTCATCCTTGAAGTATTTCAATGTTGATAATACAGGGTTTGGAGCTGTTTTACCTAACCCGCAAAGTGAACCGTCTTTAACTGCATGAGCAAGTTCTTCAAGCTTATCAATATCAGACATCTCACCTTTTCCTGCAACAATTTTTTGCAAGATTTTTAATAGTTGTTTTGTACCTTCACGGCATGGAACACACTTTCCGCAAGATTCGTGTTGAGTAAAGTTCATAAAGAATCTTGCAACTTCAACGATACAAGTATCTTCAGCCATAACAACAAGTCCGCCTGAACCTACCATTGCACCTGCTTTAGTCAAGTTTTCATAATCCATTGGTAAATCTAAGTGTTCTTCTGTCAAACATCCGCCTGACGGACCACCGATTTGAACAGCTTTAAATTTCTTACCGTTTCTGATACCACCACCGATATCAAATACAATTTCTCTTAAAGTTGTACCCATTGGAACTTCAATCAATCCGGTATTCTTAACTTCACCTGTTAAAGCGAATGTTTTTGTACCTTTTGATGTCTCAGTACCCATTGAAGAGAACCATTTTGCACCCTTCAACATAATAACAGGGACATTTGCCAATGTTTCAACGTTATTAATCAATGTAGGACGTCCAAACAAACCTTTATTAGCCGGGAACGGTGGTTTTGGACGAGGCATTCCACGTTCACCTTCAATAGATGCCATCAAAGCTGTTTCTTCACCACAAACAAATGCACCGGCACCTTCTTTAATATGAATAGTCAGATTAAAATCAGTACCCATAATGTGTTCGCCTAAGAAATGTCTTTCTTCAGCATCTTTAATCGCACGTCTCAAACGTTTGATAGCAAGAGGATATTCTGCTCTTACATAAATGTAAGCTTCATCAGCTCCAATTGCAAATGCTGCAATTGCTATACCTTCAAGTAGTTTATGAGGGTCGCCTTCCATAACGGATCTATCCATAAATGCACCAGGGTCACCTTCATCACCGTTACATACAACGTAAGACTTTCCGCCACGGTTTGCTGCAGTAAACTGCCATTTACGACCTGTAGGGAATCCGCCGCCGCCACGACCACGAAGTCCTGAATCCAAAATTTCTTTTATAACAGCATCAGGATCATTTTGAGCTAAAATATTTGCTAATGCCTCATAACCTCTTACGGCAATTGCTTCATCAATGTTTTCTGCGTTTATATGTCCGCAATTTGCAAGCGCTGTACGAGTTTGTTTTGCGTAGAAATTAATATCTTCACTTCTTTGAACCTTTTGATTTGTCTTTGGATCGGTATATAAAAGCCTTTCAACAGGTTTTCCACCTTTAATATGGCTTTCAAAAATTTCTTCAACATCTTCAGGTTTAACTTTAACGTAAACTGTATGTGTTTGAGGAATTAAAACCAAAACACCTTGTTCACAAAATCCATGGCAACCTGTCGGAACAATAGTCATTTTTTCATATTGACCTAATGTTGTAACATTTGCACCCAAAGCTTCAAATTTTTTGATAACTTCCGGTGAACCGTTTGCCATACAACCTGTACCACAACAAACAAGAACTCTCAATCCCTGTTTTTTAACTTCTTCCTGAGCTTTAAGCTGCTCTTGCTTTATATCTATTTTTAATGTTGCCATAATTAATTGCCCTCACTCAATATAGTATCTAACACAATTTTAACGGCATCAGATGTCATTTGAGGATAAACCTTACCGTTAATAACAACGACAGGAGCAAGCCCGCAAGCACCCAAACAACTAACTGTTTCAACAGAAAATAATCCATCATCAGTTGTCATTTGACCGTCTTTAAGTTTTAATCTGGCTTTAACAGCATTGAGTACCGGCATTGAACCTCTAACGTGGCATGCTGTTCCATCGCAACATTTCATTTCATATTTACCTTTCGGTTCCAACGAAAATTGTGCATAAAATGTTGCAACGCCATAAACCGTTGCAGGTGACAAACCTTCCATTTTTGTACCAATATAAGTCATTGCATTTTCAGGCAAATATTTGAATTCTTCCTGAACTTTTTGTAAAATTGCAATCAAATTAGATTTATCATAGTTATATTCTGCCATAATTTTATCTAACTTTGATGTGTCAATTTTTTGAGGGCTTTCTACACTCATCTCTCACACTCCTGTTATTTTGTAAATTTACATTTCCATAAAAGATTATATCTGATAATCTTTACTAAAATTATCCCACAACAATGTTAAAAATCAAGTTTATACATCAAAAAATAAGCTTTACAGATATTTTGTAAAGCCTATTTTCTCAATATCAATCGTATTTATTTTATTTAATTTTTCCGAATAAACTTTTTAAAAATTCTTTTACACTTTTAAAAAACGACTTGTGCGGAGTAATATAATGGCTATTCAAGTCTGTTATTTGGTTTCTTCGGTATGAATCGTTTTTAAAGACCTTAGTAGATCTGTTATAATCGCCTTGAAATGAAATTTTATTAACTGTCAGACTCATGAAATATTCTCCTTTTGAGATATGTAAACCTGTAAAAATATTTTTTGCTATTTTATATAATTTTATTACAAAAATCAGTTATCGGGCATTTGTCACAAAGAGGTTTTATGGGTTTACAAATATTTTGGCCATGAGTCACAAGTAAAGTATTTATATCCAGCCAATATTTTTTGGGTAAAATTTTACGAAGTGCAAATTCTGTTTCTTCCGGATTTTTAGTCTTTACATAACCCAAACGATTTGAAATTCGATGAACATGGACATCCACACAAATTGCAGGGATTTGAAAGCCCTTTGCTAAAACTAAATTCGCAGTTTTTCTGCCAACGCCGTTGAATTTTATAAGTTCATCAATTGTATCAGGTACTTTTCCCATTTCAACAATTTCTTTTGAAAGTTGAATAATCTGCTTTGCTTTATTTGCATAAAATCCTACAGGATAAATTGCCTTAGATAATTCTTCAGTGGAACATCTTGAAATCTCATCAGGAGTTTTCCCGAGTTTCAGCATTCTTAATGTTGCAGGATAAGTTGTTCTGTCATTAGTACGTAAACTCAAGATACAGGCAATCAAAACAAGGTACGGATTTTTAAACTCTTCCATCAGGTTTACAAATTCGCTTCTAGGTTCATCTGACTTTTTCAAAATTTCAACAATTTTATCTATATCGACTTTCATTTCAAAAGTGCCTCGACATCAACCACAGTTCTAAGTTTAAGTGCGTAAATATTATCTAAATCAAATTCTTTTAATTTTACGGCATCCTTTTCAGTCGTAATAATTTTAGACTTGATTCTTTCAATTTCTTTTTTTGTATATTGATGATGATCATCAAAATCAATTGTTTTTACAACCTTATAATTTGATAAAAAATCATAAAACTGCTTTGGTTGACCGATTGCTGAAATCGCCGTAACGGTTTCACCTTCCACAAGTTTTTCACCTGTTTTTATATTGTAGACAAAATCAGGTTCGGTTTTACATACAAAAGTTTCCAATTTCAATTTTTTGCCCATTATTTTGGCTAGTTTTTCTGCTCTTGTATGATCAATATTTTTACTTACTACAACGAACTTATCCACTCTTTTAAATGCATCCATTCCTTCTCTTAATGGCCCCGCAGGTAGCAAATTTTCATTACCGAATCCCATTACAGAATCCATTAAAACAATATCAACATCTCGATAAAGTTTGCGATGCTGAAACCCATCATCAAGAAGGATAACTTCAGTTTGGAAGTTTTCTATAGCATACTTGGCAGCTTCAAACCTGTTTTTTGATGTTATAACCGGGCATTTTGTTTCATTTGCCAACCAAAAAGGCTCATCCCCTGACATTTCAGCATCATAATATATTTTCTCGCCATCAGATATTAAATTAATATTCTTATTTGAAAGTTTTCCACCATAACCGCGAGATACAATTGCAACTTTTGTGCCTTTTGATTTCAGATACCTTGCAATTTCAGCCACTACAGGAGTTTTGCCGACTCCACCTGTTGTGACATTTCCGATTGAAATTACTTTTGCAGATATTTTTTTGGGTTTCAAAATATTTTTATCATACAAAACATTTTTCAATCCACTACCCATTGCATAAAACAATGAAGCAAATTTCAAAACGTTAAACAAAAATCCTTTTGCATTTTTATCGTAATGAAGCTTGGTAATATTTGTTTTAAAAGTTGAACTCATAAACCAGCCTCACACTAGAACATCAATCTGAATAATAAGAATCTCTTATTCAATTTTTCAGAGAATTTTCTCAAATTGGCTGTTGTAACACAAGCATCTTCCATTGTTTTTGCCAATTCGGTCTTTTTGTCCGGAGTAAGTTTGTTTACAGATTCCAAAGCCGTAGAAACTTGCATCATCGCAGTATTTGCATTTGTTACTGCAGATTTTAATTCAGATTTAAGTTTTTCATCTCCTGTCATTGAATTTACAGAGGCACTAATTTCATTCAAATTATGAATAGATTCTCTCAAATCTTTTGCTAATTGTTCAGACTGCTGTTCGTTACCTATTATTTTGTTAACATTTTTTGCCAACTGATCAACCGAAACAGAAGTTGAAACTATAGACTTTTTGAATTGAGGATCACCCAAGATATCATTTATATTTGTTGAAACGGCATTGAAATCAGTTGTAGCTTTATCAACCATAGTCATCAATTTGTCCAAATCAACTTTGGATGCATCCAACAAATTATCAACTTTCAACATTGTTCTTGTTGTTTGAGCCGTCAAATTGTTTACGTTATAAACCGACTGTTTCAATTGTGCAATAACGTCATCTGATAACAAATCATTAACCTTTTTGTTTGTTTCTGTCAGAGATTCTGCAGCCTTATATTGCCAATCCATAAAGTCAGATATTCTCATAGGTTCAACAATTGTATAAGGTGAAGTTTGCTTAGGATAAGGCAAAACCACATCATCCAAAGTTGCAATTCTCAATTTTGCAGTACCACCTGAATATACAATTTTCCCCTTCAGGAAATTAGGTACAATCAAACCAGGTAAATCTATTATATAATCAACTTTATAAGCATATTTTGTGTTAACTTTCTCTTTTAATTCGGCAGGGACAACGTCTTTTGCGACAACTTGAACCCCTCTGATTTTACCGACAGAGTAATATTTATCATCCAATTTCATTTGGACATCATCATCTTTATATAAAATTCCCCTGTGATTCATCGGAATATACACCGTTCTAACTTTTGGAGGAGTAATTTCCAAGAATAATTCACCAATCAAGCCTGATTGCTGAATAGAAAACATAGATGCTTTCGGAATAGAAACTGTAGGATCTGTAATTACAAATTTCAATTTTACATAACTGTCCGCACCTTTTATGACCGGAGTAATTTCTTCAACCTGACCAACTCGCAAACCCATCATTTGAACACCGGCACCGGGTCTCATTCCATTAACATCCTTAAAATGAATTTCCATACGTTCTGCAGAAGAAAAGGCACGCCCTTTAACTTTTAGGATAACTCCCATTAATAATACAAGTGCAATTATCGCCAAAAGACCAACTTTAAATGATGATGAAAATTTCATTCTGAACCCTTCTCATATTTTAATAACAACTTTATATTATCAAAAAATTTTCAATAATGCAAAATTTTCAAGTAAAAATCATTATTTTAAACGGTTAAGAAATTTTCTAGCAATTTTTTATTTTTTTATGTTTTATAATAGAGTAGGCAATTTAGGAAAAATAATGATAAAACCAATTTCATCAACAGATTTTAACACAAGTTTTGCTAACGGAATACAACAAAATACAACCTTAAATCATACGGCACCGTTGCCTAATGATACTGTTACGATTCAAAATGCAAATCAAAAAGATTCAACTAAAAAGAAAAAAAGAAATAAAATTATTGCCGTTACGGCAGGAATACTTGCAACAGCAGGATTGGTTGCTACAGCAATATTTTCAAGAGGACGTAGCTTAAAACCGGCGAAGTTTGAAGCAAATATAGATTTTACACGTGCAACTTCAATGGAAGATGCAGTTGCATATGCTAAGAAAAATTTTGGAATCAAAAATTTTGAACTCGGCGAAGATTTGGACTTAGCAAACTGGGTAAATGAAGGGCTTACAAACATTAATAATCGTTTTAAAGGTAAAGCCCATATGCCGAAAAAAGTATTCTTAGATGATGCTTATTTTGCAGAGAATCCACATGCTGCAGCATATTGTAATATGTCAAAAGATTTTATCGCCATAAATAAGAAATTAATTGATACCGCAGATAACAGATTGGGTGACTATATAAACCAAGGCGAAAAAGCATATGAAAAATATAAAAATACTCAAGCTGGAAGCCTTTATAGTTTTGCATTAGGAACGCTCCATCTTTCAAAAAATAATAATGGTGAATGGCTTCAACATTCAGTAAAATTTTTGGATGAAAGTGTTCAAAATGAAATTTTTAGTATGCTTGTAAAACGAACAGAAAAGCCAAATGAATTCACTAAATTTGATGCTTTACATACAAATCAACTTATTGACGATTTAATAGGTTCTGCAAGAACAATACAGGAAAAGCCATTAAGTTGTATTGAACAAATGTTTAAAAAACCTACTGTCAGGGAATTTTTGGAAAAACAACCTTCCCATAAAACTATTGAAGAATATAGACAGCTTAAACCCGAAAACCAACTACAAGCTTGTGTTGATTTGATGGAACTGTTAAATAAGAACAATATTCATGTATATTCAAAAGCTACATGTCGTGCAAACAGTCAATTCGACTTTTTATATCATGAAATGGGACACTTGTTACATCGTAAAAATACTTCATTATGGGACGATATAAAAGGTGTATTGAGTAAAAAAACAGAAAAAGAATTTCTTGCAAATGAAGAATATCAAAAAATTGCAAGTCAAATTTCATGGTATGCAAAAAAAGACCCTAAAGAATACGTCGCAGAATGTTTCAATGCAATAGTTTCAGGTAGAAAATTATCTGACAAACAAATGGAATTATACAGAAAATTCCGTGGACCTGAAATTGATCAGTTTATAAATAATTAGCCAAAATATTTTTTACATAATTTTGAGTTTCTGCATATGGAGGAACTCCGTCATATTTGTCGACAGCACCGGAACCGGCATTATATGCAGCCAATGCTAAAATAACATTGCCATGATATTTGTTTAGCATAGATTTTAGATATTTAACCCCACCTTCAACATTCTGTACAGGATTAAAAGGATCTTTTACCCCCAAATGTTTTGCCGTAGCAGGCATCAATTGCATTAATCCCATAGCTCCAGCCTTTGAACGAGCTTTTGAATTAAATCCTGATTCTTGTTTTATTACAGCTTGAATAAGCTTTTCATCAACATCATATTTTTTTGAAACTTGAGATACAATATTCAAAATTTGAGATTTTGGAGCTTTTGCATCGTTTACGTTTCCGACAGGCATAGAACTTTCTGCTTGCAAAGCTTGATTAAGTTCACTTACATTAGCTCCGTTTTGCAAAAGTTCAGCACTAACTTTTCTTAAATTAGGGTTTGTTAAAAGAGAACCGAAATTTACACCGGAAGATGCAGCCATAACTTTTTCAAAACTTGGCGTATTATTAACTTTTGAATTCGGATACAAAGTATCTAACGGATTTTGAGCCGTATTGTTGGAATTAACCTTTTGAGATAACTGCGCATATCTTTGCATCGCAGTACTTTGTCCACTTGTATTTAACAGATTTTGAATAAATTCTGAAAACATTACCTACCCTTATCTTGATACTAAAATATTACAACGATATAAAGTATCTGTTATCCTCTATTTGTATTAATGATTTTCAGAGCAATGTCAAACCGAATTTTAATATGATTTTAAAATTAAAGAATTATGAGTTTCATTTTCCAATTTGTCATCAAGTTTTGACAAAGTAAAATGTTCACCATATTTTTTTTCTAAGGCGAGTTCAATCAAATAATCTGCAAAATGTGGATTTTTAGGCAAAAGTGAACCATGAAGATATGTGCCAAAAACATTTTTATATCTGCCACCGGCAGTTTTATCAACACCGTTATTTCCTGCCCCGACTTTCACAATCCCGATAGGTTTTGTTTCACCCTGTAAATATGTTAATCCGCTATGATTTTCAAATCCTACAAGTGTTTTAGGATTCAAAAAATCAGTTTCAACAGTAACATTTCCGATAAACCGTTTTTTACCTGCGACAGTATAAGCATCCATCAAAGAAATTCCTAAAAGTTTTTCTTTATCATGGGGCTGGTAATAATGTCCAAACAACTGATATCCACCACAAATTCCCAAAAACACAGCACCTTTATCACGTTCTATTGTTAGTTTGTCCTTATTTGAATAAAGTTCAGATGCAACTTCTTCCTGTTGCTTATCTTGTCCGCCGCCAATAAAATACAAATCATAACCGGAAACATCATCACCGATATTAATTTGAGAGACTGACACGGAAATACCTCTCCATTCACAACGATTTTTAAGCGTAATGATATTTCCCATATCGCCATATAAATTCAGCAATTTGGGATATAAATGAGCTATTGATAAACTTAAATCTCTCTCCTGCATAAAAGAATTATATAATAAAAGTACGAATTTGAAAAAACTTTATACTTATGTAATAATAAAAAAGTTATGCGGAAGTAATTTAGTGGTAGAATGCTTCCTTCCCAAGGAAGATGTCGCGGGTTCGAGTCCCGTCTTCCGCTTTTTAGATTTTGAGGTAATTAAAAATTACGGGAGGAGAACCCACAAAGCGTGGCTTTGTCTGTGGTTCGAACGCAAACGAGCTGAGGGCGAAGACTTGACTGTGTAATAAACGAAGTTTATGTAACAGACAATCGTAGTCCCGTTAATAGCGAGTGAGCAAGACAGTCCCCGTCTTCCGCTCCATTTTGTTTTTGATTTTATAATAAAAAAAGCACAAGAATAAATCTTGTGCTTTTTATTTATAATTATTATTGAATTTTAAACATCAATGTCTCTTGCGCTACAGCATTTTGATACAATCCAAGAAATTACACCTACACCGAAAATTGAACCCGGCAATGTCCATACTGTTTGAGTATGTTTTATTTGTTGAACTAATTCTTTATCTTTTTTTGGATCTAAACCATATTTTTCTGCAACTGTATTATTTGAACGACATGCATAATATAAGGTTGAGAAAACTCCTCCAAATATTGTCCATCCTGCTGCTTTATTTCTTGCAGATTTAATTAAATCTTGTTTTTCTTCCGTTGTCATATTTGCGGATCTTCCGCATTCATTATCAGTTCTTTCAAAAGCATCACAAGAGTCACAATGTTTGCTGTGACCTGTAAATGGAGTACTGCGTCTTACACTTGATAATTGTGATATATTTGGCATTGAATTAACGTTTGAAACCATTAAATTTGACATATTAGTAATAACCTTTCTACTTGTAACTACATAAATACAAAAGTCAAAACATATAAAAAATTGTCATTACAAACAAAATAGCTTAACAAAATATTACAAAGAGAGAGTCAGAAAAATTCCTGACTCTCTCTTTTTTTGTATTTATAACAATATATTGTTATTTAACCAGTTCGCCGACAGCTTTGTAAACGTTCATTCTAGCTTGAGCGTCTTTTTCAGCTTGTGCATAAAGTTCTTCAGCAGCAGCCGGGTTCGTCTTCATCAATGATTTATAACGACCTTCACTTCTGATAAAGTCTTGATAGCTTCCGTTAACAGCTTTAACATCCCAGCTAAATGGAGTTTCATTTGCCGGATTGTATCTGTATAATGGGAAGTAACCAGCATCAACTGCACGTTTTTGTTCAGTTTGTGTTTTACCCATATCAATACCGTGAGCAATACATGGAGCATATGCAAATATGATTGATGGTCCATCATAGCTTTCAGCTTCTTGGAATGCTTTTAGAGTTTGACCTCTATCAGCACCCAATGCAACTGATGCAACATAAACATAACCATAAGACATACTCATCAAGCCCATGTTTTTCTTGTAAGTTTTCTTACCGCCTGTAGCGAATTTTGCAACAGCACCGGTTGGAGTTGACTTAGAAGCTTGACCGCCTGTATTTGAATATACTTCTGTATCAAGAACCAAAACATTAACGTTTTTGCCTTGAGCCAAAACGTGGTCAATTCCGCCGTAACCGATATCGTTAGCCCATCCGTCACCACCGATTATCCATACTGATTTATCAGTGAAGTAATCTTCAAGTTCACGAACTTTAGCCATATCAGGACATCCGCAATCTGCATATTTTGCTAATGCAGCTTTTGCAGCATCTTGAGCTTTTACAGCTTCGTCAGTCTTTGAATTATCCCAATTTGCCATTGCAGCATTTAGGGCATCTTTCAAATCACTTGGAGTTTTTTCATTATTCAAAACTTTTTCAACAAAAGTTTTCAAAGTTGCTCTGTTTTGGTCTACTGCTAATCTCATACCGAAACCAAATTCAGCGTTATCTTCAAATAATGAGTTAGCCCAAGCCGGACCTCTGCCATCTTTTCCTTTTGTATAAGGAATTGTTGGGAATGTTCCTGAATAAATTGAAGAACAACCTGTTGCGTTAGCAACGATTGCATTTTCACCGAACAATTGTGAAACCAATTTAACGTAAGGAGTTTCACCACAACCTGCGCAAGCGCCTGAGAATTCAAATAAAGGTTTTCTAAGCATTGCACCTTTAATTGTCTTAGTTGTGTTTTTGCCCATAACGTTATCAGGTAATTCATCAAAGAACTTAGCATTTTCTTTTTCGCCTAATGATTCTTCTTCTTCAATAGATGACCAAGTTAATGCCTTTTTACCTTCTTGCTTCATAGGACATTGATCCAAGCAAACTCCGCAACCTGTACAATCTTCGCAATAAACTTGAACTTTGAACTTTTCATCAGCCAAAGCAGGTTTTGCAGGAACTGTTTTGAATGAAGCAGGAGCATTTTTCAAATCCTTTTCTTCAACCAATTTAGTTCTTATTGCAGCGTGAGGACATGCTGAAGCACAAATTCCGCATTGAATACAGAATTCAGAGTTCCAATGAGGAACACGAGGAGCAATTCCACGTTTTTCTAAACATGCTGTACCTGTAGGAATTACGCCATCACAAGACATAGCTGAAACAGGAATGTCGTCGCCTTTTTGTCTCATTGAAGGTTCAATGATTTTCTTAGCAAATTCATCTGCATCATCAGGAATCATCTTAACTTCAGGAGCACAATCAACACCATCTAATGATGATGGAACAACAACTTCTTCACAAGCATTAATAGCTGCATCAATCAAAGCTAAGTTCATATTAACAACATCGTCACCCTTTTTCTTGAATGTCTTAGTTGTCATAGCCTTCATACCTTCATAAGCTTGTTCAAACGGAATAATTCCTGAAACTTTGAAGTATGCAACCATCATAACTGTGTTAGCACCCTTGCCACGAAGACCAGGTTGTTGTTTAATCAATTCTTCAGCATTAACATTGTAGAATTTGATTTTCTTTTCAATGATAGTTTTTTGCATTGCGCGAGTAAGGTGAGAGAAAGCTTCTCCTTTTGAATATGGTGAATTCAACAAGAATGTACCGCCTTCTTTGATACCTTTTAACATATCATATCTGCCGATATAAGCATGAGCAGAACAAGATACAAAATCAGGTGCAGTAATCAAATATGTAGATTTAATCGGTTTGTCCCCAAAACGTAAGTGAGAAACAGTTACACCGAAAGACTTTTTAGAGTCATAAGCAAAATATGCTTGAGCATCTTTTTCAGTGTATTGACCGATAATTTTAATTGAGTTTTTGTTAGCACCAACAGTACCATCTGAACCCAAGCCCCAGAACATACAGTTTGTAGTACCTTTTGGTTCTGTAACGATGTGTTCTGAATAATCAAGAGATTTATTTGTAACATCATCATTGATACCAACTGTAAATCCGTGGAATCCGTTGTTGGCTAAGTGTTTGTAAACAGCCAAAACCATTGACGGTGTAAATTCTTTAGAAGATAAACCGTAACGACCACCGATAATTGTTAAACCTTTGTTTTCCAAAGCTGCAACAACATCTAAGTATAAAGGTTCACCGATTGAACCAGGTTCTTTAGTTCTATCAAGAACTGCAATACGTTTAACAGATGATGGCAAAGTAGCCTTAAATCTTTCAACGTCGAACGGTCTGTACAATCTAACTTTAACCAAGCCGTATTTAGTTCCGCGAGTTTCATTTAAGTATTCGATTGTTTCTTCAATAGTTTCACAACCAGAACCCATAGCAACGATTACGTCTGTAGCGTCAGGAGCTCCAACATAATCAAACGGATGATATTGACGACCTGTAACTTTTGCAACTTTGTCCATATATTCTTGAACGATATCAGGAACAGCATTATAATACTTGTTAACTGTTTCACGTCCTTGGAAATATACATCGGTATTTTGAGCACCAACTTTGGAAACAGGAGCTTCCGGACGAAGTGCACGTTTTTTGAATTCTTCAATATATTTTGGTTCTACAAGTGAAGCGATATCTTCATATGAAATTTCTTCAATTTTATGAACTTCATGAGATGTTCTAAATCCATCAAAGAATTGCAAGAAAGGAACTTTAGCTTTGTAAGTAGAAAGGTGAGCAACAAGTGCCATATCCATTTCTTCTTGAACAGAGTTAGCTGCTAACATTGCATATCCTGTATTTCTGCAACCCATAACGTCTGAATGATCGCCGAAGATTGCTAATGATTGAGCTGCAATTGCACGAGCTGCAACGTGAATAACGTGAGGAAGCATTTCCCCTGCTACTTTATGCATTACAGGAATCATTAATAATAAACCTTGAGAGGCTGTGTAAGTTGATGTCAAACAACCTGCAGCAAGAGAACCATGAACAGCACCTGCTGCACCTGCTTCTGATTGCATTTCGGCAACTGAAACTTCTTTGCCCCAAATATTTTGTTTGTGTTGTGAAGCCCATTCATCAATCCACTCACCCATTGTAGATGATGGAGTGATCGGGTAAATTGCGGATACTTCGCTCAATGCATACGCAACGTGCGCTGCGGCGTAGTTTCCGTCAACTGTTATTGTTTTTTTTGGCATAATTTTTAAATACCCTCCTTATTTAATTCCATTCTAATAACAAGTTACTATATTAAAAAACATACCGCAAAGATGATTAGATTACAACTTTTTTTATCTTAAATTCTTATTAATATTTTACGTTTTTGTAATGATTTGTTAAATTATAGCAATTTTTTATATTGATTGTTTTACTATAGTGCAAGTGCACAAAATAAAGGTTTTAATCTTATGAATTTAACAATTACCCCGAAACTTAACGCTATCAATAACAGAAATATTTATAATTACAATCAGCAATCAACTATGCCCAACAATTTTAATACCCTGAATAAGGATACTGTTTCTTTTTCTGGGAAGGAAAGAATTTTAAAATACTCAAAATATACAATGCAAGATGTAACACTTTCACAATATGAAAGAAACAAACCGCTTTATACCGCATTGGCAAACAGACTGATGGATACTTTGGAAAGTATTGCAAATGAATTAAAATCATCCGGTGTTATTTTTGATAGAGATTACTGTGAAAAAAATGCGATTAAAAAATCAGATTCTTTTATTTCAAAATTCATCAGAAGCGGAGAAACACCTCAAGACAGAGTTCGTTCAACATTATTTTTACAAAATATATATGATTTATCAATAATGAACGATAAAATACTTCCCGCTTTAAAAAAACGTGGTTACGAAGTTGCGATTATCCCTGACAAAACCGCAGGAAAAAGAGTTCTTTCAACAAAAGCAGATTTTGATGTAAGATTAACCGGGCTTTCCGATAAAGATAAAAAATCTCTTGCTCCCGCATTGAGGAATGCTGCATCTTTCAAACCTCAATCTTCAGGATATGAAGATATTCAATTCAGAATTGTTGATACGCTGGCAGGAAGCAAAGGAAAACAAATTCCTATAGAAGTTATTACTGTTTTCGGAAAGAAAACTTCTGAGGCTAAACATAATGAGTCTTATTATGTTTATGATATAAAAAAACTTTTCAAGCTGTTCCATCTTTCATCAGTAAAAGATCCGGAAATACACTCTCCGGCAAAACGTATTCAAACCAATATCAGTACAATATCACAACAATTAACTGATAATATTTCAAAGCCATTATTTTTCAATGCTAAAAACTTGGATTTTTATAATGATAAAACTCAATTACCTGTTGGCATAAGCAAAGCCACTTCACAGGTTCTAATAGGTCTGGCTGAAGGAATAAAAAACAAAATTCCTTTACATTATAAAGAAGAATTTGCTAAAGTTAATTCTGAAAAATATCAACCCGCAATCGAAAAACTAATTAAAAATTCTGATGAATATAAAACAAGAGAAGATAAAACAATCTACGTTGACGATATTAAAGAAATGCGTAAAACTCTTGTTAATCAATTAAAGCAAGAAAGACGTGAAGATTTGCAAATTATTAATGAAGCAATTATGCGTTTAAAAGAAACGATTAACAAGTTTGGTAAAAAAAATTAGTATTGTTTAATCAATTCAAATCGCTTTGATTGTCTATTATAACCGTTAACATTGTACATCTTGCCATCAGAAGTTATTTTGATTGCATTAATTTTATCGGTTCTATAAATATCGGTATGTCGTAATATATCTAAAGTTCCTGCTGTAGGATGCCCATATCTGTTTATTCCTGTTGAAATAATTGAGGTTTTTACCCCTAAAGTTTTCAACATACTCTCACTTACAACATTATTTGCGCCATGATGTCCTACTTTTAAAACTTCTATACCTGAAGGTAAATCTTTCTTTATCTTCTGATAAGTATCAATTGTTCCATCTCCCATAAATAACATATCAAAATTTTTATAACTAAGAAGTGTTACAACTGAATTTATATTATCGGAATGTTTGCCAGACACATTTGCTTCAAATGTTTTTATTTTAAAATTAGGTTCGTTATAAATCACATCATTATTTTTAACCAATTTAGTATTAACATTTTTCCTTTTTATTTCATTATAAATGTTTTTTGACGTTGAAGATTTGTTATCAAAACTATTCACTATCAGGCGTTTAATTCTCAAATTATCAATAACCTCAACTGTCCCACCCGAATGGTCATTATCAAAGTGCGTAATAATTACATCTTCAAAATTTTTAATACCTCTATCTTTTAAATATTTAAGTAAAATTATTTTTGCTTGCGAAAATCCTCTCTTATACGAAGCTTTGCCGGTATCAATTATAAAATATTTATTTTCAGGAGATTTTATCAAAAAACAATCCGCATTCTGGACATCAAATGCTATAATTTCAAGATTATTTGAGGGAATATTTATTGTTGAAATGCCAAGTACAAATGTTGCAATAGCTAACACAATCAAACTTTTCTTATCCCAACCAAATTTTATTAACATAGTTACAAAAATTACTATTGCATAATATATTACCAACTGAATAAGTGACGGATGCGTTGTAGAAACCAATGAATGTGGCAACTGCGCAAAAAAGGCTGATAAATTAACCAACATAGTGGTTAAGAAATTCATAAGAAAGTCTAGCCATTTACACAAAATACTTGTATATGGCGCAAAAATAGCAAGAATTGAAGAGAAAAAACCGCCACAACTGATTACACTTATAAACGGAACGGATAAAATATTAGCAAAAATAGAATACAAACTAAATGTATTAAAATAAAACATTTGTATAGGGGCAATCCACAATTGAGCCACAATAGGGACCAAAATAGAGCCTGATACAAAATTCATTAAAGCAGATTCTGTTTTGAATTTTTCAAACAAAACATTTCCTGTTGTCAACAATCCCAAAGTCACTAAAAATGACAGTTGAAAACTTACGTTATTGATATAAGCAGGATTGTATATAAGCATCAAAAGTGCAACCAAAGATAATAACGACACAGAATGAGTATCCCTATCAATAAGTTTACCCGCCAATACAAACAATAACATCAACGCTGCCCTTATAACCGAAGCGCCTAATCCCGTCATAAGCGTATATAAAATTATCAAAAGCATGCCACTCACAACCGTTGGCTTGTATGGAGCTTTAAACAATTTGAATAACAAAAAGAACCAAAATCCAAAAATAAAGGCAACATTCATTCCGGAAGCCGCAAGTATATGAAGTAACCCCGAATGAACAAAATTAGATTTTATATCATCCGGCGGGGCAACAGCATCATCGCCAAAGACAACCCCACCTATTATCTCATTATTAGGACTTTTTAAATATTTTGAATGTTCCGAGAGTATTTTTTCTCTGACAAAATCCAAATTCTGCATAAACTTCCACTTCAAATCAGATGGTCGCGACAACAATTTAGAATCGTTCTCTACATATAACACAGTATATGTATGGAAATTCCTTAAATATTTTGCATAATCAAATTGAGAAGGATTTGTTGCCCTAAAGGGTTCTCTCAATTTGCCATAAAACTTATAAGTATTCCCTATTTTATATAAGGAAGAATTTTGATAATCATCAAATGAACTCACCAAAAGTTTACCTTCAACAGAAGTATCACCAACTTTAGAAACATTTATAAAAAATTTTATTTTATCATTTGTATTATTCGGAATTGAAACAATTTGTCCGATTACAGAGGTTTCTTCAGGTGCTAAGGGCAAAATATTATCAGAAGGTTTTATCTGCATGTATGAATTCAGATATCCAAAATAAAACATAAATAATAATAAAAATATGAATTTTAAACCGGAGATTTTCTTTATTATTGCAATTATACAGGCAAATGTAATTAAAAAGGCACAAATAATTCCACTATTATAGAAAAATGCCAATATACCCATAACATACAATACCGTTGTCAACAGCATTATAAAATTCTTGTTCTGAAAGTATTCTCTAATCTCATCCCTAGTCATTGTTAATAATATGATAATAAGATAGGTTCATCTTACTTACTGCCAGTTAGTCACTAAATTTACTGACTACAATGCAGTAAACTACAAAAATGGATACAAAAGACTTTTATATAAAGCTTTCATCTCGCATAAAATTTTTGAGAGAGAATGCACATTTAACACAAGAACAACTTGCAGAAAAAGCTGACTTAAGTTTAGACTTTTTAGGGAAGTTAGAAATAAATTATAGAAAACCGAGTTTAAGAACTATAGTCAAATTGGCAAATGCACTTAAAATTGAGCCTTTTGAAATTTTAAAATTTTAAATAAAAAGTTTAAATTTTAAGTATTTATTTTATTAATAATAAAGTTTATTGCAGTTTTGTAAATTTATTGTTATATTTGTAGTAATAAACTTGCATAAATTGTTAAAATTAAGTATAATAAATACACTTAATCTTTAAAAATCTATTTACATTTATCAGTATTGTTAAAATTTTTAAAGAACCCGAGTCAAAAAGGCAATTATTTGTTGTCCAAATTTTTTAAGTACATGTGTAGTATTTACAGTTATGAAAAGAATAAAGTAGGGAAATGACGATACAACCAATCCAAACGGCACTGAATCAACGACAAAATACAAAACAGGGACATCCTAGTTTTACAGGATTTAACCCTGTAATTTCGCTTATGGATTCAATAGAAAGAGGCGGTTATATTGCATCTTTCGTATCACAAGATTGTGTTGGGATGGTTGCACCACGTATTTATGAAGGTGCGAATCGTAACAAGGACAAAACCGGTAAATACAATTGGGCTTTTGCAAGAAGAGAAGCTTTAAGAGAATTATTAAGCGGACCTAGCATGTTTGTAATTCCATTGGCATTATTTGGCGCAATGAACAAAAAAGGGTGGACTGCAAACAAAGTTCCTGTTGACAGAATCAACGTTTTAGGCGAAAAATTTGCACGTTATGCAGAAGATAACAAAGATTTAATCAAATCTGATTCTGCAGCAGCTAAAAAAGGTTTTTATAATGAAGTATTCAGAGATTTATTAACAAAAACTACTGAACAAAAAGTCAGCGAAACCGATATAGAAAAATTAGCACAAGATTATACAGACAGATATATTCAAATAGAGAATTCAAAATCAAAAGGCTTTATCAAAAAGCTTATGGGTAAAGAAGTAAAAGGTTCTTCTGAAGACTTGTTACAAGAATTGGCTGATGATTTTATGACATTGAAAAAACAAAATTTGTCTCCGTCAAACAATTTGTCTGTAGCCTCAATTTCAGAAGAAGCAAACGACTCCAAAGCTACCGGCGGATTCAAATCTATGTTGGGCAGTCTTTCAGATTTCACAAATGATGCTATGAGATCTACTAAAAAGGCTCTTGAACATTCAACAGAATTGAATATAGCTGACTATGCAAGATCTTTTGCAAAACGCCGTATGGGTTCCAGAATACTTTCAAATGCAGGAATATTCGGTGCAGTTGTATTATTTATGACACAAATCCCTAAACTTTATAATATGGGATTAAAAGGCAATCCTGGCTTGGATGGTTTAGATACCCCGGAAGGTCAAAAGAAAGCTCAAGGGAAAAACCAACCAAACTTCACAGGAAAAGGTTCTGTACTTGAAAAAACTGCAGATATCGTTACTAAAAAGAGTTGGTTAAAACAATTGTCAGATAAGTTTGAATTCAATGGAGCTTCAATGACACCTACACAATGTTTAACATTGTTATTCGGGTTCTGCTTACCTCCTAGATTGATGCATGCTAACGACAAACACGACAGAAAAGAAATTTACGTTCGTGATGTTTCAAGTTTCGTTGCAATCTTGTTTGCTGCAAAGGGATTAGCAAGAGGTTTTTCAGACATAATGGCAAAAGCTTCCGGTCTTGCATTAAACATCAAACCTGATAATTTTAACAAATCACCATTCCATAAAATATACAGCTACGCAACTTCAGGTGATGGAGTTCATGTATTACAAACAGGTGAAATCGTTTCAAAATACAGCCACATTGATAAATTCAAAGGTGGAATAAACGGATTCTTCTCATTCTTAAAAGAAAATGGCGGAAACGTTAGAAAAGCCCTTTCTTTAGACAAAACAGTAAAAGAAAATGCCGAAAAAATAGTTGGTAAATCTATAAAAGATGCCTCAATTGAAGAAATTGAATATGCTTTCAAAAATAACAAAAATACTGAAGCGTTAGAAAATATCTACAAGGTATTCAAAGATGCAAATAATACATACGTAAGACGTGCAAAAACAATGAACAGTACCTTCGGATTTTTATCAACACTCGTAATTGTTCCGGCATTCATGATTTGGTTAGCTAAATTCTGTGAAAAGATGACAAAAAATGATATAGCTGCTGAAAAAGCTCAAAATGAACAAGATCAAAACGCAATTTCAAAAGCTGATAAAGATATGGCTGACAAACAAACAAGAACCTTAATGACAAAACAACCGACTATGGAAGGGTTCTTAGCAAAATAAATTTAATTCATAACTGATAAATATAAAAGGTTAATACAAACTTGCATTAACCTTTTCCTTTTTGTTAAATTTTTAAATTCTGATTAATCTTTGATTAAAGCATTGATATCAGCAATCATTGCATCCGGATCAAATCCGTGAACTTTTGCACCTGCTTCTAAGTTTTCAAACCTTGCAGCAGCACATCCAATACATCCTAAACCGTATTTTTGGAATACTTCAATGCTTTCAGGACAGATTTGTACTATATCCATAATATTCATTTCTTTTGAAACTTTTGTCATAATTTTATCTCCTTATTTTGACTTTTTTTCTTACACCATTAAAAATATTATACATGAAAAAAAGAAAGTCGGGTGTATAAAAATGGATTTGTTAAAAAAGATTTTTTCTGATGATGATCAAATTGTAGGATTATGCGCATTCAAGACGAGTTTTACCCCAGCACATAAAGTTTACAATAGCGTAAGCGAATTTTCTGCAGTAAAGCTCGTATATTCATCCTCGTCTTTACCAAAACAACGTAATGCAAATATATTTGCATATGCAGCTAATGCATAAATTATACCATCTCATTAAATTCTTGAATAGAAACCGATTCTAAACCTTTTATATTCTGAAATTCTTTATATAGGGTTTGTATCGGTTTTTTGTCACTTATATCCAAAATTACAGAAATTTTTGTAATAGTTTCATCACTCTTACTCAATTTCTTTGAAATTTCTCTCAAATGAACATATCTATCAACTATATGATCATATATATCATTAGAATTTTCATTTAAACAAGTTATATTAATTTTTAAACGTTTTGTATTCTTTGTACTGTTTACAAGGATTGTTTTTTCAAAGAATCTGACTGAAACTAAAACAGTCAAAGCTAAAAATGTAGAAACGGTTGCAAGCCCATACATTCCGGCACCGCATGCCATCCCGATTGAAGCTGCAATCCAAAGAGTAGCCGCCGTTGTGAGGCCTAAAATTGTTGCACCATGACGTAATACAGCACCGCCGCCTACAAACCCGATACCAGTTACAACTTGTGCCGCAACTCTGGCAGTATCACGAGTACCAAAATCAGATGTGGTTACATGTATTGCAGGAAATCCGTATATTGAAATGATTGTAAATATACAAGCGCCTAAACAAACCAAAATATTTGTTCTTAGCCCAGCATATTTGTTAGTCATTTCACGTTCCAAACCTATAAAAAAGCCTAAAACTATTGCCATAACAATTCGGATTAAAATATTTATATCAAAAACATTTCCAATAACTGTAGTTAAATCCATTATTCCGCCATTTCTCTATACATCTGATATTCTTTAATCTAGCGAACTTTACTTTTCGGATCAAGAATATCCCTTATAGTATCACCTATCAGGTTAAAACACAACACCGCAATAAAAATTAAGAACCCCGGAGTCAAAAGCCACGGTCGTGACACGATATTTGTAAATTCCTGAGCCTCTTTTAACATATTTCCCCAACTTGCATCAGGCTGTTGAATACCCAATCCTAAAAAGGATAGTCCGGATTCTGAAAGAATGTAAGATGGAACAGATAATGTCATTGCAACGATTACAAAGCTCGTTGTCTGTGGCAAAATATGTTTTACGATTATTCTCAAATCACTGGCACCAACCGCTTTTGCAGCCTGAACGAATTCCTGATTTTTGATTGATAACACCATTCCTCTTACAACTCTTGCAAAACCTGCCCAGCCAATAAGCGCCAAAATAACAACAATTAACATAAACCGTTGAATACTCGTCATTCCGGAAGGTAAAATCGATGCTAAAATTATTAATAGGTAAAAACTCGGAATAGACATAACGGCTTCTGCTATTCTCATCATTATCATATCAATTTTGCCGCCAAAATATCCTGAAATCCCGCCATATAAAAGCCCAATCGGGAACAAAACCAGCAAAGCCAAAAAGCCGATAGTCATTGAAATTCTGCCACCGAAAAGCAATCTTGAAAATACATCACGTCCGTTTATATCAGTTCCTAAAAGATAAAGCCTGCCTGAATTATCCGTTGTAATTAAGTGACGTTTCATAGGAATTAAGCCTAAAAATTTATAATTCTGACCTTGTGAGAAAAATTTTAGATAATGCTTTTTACTTCTATCGAGTTGATACGTTATTTTTAAATTTTTCCCGTCAAAATTTCTTATATAATTATATGTGTAAGGTTTTGAGAATTTTCCGTTTTCATCTATTGTAAAAATCTTTGATGGCGGGACATAAGCCATTGAACGGTCTGAAAAATCTTTGGTGTAAGGTGCAATAATATCAGCAAAAAGAAGCGCAAAATAAATTATTCCAAGAACTATAACGGCAATTCTTGCAAATTTATCTTTCATCAATTGATTTAATACGTCTTTTACCATATCTTACTTGTTTACCCCTCACCACGTATTCTTGGATCAGTAATAATAAGCAGAATATCTGCAATTAAATTACCTGCAATCAACATTATTGCACCCATCATTAATGATGCCATAACGAGATTTATATCCGATTTCAAAACAGCTTCCAATATCAACCGCCCGAGTCCTGGGTATTGGAATACGTATTCAGTAAGCGCTGCCCCACTCAGTAATCCTGCAAATTCAAAACCCAAAAGGGTAATCAAAGGATTTATTGCATTTCTAAAAGCATGTTTACATATCACCTGAAACTCACTCAAACCTTTTGCTCTTGCGAATTTTACATAATCACTATCCAAAACATCCAACAAATTTGCTCTCATTTGACGCTGCAATCCCGCAAGTGAAATTGTAAACAAAACAGTTACAGGCAATACCAAATGTCGAGTTAAATCCCAAAATTTTCCAAAAGTATTCATAGATGAAAAGTTTGAACTCGTCAAACCGCCTATCGGAAACCATCCTGTTTTTACCGCAAAAAGCAACAATAACACCGCAAAGAAAAACGATGGAATTGCCATTCCGATACTTGTCAAAACCGTCAATGCTCTGTCTAATGGAGTTTTCCAATTTATTGCAGCAAGAATTCCCAATGGGATTCCGACAATCCACGTTAAAAAGATTACAATTATTGTTAAAAGCAAAGTATTTGGAATACGTTCTTTTAATTTTGTACTAACCTGCTCACCGGAAGACGTTACCCCTAAATCACCTTTCACAAATGATTTTGCCCACAGTCCATATTGAACAATTATAGGTTTGTCCAGTCCCAACCTTATTTTTTCTTTATTGATAGTCTCTTGTGAAATTGCAGGATTCAATCTCAATTCTGCCAACGGATCAACAGGACTTAAACGAATTATAAAAAAGCTTATTAACGACACTATGACCAACAACGGTATCGTCTGCAAAATTCTTTTTAGTATGTATTTTAATATATCCATTAGCGTTTTGCCTGTTCTTTTACATAGATTTCTTCTATATTATATGTGATTCCTTCCAATTCCGAAGGATAGATGTTTCCGAATTTTTTTCTAATTGCGGTAATTCTTATCGGTGAATAAAGATAAATAAACGGTTTTTCATCATAAACTATCTTTTGATATTCATCATAATATTTTTTTCTTGCCTTAAAGTCAATAACAAGAGCACCTTCATTCATCAAATAGTCGAGTCGCTTTTCAAAAGTGAGTTTTGGAGAATTGTATTCGCTCGGTTGACGTTGGTTAAACAAATGCAAAGTGCCCGTAGACATCCAAACATTTTTACCGAGATTAGGTTCAATCGGAGAACCTGTAAAACCCATTATTACCATATCCCAATCGGGTGTTGAGACAAGTTTATTGACAAGCGAATTAAATTCAATAGGTTTGAAATTGACTTTCATTCCTAAATCTTCAAGGTCTTGTTTAACCATAACACCTATTGCTTCACGTTCTGTATTTCCGGCATTTGTTAACAGGTCAAATTCAACTCTATGCCCATTTTTATCAAACAATCGTCCTTTTTGCCAATAGAATCCGGATTTTTTTAACAATTCACGAGATTTGTTCAAATCTCTGTTATAAGGTTTTAAGGTTTTATTCAAATATATCGAATTCAATGGTTCCGGGGTAAATAACGGAGTTCCCAAACCGTTTGCCACATTTAATACCATATTTTTTCTATCAATTGCAAGGTCAACTGCACGACGGAAATTCAAATCTTGAAACCATTTTTGTTTTATCGGATTTACGTAATACTTACCTTTTGAATCCTTCCTCGTATTCAAATTCATTGAAAGGTACATTGTACCAGTGTCTGGACCAAGATTGTAGATTTTGTAATCAGAATGTTTTTCGCGATCTTTGAAACGTGCCACATTAGCACCTTGAAGACCTATAACATCAAGTTCTCCGCCTTCAAACTTCAAAACTTCATTATTAATATCTCCTACTATCAAATAAACCAGCCTATCCAAGTATGGTAATCTTTTATCTTTTTTATTTATTTCATAATAGTTAGGATTACGAACAAAAACCACGCGTTGTGCCGGAATATACTCTTTTAATTTAAAAGCACCTGATACTACAAATTTATCGGGATTTGTATTCGTCGAGAAAAATGTATCAAAATATGGTTTGCCACGTCTTACTGCAGGCAAAAATACATGTTTAGGCGCAATCGGAGTTGATAACATTCTCAAAAATGGTGCAAAAGGCTTTGGTGTCGTAAATTCTACCGTATATTTATCGATTTTTTTTACAGTAGGAAGTTGTCCATCAATTACCATAGAATCACGAGTTGAAGTATTACCAAAACCTGCAAAAATAATGTCCCGCCAAGTAAAAACCACATCATCAGCCGTAATTGGTGTGCCATCAGACCATTTTATGCCGTGTCTTAAATGAATTATATAATTGTTTCCATTTATTTCGTATGATTTCGCTAATTTGGGAATAACTTCACCTGTAAAAGGATGAGTTGTCAAAAGTCCATCATACATTGCTTCTGTCATAGTACCGGAAATATTATCATTCACATTAAAAGGGTTAAAAGTTTTAGGACCTTCCCCAATAGTAGAAGCAACAATTTCACCACCGAATTTGCCAATCGGACTTTGAGTTTGCAGAAAATCAACTCCATCAATAGTAACGGTTTTTTGATTGTCAGGATAGTCAACGTTATCAGCATCAGATATTTCGGTTGATGTTTTGACAT
The DNA here is from genome assembly GCA_022641775.1 of Clostridiaceae bacterium. Taxonomy (GTDB): domain Bacteria; phylum Cyanobacteriota; class Vampirovibrionia; order Gastranaerophilales; family Gastranaerophilaceae; genus RUG14219. The sequence continues at coordinate 81,025 of JALCDS010000005.1, forward strand.
AAGGTATCGGAACATCGCGTCTTATACAAGCCTTTGCTAAAATAAGACAACCAATTATTGCTAATATTAAATAACCTACCCCTTTTTTCATAGAATTAGTTTAACATAGAAAAAAAAATTTAGTTATAGGAAGTAAGGTAAAATTTTATTCAAAACTTTCAGCAACATAGCGTTTAATATCTTTTATCAAATTTGAACGTTTATGTTCATATATGTATTTTCCGAGTGGATGTTTGTCGTAAAAATATTTACGGTTACGTTCAAATATTTCATTTTTATTCTTCAAAGCATTGCATGAAGTACTGTGATTGTGAAATACAAAAGTTCTATTATCATAAATGCATTTGTATCCTAAATACAAACATCTGAAGGACAAATCGTTATCCTCAAAATATGCAGGAGTATAATTTTCATCAAACAACCCGACCTTGTTTAAAACTTCTGTTTTCATAAGAACACAACAAAAATACGGAGTGACTACTTCTCTAATATTATTTTTAAATTTTGATAAGAATTTTTTGTAACCATCAAGATAATTTTCAACCGTTAACTTACACTTATCATTAATTCTCGGTGAAACCATTCCTATTTTATTGTCAGAATCCAGTGTTCTTTCTAAATCCTCCAGCCAATCTGGAGTAAACAAAATATCATTATTCAAAAGCCCGACAAATTCATAATCACCTTTTAATGCCTCTTTTAATCCGATATTGTTCCCTTTTGAATAACCTTCATTTTTGTCATTAAAAATAACTTTTACGTTATCTTTTTCAGTTTGTAATTGAGTTAAAAATTCCTTTGTTCCATCAGTTGAAGCATTATCAACAATTATCAAATCAAAATCTTTTGTAAAACGGTAAAGAGAATCAATAAAAGGCTTTGTCGCACTTTCAAGCTGATTAAATGTTAAAGTTATAATAACAGATTTGTTCATAAATCAGTCCTTACTAAAAAATCTTTTTCTAATATCACGGAAAGTAAATCTCTTTAGTTTTTTGGGAATAGAATCCATACATTGTTTATAATCCCTCGGGATATGATGTCTTCGCCAAGGTTTTCCCATATCTCCTGCATAATGAACAAATACAACATCTTTCCTTGCATTTTCTAAATCTTCTACAGAATAAATTCCTTTTAAAAATCCATATTCTGCAGCTTTCGTTACATCTTCATTGCACATTACACTTTGAAATGTACCATAAGTAAAAGGCAAAGGTTTTATATTGTCTAATGCAATATTCAAAACATCCAAGTCAAAGAAACATAAACGCTTGTCTATAGTTTTTATAGTATCAAAGAACTTTTGAACAATATTTTCTTTTCTCATTTTTTCTAAATTAAATACAATAAAACTTGAAATATAAATCCACTTATTTTTATTTTCCGGAAAATATTTGTGGCAAATAGTATTTGGTGAATTCACCTCAACAGGAACTGCAGCTATTTCATAATCAGTCAAATCTGTATTATATACCTCAGTCAAATCACCTTTAAATAAAACATCCACATCAACATAAATAGCTTTATCATAATCCTTCAACAATTCAGGTGCTAAAAGTCTGTAATAAACAATTTCTGTCCAACTTCCGTTGTTTTTAGGCGCACCTTCAAACCTTTTAGGATCAATATAAATAAAAGAAATTTCATGCCGGCCGGATTTTTCAACCATATTTTTCAATTCATTCATATCTGAATTGCTCAAATCAGGATAAAAAACGAATATATGATAACTGGTATCAGGATTTGCACAGTCTATCAAACTTTTTATCGCAACAGTAGCACCAAGAATAATTCTTTTATCAAATGTAAATATTACAGGGATTTTATTCATTATCAATCAACTTCCTCAAATTCTCTCTTGAACGATTGTACAAGGATTTAGTGAAATTTGCAAGGTCATCTTGAAGCAAAGTGTATTCTTCTGGAGTCATCTTTATAGCCTTTTGCATAGCCTTTGATAAGTCTTCATTTCCTTCATATAAAATACTGTTTTTATCTGTAAATCCGTTTACATTCGCAAATTTTTCAGCCATAACTGCAGGTGTTTTAAAACCATAAATCAATTGAAAACTTCCACTTGTACTTGTGGTAATAGTATTTTCATGTTCTTTATTCTCAACATCCAAAAGCGGAAGGAAAAAATCAGCTTTTTCCATCTCTTTATACATATCAGAAAAATTCAAACGTCCTTTTATATCAAAATATTTGTGTAAACTTGTCGGAAAATGTTTGATTGATCCTTTTCCAACAACCGTAATTTTAAAATTTTCAAATCCTTTTTCTTGTAGTTCTTGAACTGCTGCAACCAACATATCCGTATTACGACGATTTGCTCTTAAAGCTCCGATTACAATAAAATTCGTTATATCAGAATTTTTTTGCGTAATTTCTACTTTTCCAAAATAATGAGGATTAACTTCAACAGTTGTAGCACCGTTATAGTTCATTTTACGAAGTGTTATTATTTTTTCACCATTCGGAATATAATCAAATACAGTGGCGGAATGTTCAACTTTCAAAACTCTTTGATGGGGGAGTTTTTTGCTCGTAAATTCATACTGCTCATCTCTTTCAACTCCACCTGTTGTAATCATTATCCCTTTTGCATTTTCAATCCCGTAATATTTAAAAAACTTTTTAGCTTCTTTTTTAGTCAACTTGTTAACTATCAAATTGCTATTATTTTCAAATCTTGAAAACAACCCTTCATTTGATTCTACAGGTGAATACAAAACAGAAACTTTGTAACCCAAATCCAACAAATATTTTGCAAACCCCGGAACGACTTCTGCATGGTTTGAACTGCAAGGTTCCCAAACAAAAAATGTATTTTCATCAAATACAGGTTTTTTTACTCTTACCATAAATATCGGTAAAAATCCAAATAAAAGCCCAGTTTCATAACCATTTTTAAATCTTCTTTTTACAAGTTTCAATATTATTCTCCCATCAAATCCTTTATGTTCTTCAAAACATTATCTACATTTGGAAGTTTTGTGCACAAATTTTGTTCCTTTCCCGCCAAAAAGCATTTCCTTTTATGACAAGGCTGGCAAGGTAAATGCCCGCTCAAAGCTCTGTATTTCATCTTATCCCCGACAGGTGCATATAATGATTTTGGAGTACAACAAAAAATAGTAATGATTTTAGGAACTTGTGTAGCCCAAGCAAGATGAGTACTTCCAGAATCCAATGATAACAACAAATCCGTATGTCTGAATAATTCAATCAGCTCTTTCAAATTTGTTTTACCTGCAAGATTTATATGTCTGTCACCACCGATATATTTTATAAGATCATTATCTTTGTCTGTTCCTGTAAAAATCAAATTATATTTATCTTCAATTTTTGCAATTAATTCCCGCCAGTTGTTGCGTGCCCAATGTTTTGGCGCCCAAGTTGTAGCAGGAGCGACAACAACAATAGGTTTTGTTGTATCAATTTCTTTTAAAATTTCCTGTATTTTTTCTTTTGCCTCTTGGGATGAATCAGGCAAAGTAACTTCAATATTTGATGTATCCAAGCCCAAATAGTCAGCAAACCTCAAATAATTTTTGATAGCAGAAGTTGTTTTGTCTTTGTTAATAGCTTCAATCCACTCATTTCCGCCAAACATAGACAATTCCCTTGCATTTTTGGCAACTATTCTTCTTTTTGCACCGGAAAATATATTAAAATACATACTTTTTATCAACATTTGAGTATCAATTACGATATCAAACTTTTCCGCACGTATTTGTTTCATAATTTCTATATACTCTCGGAAACTTTCGAGAGAAAATCCTCTTTTTTTCCACAAACCCATAGGTGCAAGAATTGTATTATCAACACACGAATTATCTTTTATGACATCATAACCTTTTTCTGAGACAAGCCACGTAACTTCATAACCGTTGCGTTTCAAAACGTTTGCAAGCGGAATATTAAAGATGCAATCTCCTAATGAAGACAACCTTATTAATAAAACTTTTTTACTCAAAACGACCCCTTTTTCTTCTATTCTATGACATAAAGGGTTTCTGTCAAATTTTTTGAGCATACATCATCTCTTTAATTTTATTAAAATGCTCGATATTTCTAAATTTTATAATCTTAGCTGGATTTCCACCAACAATTGAATACGGCCTAACTACACCATGAACCACAGCACCAGCTTGAATAACCGCACCTTCACCAATGTGTGTTCCTGGAAGAATAATACAATGGGCTCCCAACCACACAAAATCTTCAATTATTACACCCTTTTTTATATCCTCACCACCATAAGGCAATAAATCACCTTCATAATTATGGCTAGAAGAAATAATTAAGCTGCCAAAGCCCCCAACAAAATAATTACCTATAATTACATTTGCATTCCCTACTACTTGTAAACCATTAAAAAAAACATTATTACCAATATAAGTAAATTTATTTACGGTTGAAAATTTATTACAGTTAAAATTTTGACCGATTGACATTGCATTAAATGTTATTTGGATTGAATAAAAGAATTTCCTGAATTTTACACGTAAACTTCTTATCGGGATTAAACATGATAATAGTTTTATAAGCATAAATATCAATATCTCCTAAATTTACTTATAAACGGTACTACTAAGTTCTATTCATAAGTATTACTCTAATATACACAAATAAGGTAATATAAAATAGGGATATTGTCAATATAAATATCAATGTCAAAAGACGTTTGTAAATATGAATGTTACTTGTAATATTCAAAAAGGTACTAAAAAAAGTTAAGGTTATGGATAAACTATATATAGGGAAAAAAATAAAATCATTCCGGAAGCAAAGAGGAATTACTCAATGTGAACTTGCAGAATTAGTAGGAATTCATGAGAAACAAATGTCCAGAATTGAAAATGGCGTTAATTTCCCTACTTTTGATAATTTTATAAAAATAATTTCAATATTAAAAATGTCTTTTTCTGATTTTGATAATATAAATTCCATAGAAGATAATTCATTAAAGGCCAAAGCTCACAAAATCATCAACAGAGCAAACGATAAAGAAATCAAGTGCTATGTATCCATTTTAGATGAATTACAAAAAGCATTTAATTCATAGCTATTTTCTTACACAAATGCGTTCCAAATGCCTTACAAATCTTGTCGGCAAATTTTCTGTATCTGCGGTGATTGAATCCACAAGGATTGTTTTACAACCCATAAGTTTTCCACACCAAATATCTGTCAAAGGTCTATCTCCGACCAAAACTGTAGATTTGCAATCATAACCTTGATTTTTCAAAAATTCTTTAGCACGTTTCGGACTCGGTTTGTTTGCCTTAAACAGTACCGGAAAATCCGTAACAGATGTAACTTTTTCAATATATTCGGGATTTTTATTATTTGATACAACAGCAATAAAGAAATCTTTTCTTACCCCTTTTAACCATTCTTTTATTTCGGGAGAATATTCTGCGGTCTTTGATGCCATCAATGTACTATCCAAATCAAACAGAATAGCTTTTACACCCTGCGCTTTTAACTCGTCTAAATCAATATCAAAAATTCTTTTCAAATTATAATCGGGTTTTAAGAACATACATTTTCCTTATCTTTTTGTGGGTTTTTAATGCCAAGCGTACGAGCTAAAGCGTACTTGTATTCAACAGGGGATGTCGCAAATTTCATATAAATTTCATCATTTGTATTCCCCAATGGAATCTCTACAAAATCCTTATCCCTTATTTCTAAAACCTTTGTCATAAATTGCTCACTCGGAGATATAATTTCAATTTCATCATTCAAATTTGTTTTATTCTTAATTTTAACTTTGTAAAAGCCGTCTTTTTCCTCACCCAAAAATTCAAACAAGAAATCTGCGCCGGCAAGTCCAGAAGAAATATCATAGCTATACCCGTCAGAAGGATGTTTTCCGAGAGCAAATCCTGTAGTATAACCGCGATTTCCAACTTTTAAAAGTTCATTATAATACTTTTCCATATCCGCATCCGGATTTTCATACGCTTCATCAATTGCTTGACGATAAACTTTAGCAACTGCGGATACATAATACAAACTCTTTGTTCTACCTTCTATTTTTAGTGAATTTGTACCTGATTTTATCAATTCAGGCAAATATTTTACCAAGCATAAATCCTTTGTACTCATTATGTGAGAACCTCGCGGAGTATCTACAACTTCGCATCTTGCAGTATCTCTATCTTTTGATACCAATTCATAGCTCCAACGACAAGGCTGGTAACAATTTCCATGGTTTGCGCCACGTTCACCGTCCGTAAAGTAATCACTTAACAGACACCGTCCTGAAAAAGACATACATTGTGCACCGTGAACAAAATTTTCCAATTCAATATCCGGAACCTTCCGTCTGATTTCCGCAATATCTTCAATTGAAAGTTCCCGCGCCAAAATAACACGTGATGCGCCAAGAGCTTTCCAAAATTTTACACATTCATAATTTAAAGAATTTGTTTGCGTACTAACGTGAATTGGCACATTCGTATTTTCTTTTAAAATATTGAATATTCCAAAATCACTAACAATAAACGCATCAGGATTAGCTTCCTTAAATTTTGGCAAAGCCTCTTTTAGCAATTCAATATCTGAATTAAATGCAAAAATATTTATGGTAACGTAAGCCTTTGCACCCAACGAATGGGCTAGATCTACTGCCTCTTTTAGGTTCTCCATAGTAATTAGAGACCCTTTTCGCATCGCACGCAAACTAAAATCCACGACACCAAAATATACGGCATCAGCTCCGTAACGAACAGCATATTCAAGTTTTTCCAAGTTGCCTGCAGGCATCAATAGTTCAGGTTTATTCATACAACCAGATAATACCTTAAAGTATATAAATAATCAACCAATTAGGTGATGACCTATTTTGAAATATGTTGATAATAGAATATGTAAAAGATATTTCTGTTTTGGAGAAAATGAGTTTATGCAGGTTATTACACACGCAGCCGCAACAATTAAAGAAATTTGGGACTATCAACACCCTGTAATGCACGCTTGGTTTGTATTAAGCTCTATTTCTCTATGTTTTATGTTTGCATTCCTAATATTTGCAATTTAGGTTTATTTACAAATTTATAAAATAAAAAGCCGGTAATTATACCGGCTCTGTTTAAATCCTATTCCTTATTCTTCGTTGTTTCCTTAATTTCTTTCCTTATTTCCTTTTTCGTCTTTCCAACGAACAAAACTTTTTTATGCGATAAAGTTATAACCGTATTTGTTTGAACCACGGAAGAATGATTCTCTCATCATATCAACCAAGCTCTTTCTGATTATTAATTTATCTGTCAATTTTACATTTTTTATTGCATCAGAAGTTGTTTTGTATGTATCAGTTATTTTATCTTCAAATAAAACTAAACGTGCCATTTTGCAAGTCCTCTCTTTAAATCTCTTCTTTATTTATCTCTCGTACTTATATAAAAAATTCATTTCGAAATTTATTGACTTTTTATATCAAATTTATATAATTTTTGTAACATAAGTTTACAAAGTATAAAGTTTATATCTCTAAATACCGATAAATATTGAGAGAAAGTATGCCTTAAAGGAGAATTCCATGGTTGATGCAATAAATGCTGTAAACGGACAAAAAATTGATTGGTATAAATTAACCATAAGAGAGATAAAAGAATATCAAGCGGAAGGTAAAGCCGATGATATGCCTGAAGACGTGAAACGTTGGGCAGAAGAAATGTCTGCAGCTGCAAACGTGCCTGACAACGTAACCTATGAAATGTCACAAACACAAAACACAGGCGAAACCAATAATGAAGACGCCTCTTCAGATAGCAGCGCAAATGCAGAAGATCAAAATAAACCGCCAACAATGGCAAGCGCTATTGTTATGGGCAATAAAAGTGTAAAAGCAACAGATGAAGTTTCAAATCTTATGAACGAAGTTGA